>JAGDDE010000084.1 GCA_017958185.1 Lachnospiraceae bacterium | reverse complement strand
GGTGTGCTGGAAGTCGTGAAGGCGGAAGTGATCCCCACCCGTACTATCCCGGCCATCACAGACGAGCCGCTCATCTGGCGGTATTTTGTGACGCCGCTGCGGTCAGTGCTGGCTTCCATGCAGCTGGATGAGGAGGAATATATCGCGCGGATCGTCATGCGCATCAATACCGGCATCCATGGCGCGTACGTCTTTTCCAGCGGCAAGAATATGGGCGTCTTCAAGGCGGTCGGGTATCCTGAAGACGTAGGCGTGTTTTACCGGCTGGAGGAATACGAGGCCTATTGCTGGACGGCACACGGGCGGTATCCCACCAATACGCCCGGCTGGTGGGGCGGCGCGCATCCCTTTGCGCTGCTGGATAAATCGGTAGTCCACAACGGGGAGATCTCTTCTTATGACGCGAACCGCCGCTGCATGGAGATGTACGGCTACACCTGTACGCTGCAGACGGACACAGAGGTCATCACGTATATCGCGGACTATCTGCTGCGCCGGCAGAAACTCACGCTGGAGGAAATGGCCGGCGTGATCGCGGCGCCGTTCTGGAGCACGATCGAAAGGATGCCGGCGCCGGAGCGGGAGCAGCTGACGTATCTGCGGACGGTGTTCCCGAGCCTGCTGGTCACCGGACCGTTTTCCATTATTCTGGGCTTTACGGGCGGCCTCATGGCGCTCAATGACCGCCTGAAGCTGCGGAGCCTGGTCACGGCGGAAAAGGGTGACCGAGTATTCCTGGCTTCGGAAGAGGCCGCGATCCGCGCCATGGAGCCGGAGGTGAAAAACCTGTATGCGCCGGCCGGCGGCGAGCCGGTCATCGTCCGGGTGAAAGAGGGGTGTTTCTGATGAGCGGGATCCAATATCTGTTTCCGGAATACGAAGTGGTCAGAAACGACGACCGCTGTATCCGCTGCCGGGTCTGCGAACGGCAGTGCGCCAATGAGGTGCATTGTTACGATGAGGGCCGGGACAAAATGTTTTCTGATGAATCGAAGTGCGTGAACTGTCAGCGCTGTGTTTCGCTTTGTCCCACGCGGGCACTGAAGATCGTTAAATCGGACTGCCGCCTGCGTGAAAACGCCAACTGGGACAGCGATACGATCCGGGAGATCTATAAACAGGCGGGGAGCGGCGGCGTGCTGCTTTCCTCGATGGGGAATCCCAAGCCGCTGCCGGTATACTGGGATAAGATCCTGATTAACGCCTCGCAGGTGACGAATCCGTCCATCGACCCGCTCCGGGAACCCATGGAAACGCGGGTGTTTTTGGGGAAAAAGCCGGAAAAGATCGTGCGGGGCGAGGACGGACGGCTGGTCACGGATCTGCCGCCGCAGCTGGAACTGAGCCTGCCGGTCATGTTCTCCGCCATGAGTTACGGTTCCATCAGCTACAACGCGCACGCCTCTCTGGCACGGGCAGCCGCGGAACTGGGCACCTGCTACAACACCGGCGAGGGCGGCCTGCATGAAGACTTCTACCCGTACGGACCGCATACCATCGTGCAGGTGGCTTCCGGGCGCTTCGGTGTGCATGAGGACTATCTGGAGGCCGGCGCGGCCATCGAGATCAAGATGGGGCAGGGAGCCAAGCCGGGCATCGGCGGGCATCTGCCCGGCGCCAAGGTCGGTCCGGATGTTTCGCGCACCCGCATGATCCCGGAAGGGAGCGACGCGATCTCACCGGCGCCGCACCACGACATTTATTCCATCGAGGATCTGCGTCAGCTGGTCTGGTCTCTGAAGGAGGCCACGGGTCACCGTAAACCGGTCATCGTCAAGGTCGCGGCCGTGCATAATATCGCGGCCATCGCGAGCGGGATCGCCCGCTCCGGCGCCGATATTCTGGCCATCGACGGATTCCGCGGGGGCACCGGCGCCGCGCCGACAAGGATCCGCGACAATGTGGGCATCCCGGTGGAACTGGCGCTGGCGGCCGTCGATCAGCGGCTCCGCGACGAGGGCATCCGCAGCCAGGTGAGTCTGGTGGTGGGCGGATCGATCCGCAGCTCGGCAGACGTGGTCAAAGCCGTGGCGCTGGGCGCCGATGCCTGCTATATCGCGACGGCGGCCGTGCTGGCCCTGGGTTGCCACCTGTGCCGAACCTGCCAGAGCGGCAAGTGCAACTGGGGCATCGCCACGCAGCGGCCCGACCTGGTCAAACGACTGAATCCCGATATCGGATCCGAGCGGCTCATCAATCTGCTGACGGCCTGGAAGCACGAGATCAAAGAACTCATGGGCGGTATGGGGATCAACTCGATCGAAGCGCTGCGCGGGAACCGGAAGATGCTGCGCGGCGTGGGCCTGAATGAGACGGAACTGCGGATCCTGGGCATTGCCCATGCGGGGGAGTAAGACATGAAACGGGTCTATGTAAATGAAGAATGGTGCCTCGGCTGCCATTTGTGCGAGTATAACTGCGCGTTTGCCAATTCCGGCGCGCGCGACATGGTCAGCGCCCTGAAGGGGAAGCCCCTCGTTTCGCGCATCCGCGTGGAGGGGGACGGCCGGATCACCTACGCGGTCTCCTGCAGGCACTGCACCGATCCGCTGTGTGTGACATGCTGCATTTCCGGCGCGCTGCGCCGGGAGGACGGGGTCGTCCGTATCGACCGCGGCAAATGTGTGGGATGCCTGACCTGTGTGCTGGTCTGTCCTTATGGTGCCGTAGCGCCCGGCCCGGACGGCGCGGCTCTCAAGTGCGAACTGTGCCTGCAGAACAGCTGCGGCGCTCCGGCCTGCGCGGCCGGCTGCCCAAACAGGGCGATCGTTTACGAGGAGCGAGAGGAGGAACGGTCATGAAGCGCTATGTGATCATCGGGGGCGGCGCGGCGGGTACAAGCTGCGCGGAGGCAGTCCGCCGGACGGATCCGCAGGGCGAGATCACGCTGGTCTCGCAGGAGCGCGTTTCCGGATACGGCCGCCCGCTGATCTCGTATTATCTGGAGGGAAAAACGGACATCCCGCGTATGAGCCGGGTAGGCCTTGGTTTTTACGAGAGAAACTGTATCACTGCCCTGCACGGAGTCGGGGCCGCGAGTCTGGACGCCGCCGCGCACCGGGTCACACTGGAGGACGGCCGACAGCTTCCGTATGACGCGCTCTGCCTCTGCACCGGGTCTTTTCCGTTTTCGCCCCGCTTTGAGGGGATCGAAACGGTGCCGCGGCGCTTTTTCTTCACGACGCTGGAGGACGCGCTGGCCCTGGAGCAGGCGGTCACAAAGGAAAGCCGCGTGCTGATCGTCGGGGCCGGGTTCATCGGGCTGAAGTGTGCGGAGGGCCTGCGAGACCGGGCGGGGAGCATCACCGTGTGCGACCTGGCGGACCGGGCCATGAGCGTCAGTCTGGACGGGCAGTGCTCCGTGATCCTGGAGCGGCATCTGGAGAAAAACGGGATCCGGCTGATGCTGGGAAACACGGCCGCGCGGTTTGAAGGCGGCTGTGCCGTGATGCAGCACGGCGAACGGGTGGATTTTGACATTCTGGTGATCGCGATCGGCGTGCGGCCGGCTACGTCGTTGGCGGCGCAGGCCGGCGCGGCCATCGGACGGGGCATTACGATCGATGAGACCGGGAAGACCTCGCTGCCGGACGTCTGGGCGGCCGGAGACTGCACGGAATCGACGGAACTGACGACAGGACAGACGGCTGTGATGGCGATCCTTCCGAACGCCGCGCAGCAGGGTGAATGCGCCGGCATCAATATGGCCGGAGGGTCGGCTGTCTTTACGGCCGGCATGCGCATGAATTCCATCGGCTTCTTCGGCTTGCACGTTATGAGCGCGGGCACCTGCCAGGGAGACGCGGCCTTCTGTGAAGTCACGGAAACGTCCTGCCGGAAACTGTATGTTCAGGAAGGTGTACTGAAGGGATATGTTCTGATCGGAGACGTCCGGAAGGCGGGCATTTATACCGCCATGATCCGGGACAGGGTTCCGCTGGAGGGTGTGGATCTGGAAGCGGTGGGCCGGGAGCCTTCGCTGCTGCCGCTGGGGCAGGCGACGCGCCGCCGGAAACTGGGAGGTGTCGTATGAGGAAGATCGATACGGTCGGAATGGACTTTGAAGCGTTGAACGCGCTGCTTCGGACGACGCAGGGAGATACGGAGCTGGAAAACTGCCTGGGACAGCGCTTCATCGGAGCGGGGATGGGCCCGCGCCGGATCACGATCCGCGGGGTGCCCGGCAATGCGCTGGGAGCTTACCTGAACGGCGCGTCGATCGAAGTGTTCGGGAACGCGCAGGACGCGGTGGGCGATACGATGAACGCCGGCAGCATCATCGTACACGGAAGCATCGGCGACACCGCGGGCTACGCGATGCGCGGCGGAAAGATCTACGTGGAAGGAAACGCCGGCTACCGGGCAGGCATCCATATGAAAGCGTACCGGGAACATGTGCCGGTGATCGTGATCGGCGGCCGCGCCGGGAGTTTTCTGGGGGAATACCAGGCCGGCGGGGTGATTATCGTGCTCGGACGGCACACGGACGGACGGCCCATCGTAAGCAATTTCCCCTGCACGGGCATGCACGGCGGCAAGCTGTTCTTGCGTTCAAGCTGTGAGACTATCCGTTTTCCGGATCAGGTGACAGCCCGCGCGGCACAGCCGGAAGACCTGGAAGAGATCCGCGGCATTCTGGAAGAGTACTGCGGGATCTTCGGACTGGACGCGCGGGACCTGCTGCAGGCGCCGTTCACGGTGGTCACACCGGACAGCGCCAACCCGTACCGTCAGATGTACGTTCCAAACTGAACGCGGAACAGGATACAGGGATAAAAAATGCCGCAGCGGCAATCGGAACCGCTGCGGCTTTATCTTGAAATCGCGGATCAGTCGGCGGAGGTAAAGAACTTGTGTTCTTTGACCCAGAACACCAGACCGATCGCGACCCAGACGACCAGCATGATATAACTTTCCGTCCCGAAGTGAACGCCGGAAAGACCGGGGATCGGGATCAGCTGCAGGATCATAAAGGCGACGCTGAAGACGACGCCGGTAATGGCCATACCCTTCAGGAAGGGCGTTCCGTCACCGTCCCGGCGGGCGGTGATCAGGGTGCTGGCGCAGGTGAAAAAGTAGCCGATGGACGCACCGATCGCGCTCATGTCCACGAACCAGCCCAGCGCTTCGCGGCCGAGGATGGGGCCGGAAAGGCTCACGATGATGCAGAAGATCATGGCGTTTTTGGGCGTGCCGTATTTTTCATCGACTTTGCCGAACCACTGGGGCAGATACCCGTCGCGGCTCATGGAATACATGAGGCGGGAAGAGGCCAGATAAAAGCCCATGATGCCGGAAAGGACGGCGCAGCTCACACCGATGCCGATCAGTACCTTGCCGAAGGTCCCCAGCAGTTCTTCCGCCGCGACCAGCAGCACCCATTCGCCGGCCATGACGCGATCCGGCCAGTTCTCCAGCGCGGCAGCCGCTACGGTATTATTGCTGGTATAGACGAAGCAGCCGAAAACGATGGCGATGATCATGATGAAGGAGACCTTCTTGAAGGAGAAGTTGAACTCCTCGGCGGCCTGGGGGATGGCATCGAAGCCGACATAGGCCCAGGGCGCGATGGCGAAGGTAGCCAGAATGGCGGAGAGGATGCCGGCCGTACCGCTGTGGGCGTACGTGCCGATCTCGGCGGTGGTCGCTCCGGCGGCGATGGCGGCGCTCTTGTCAAAACCCCAGACAGGCTCCATATTGATCCCTTTGGCCTTGGCGCTGAAGACGCCGGCCATGCAGAGCGTAAAGACGCAGACGACGAGCAGGGAAGACAGGACAGTCTGCACGATAGCGGCCTTGCGCACGCCGATGACGTTCAGATAGCCGAACAACAACAGGATGGCCATGGCCAGCAGCATTTCGCCCAGATAGATGTCAAAACCGGCGATCGAATAGTGGAAGCCCCATTTCAGGATATCGGCCGGGCCGTCCAGCCCGTCTACGATGAGGCCGATAGCCGTGCTGTTCATGGGAACGTTGGTGAGGTATGCCACGACCAGGAACCAGCCGCAGACAAAGGCCAGGTTTTTTCCGAAGCAGTTCTTGGTAAAGGTGAATTCACCGCCGGCTTTGGGATATTTGGGGACCATATACGCGTAAGAAAAGGCGATGATGATCATGACCAGCGCGCCCAGGATCATGGCGATGGCTGTGCCGGCTACGCCGGAATTCGGCAGAAACTTTTTCCCTGGATTGATGAAGGATCCCCACCCGATCACGCAGCCAAAGGCGATAGCCCAGACATGCATGGGATTCAGGCGGCGCTTCAGTTGGCTCTGATTGTCCATGTTGCCCTCCAAACGTTCACTTTTACCTTATCATACGACGAAATTGAACACCAGTCAAGGGCCTGAATCAAAATTTTTCATTTTCTGACAAGGGAAAACAGTGGTTACGCGGAAAAACTGAACAGACAGAAAAACCCCGCGGCAGTTCTCCGGAAGCTGAGGCAAAAGGAGAGCCGACGCGGGGCTTGTCAATGCGTGGGACGGGAGGAGAAGGAGAGCGGACGACCGGAGGGCGTCTGCGGCATCGTTCGGAGGGGACCGATCCATACCGGCGGCGACAGATCGTCATAGGGTGCGAAGTCTGTCAGGATCGGCGGGGGAAGGGCAGCAGCATGCGGGTCTCGGCAGCGTATTCGGCATAGCCGGGTTTGGCGCTCTGACGGCGGTCGGCCATGGGGATGCTGATAAAGACGAACATGAGGGTGTTCACGGTCGCGCCCAGGATCATCCACCAGGAATCCGGCAGCACACAGACCGCCTGGCCGGCAATGCCCCACCACATCAGGATCTCGCCCAGATAGTTGGGGTGGCGGGAATACTTCCACAGACCCGTGCGGATGAGGCCGCCGGTCTTCTGACGGCGGAAGGCCAGCATCTGATGGTCCGAAACAAACTGCAGCACGGCGGCGCCGAAGCTCACGGCAAAGAAAAGATAACTGAAGAACGTTGCCTGAGCGCCGGACTCGATCACAAAGACGGCCGGCAGGACGCAGGCATAGACGACCAGTGTGGGGAACAGATGGATCCCCAGAAAATTGACTACAGGGTAAAACGCGCCGGTGCTGTTCTGCAGCATGGTATAGCGCCAGTCCTGGTGCTCCAATCCATAGAAGGTGAGCGCCCAGTTGGCGGTCAGGCGGATGCCCCAGATCCAGACGGCGGCCAGCAGCAGGATCTGCGCCGTGCCCAGGGGATAGGCCAGCGCGAAGCCGGTAACGATCACGATCGGCTGGACGCTCCAGTAGGGATCGTACACAGAGGCGTTGGCAAACAGCACGCTGAAGAAATAGGTGAAGATAGTGGCGGCGATATCGGCCAGCAGCAGATCCAGCCACGAGTCATAGGGCAGGGTCGTGTACAGGAAGGCGCCTAAAAAGGCGGCAAATACGTATATGCCGGTAATGATCAGAAAACTGGCGAGCCGGCTTTGCTTGAGTTCTTTCACAGAGGCTCCCTCTTCCCTGTTCGTCCGGGAGAACACAAAACTGCCTGCAGGTGAGGAGAATTTTGCCATCAGGGACAATCACGGGAATCTTTTTTTTCAGTATTAGGCAAAAGCAGTGAAATATCAACCGATTTTACAGACCGGCAGAAGGCCGCCGGAGCAACGCTTACCCGGGATCGTTCAGACGGTAGATCTTCTCGGCCAGTGAAGCGTCGGAGAAATCGACGATGATCCATGCCGGTGTGATATCCCCCGGCATCCACTCCAGGAGCCGACGGTTCAGTTTTCTGGCGTAGCCGTAGGGGTGACCGAAGGCGGGGCTTCCGTTGGTGCTGAGAAAGTGCAGCCGCAGGTCCGCGTCGTCATCGGAGGCCAGACCGGCTGTAAAGGCGGTCCATTTTTCTTCTGTGTCGTACTGGTAGCGGTCCTGTACCTGCAGCAGGCCGAAGGAGAGATGGCTGAAGGCGTCGGAGAGCGTCGTATCCAGGCGGCTGCCCTGGTCGCGCCAGTACAGATAGAGGCCGGCCTTCTCTTCCAGATCCGCCGCGTCGGGATAGCGCCGCAGCAGCACCAGTTTTCCGCGTGCTTCGCCCAGCGTGGGGAGACGGTCGGTCAGGAGCCAGTACCGCGGAGCTTTTTCTATGGCCTTCGCCAGCAGCCGCTGCAGCTCCACGGTATCGTCGCCCTGCTGGAATTTCACACAGAAGAGGACAGTTTCAGAAGGATGCGCGTCCAGGAAAGCGTAACAGTCAGACAGGGCTGCCTCCAGTGTGAGCGGCGCCGACCAGGGCCAGACGCCGGTGCGGCAGGCGCAGATACCGTGGAAAAAGCGCAGTTCCTGCGGGTCGTCTGACTCCAGGACTCCCAGACGGATATCCAGATAGCGGAATCCTTCTTCCAGCTGCGTGCGGATGCCGGAGGACTGGCACTTGGAGAAGTAGGCCAGCTGGGCAAAGTCCGCACCGCTGTCGTGAGTCCCGGGGATGAACAGTTCGCTGAGCAGCCGCTCGTCCGGGAGCCGGCTCATCCAGTCGGCGGAGCCCTCGACGGTCAGGGAAGGATGCGTCTCCGTGAGCGGCGCGATCAGCAGATAGGCCGCAGCGGACAGAAGCAGGGCGCCGGCGCCCCACAGGAAGGGCCTAAGGCGCCGCGCGGGATGTTTTTTTGCTTCAGAGGAATGATCCATAACAGAACTCCCGGAAAACAGGACGGGCCGGATCACCGCCCGCAGGCAGGGAAACGGAAAACCGGCAGAAAACGAAAACAGAAAACCGGCGGGAACATCCGTCGAATGCTTCCTGCCGGCCGGACGGTTTATAAGGTCAGTCGGTACCCTCGCGGCCGACGCGCTTGCTGAACCAGGTGCCCTCTTCCGTGGCGGAATGCACTTCCGGCTGCCGCAGGAAATGCTGGGAAATGTAGGCCAGCTCCGTGGGATCGGCCGAAAGCTGATAGCTGGCGCGGATGCGGAGCTCATGGACATCGCAGCGTATGATGCGGATGTGCCGGAGCGGGAAACCGTTGGCAGCGGAGAACTCCCGGAGTTTTTCCGGGAGAGGGTAGTCGCTGTCGGCCGAGATCACGACAGCCGGGCAGTTCCGGTCGATGAGCCGCAGGATCCGGTCGAAGGTCAGCAGCACCACGAGTACGACCGCGGCCGTGATGCCGGCGCCTGAAATGAACCAGGCGCCGCAGGCCAGCCCGATGGCGGTACAGATCCACAGCGTGGCGGAGGTCGCCAGGCCCCGTATGGAGAATCTCTCTTTGATGATCACGCCGCCGCCCAGAAAACCGATGCCGGTCACGGCTGCCGCCGCGATCCGGGAGGTGTCGTAATTCAGGTTGTCCGAGACGGTGCCCATTTCGATATCCAGCGTGCCGTCCGCCATGCGGATGGCCCAGATACTGATCGTCATCAGCAGGGAACTGGCCACCGCGATGAGCGCGTGTGTGCGAATACCGGCTGCTTCACCCTGCAGCTGCCGCTCCAGCCCGATCACGGAGGAGATCAGACCGGCAAACAGTGTGGTGATCAGCACATACAGATAGATGCCGTGGCCGTGCCACTCGTTGACAAGACGCAGAAGCCATTGATCCATGAGCGTACTCTCTTTCCGGTTTTATTTTTCCAGTTCGAAGTGAAAATCTCCGTTGATACATTTTTCCTCGGTGTCCACCAGAAGATAGATCCTTCCCTTCGGGAGCGATTCGATGACGGTCGAGATCTCATCGCCGCCCCTGACGGTGAGGAAGTCCGTGAGTCCTTCACCGGCGTCATAGCGGATCACGGCGCTGCCGCTTTCCAGTTTGGCACTGACTTTGATCCTGTTGGACTCGCCCCGGGCGTTGATGGTGAAGACCTGCCGGCCCTCGAAGGAATAAAAGGACATAAAGGGCTTGTCGGAAGAGGTGGTCGTGACCATCGCGATGGTGCTGTAGTGCCGGGTGTACGGACTGCAGCCCGAAAGGCTGAGCGATGCGCCCAGGAGAACGATCAGCAGGAGCAGAGCGGTCGGTTTTTTCATTGAACACCTCCTTGTCTTTGGCCTGAGGGCCGGCGTCAGTTTTTTCCGCCGCGCCTTCGCGCGGCCTCCGCGGCGGGAGACATACGGTCATTTCCGCCGGACGCCGTCGCCGTAGATCGTGGTCCAGTCGTTTTTCATAGACACGGGGACCCAGTCGTACTGTTCGCAGAGAGCGAACATTTTGTTCGCTTTTTCCGTATTGCCGTTTTCGCGCACGGTGTCATCGCAGCAAAGCATAAAGGCCAGACTGCGGTAGCGGTTGCCGCTGGTCACGTATTCCGCCATGCTGGAGTCGCCCGTGCTGTTGCCGAACGAAAGCACCGGCTGCACGCCGATCTCCTGCGCGATCACAGTAACTTTGTTCATCTTCAGGTTCTTGATGATGAAGTCGCCGCCCAGGATCAGCTCATCGTCGTCCACGTAAACGTAATCCAGTCCGTCGGCATCGGCCTGCCGGCGGGTGACGAGCGTTTCATCGGAGCCGATGATCTGCCGCATGGGCACCTTGAGAGGAGAGTTGTCCACGATCCCGCGGACGATGAAGCGGTCGGTACCGCTGACCACATAAACGGTGAAATCATAGGACTGCAGATACTCTACTACCTGCAGCATAGGCTTGTACCAGCCTTCGCCGCGGGTCATTCCCTCGTAGCCGGGCATGGGCAGTTTTTTGAATTCCTGGATGTAGCGGTTGAATTCGCCGATAGTCATGCCGGCAAACGCGGAGGCGACGGCGCGGCCGTGGTCCACTTCCAGGCCGGAGAAGGAGGCGCCGGTGCGGTTCTGTTCGGCGATTTTTCCTGCCACCTCGCGCTCAAAGTCCGAGGCGCGGTCTTTGTAGGCAGGGTCCTCCAGCACGCGGTAGGCCAGCAGGGTGTAATCGAAGTAGTTGGGGTCGGTCTCGCAGAAGAGCGTTCCGTCCAGATCGAAAACGGCGATCCGGTCTTCCTCCGGGATAAAGTCTTTGCTGTTCTCATTCGTTACCGCCTCAACGTAGGCGATGAGTTCCTTTTTCGCCCGGGCATCGGCGCTCCAGAGAGACAGGGCCTGTTCGCCGGGGATCCGCCGGGACGGGCCCGGGTCCTCACTTCTTCCGCTCAGCAGCAATGTGCCGGTCACCGCCAGCAGGCAGAGGGAAATAATGGCGACGATCCGCCAGACCAGGGCGCTTTTTTTTGTTTTTTCCAGTTCTGTCGGCTGTGCCGGCTGCCATTCATCCATTCTTTTTGCTCCTTTGAATCCTTGAGTTTTATATGCAGCGGGGCCGTCTCAGTAGCCGGCGGCCTGCTGGACTTCGTTCATACGGGCATAGCTTCCGCCCAGCGCCATCAGTTCCTCATGCGTGCCGCGTTCGGCCACGCGGCCCTCTTCGATGACCAGGATCTGGTCGGCGCGGCGGATCGTGGAGAGACGGTGCGCGATGGCCACGATGGTGCGCGTGCCGGCCAGATCGTTGATGGCTTTCTGGATCTGCCGCTCCGTTTCCACGTCGACCGCGGCAGTGGCTTCGTCCAGCACGACGATGGGCGATCGCCGCAGGATGGCCCGCGCGATGGCGATGCGTTGCTTCTGACCGCTGGACAGCTTTACGCCGCGCTCTCCGACGACGGAGTCGTACCCGTCCGGCATGGCTTCGATCTCAGCGCTGATGCCGGCGGCCCGGGCGGCCTCGCGGATCTCTTCCGACGAGGCATCCGGCCGGACGTTTTGCCGAGCTGCAGCTGCCGGGCAATTTCTACCTGCGGCGGCCCATTTCCGTGTGCGACGCGCAGGAAGACCGGCTGACGCTGGTCTATAAGGCCGTGGGCCGCGGGACCAGGCTGATGACAGAACTGGTACCGGGGCAGCTGCTGGACGCCCTCACCGGCCTGGGCAACGGTTTTGATCTGACCCGCGCCCGGGGCGAAGTCGTCCTGGCGGGCGGCGGCGTGGGCTGCGCCCCGCTGTTTCTGCTGGCGCGGCGCCTGCGGGAAGCCGGCCGCAAAGTGACGGCGGTCCTCGGCTTCAATCGGGCGGAGGAGATCTTTTACGAAGAGGCCTTCCGGGCGCTGGGCGCCCGGGTGCTGATCGCCACGATGGACGGCAGCCGGGGCACGAAGGGCTTTGTGACCGACGCGATGCCGGAGGCGGACAGCCTGTACGTCTGCGGACCGCTGCCCATGATGAAGGCCGTCTGGAAAAAGGCCCGCGGAGCCGGGCAGTACAGCCTGGAAGAGCGCATGGGCTGCGGGTTCGGCGTCTGCATGGGCTGCAGTATACAGACGGCAGGAGGCAGCCGGCGCGTGTGCGCGGACGGACCGGTCTTTACGGGGGAGGAACTGCTGTGGAACGACTGAAAACGACGCTGTGCGGCATCCCGCTGGACAATCCCGTCATTCCCGCCTCGGGGACGTTCGGATACGGAGAGGAATTCGCCGCGATCTACGATATCAACTGCCTGGGCACGTTCTCCTTCAAGGGGACGACCGCGCAGCCGCGCTTCGGCAACCCGACGCCCCGGATCGCGGAGTGCACCGCCGGCATGCTGAACGCGGTGGGCCTGCAGAATCCCGGCGTGGAGGCGGTCATCGGGGAGATCCTGCCCCGCATGAAGACGTATTTTCATAAGCCGGTCATGGCCAATGTAAGCGGCTTTTCCGTAGAAGAGTACGCCGGCGCCTGTGAAAAACTGGGCCGTGAGCCGCAGATCGGCTGGCTGGAAGTGAACGTCAGCTGTCCGAACGTGCACGGCGGCGGCATGAGCTTCGGGACCGACCCGAAGGCGGCGGCCCAGGTCGTCGCGGCCGTGCGCCGGGTCACGAATAAACCGCTCATCATCAAACTCACGCCCAATGTTACGGACATCACGGAGATCGCGCGGGCCTGCGAAGCGGCCGGCGCGGACGGGATCAGCCTGATCAATACGCTGCTCGGCATGCGGATCGACCCTGTGCGCCGCCGCCCGGTACTGCAGCGCGGCATGGGCGGGTTTTCCGGACCGGCCGTCTTTCCGGTCGCGCTGCGTATGGTCTGGCAGGTCTATGAAGCCGTGAAGATCCCCGTGGTGGGGATGGGCGGCATCGCTTCGGCCGAAGACGTGATCGAAATGATGCTGGCCGGCGCCTGCGCGGTGGAGGTGGGATCGGAGAATCTGGTCCGGCCGACGGTCTGCAAAGACATCATAGAGGAACTCCCCGCGGTCATGGACCGCCTGGGGATCGAGAAACTGGAAGATATCATAGGAGGAGCCCACGAATGGGAAAAGATGTGATCATTGCCTGCGATTTTGAGAGCGCGGAGAAGACGCTGGCCTTTCTCGACCGCTTCACCGGCCGCCGGCCCTTCGTTAAGATCGGTATGGAACTGTACTATGCCGCCGGTCCCTCCATCGTACAGGAGATCAAGCGGCGCGGTCATAAGATCTTTCTGGATCTGAAACTGCACGACATCCCCAACACCGTCAAAAAGACCATGGCGGTTCTTTCCGGTCTGGACGCGGATATCGTCAACCTGCACGCGGCGGGGACCCGCCGTATGATGGAGGCGGCGCTGGAGGGGCACACGCGCCCGGACGGCAGCCGTCCGCTGGTGATCGCGGTGACGCAGCTGACCTCTACGGACCGGCAGAGCCTGGAGGAGGAGCTGCTGATCCGGGAGCCCATGGAAGACGTGGTGCTGCACTACGCGAAAAACGCCGCGAAGGCCGGCCTGGACGGCGTGGTGTGCTCCCCGCTGGAGGCGGCGAAGGTGCATGAAAGCTGCGGCGCGGGCTTCCTGACGGTGACGCCGGGCGTGCGATTTGCGGACGGGGATGTGGGCGACCAGAAGCGCGTCATGACCCCGGCGGAAGCCAAAAAGGTGGGCAGCGACTATATCGTGG
>JAGDDE010000083.1 GCA_017958185.1 Lachnospiraceae bacterium | reverse complement strand
CTACAGATTCTTCGGCAGCACGACCCGCACGGCCAGCGCCCGGCCGTCCTTCACGGGCTCGGCGCCGATCTTCCCCTTATGGGCTGAGACCGCCGCGGAGGCGATCGCCAAACCCAGCCCGAATCCGCCCCCGCTTGCGGACCGAGCCGCGTCGCCGCGGTAAAAGCGCTCGAACATGCGGTCGCACTCCTCCCGGGTGACCGGTTCCGCCGTGTCGTTTTCGACCGTGATCAGCGCGCTGCGTCCCTGGTCCTCCAGACGGACCGTGACGGTGCCGTTTTCCGGCGAGTATTTGAACGCGTTGTCGAGCAGGATCCCGAAGATCTGCGCGACCGCCGCTTCATCGCCCTGCATATCCACGCCTTCGGCGATCTCTTTCTTCAGCGTTTTGCCGGCGCTCATCGCCGCCGCCCGGTACGGATCCGACGCTTCCTCGGCCATGCGGCTGAGCGAAAAGACCGTCAGGATCCGCGGCCGGTTCTCCTCTTCCATGCGGGAAAGCGTGATCAGATCGGCCGTCAGCGCGGAAAGTTTTCCTGTCTGGCGGCGGATATCCGTCAGAAACTCGTTCCCGCCGATATCCAGTTCCAGAACCTCAGTATCGGCATTGATGATCGCCAGCGGCGTTTTGAGCTCGTGCCCGGCATTGGTGATGAAGCGTTTCTGCTTCTCGTAACTCTCCGCGAGCGGCCGTACGATGCGGCCGGAAAGCAGGATCAGCAGGATCAGGACTGCCGCCAGACCGCCCAGCGCGATCAGGATGCCGTTGCGCAGATCGCCGCGGAAAGACGAAAGCTCGCTGCTACAGTCCAGAAACCAGAGGGTGGCTCCGTCCGCGCTCAGGCGGAAGCGGTAAACGCCCTCAAACCCTTTCCTGCGGCCCGTTGCGGCGGCCTTTTCGCCCAGCTCAAGGGCTTCCGCCTCCGTAACGGCCGCGATCCGGTCCGTATCCGCCGACGAAGCGGTCCCGTCGGAGGCGAGCGCCACGGAAAAATAGCGGCTGCGGTAGGGCAGCTCGGCGTTCATACGGCCGGCCAGGTCGTCGCTGCGGTACTGCTCCCCTCCGGGACGGCTCCCGGGAAAGCCCTCCGGCCCCGGTCCGTCCGGGAAACTCCCGTCATCTTCATAAAAGCCCTGTGATCCGCCGGGAAAGCCCTCCGGCGGCTCCGATCCCTCTCCGAAAGTGCCCTGCGATCCGCCGGGAGCCCCGGGACTGCCGGGATAAGCGCCCTGCCCCGGTCCGCCCGGGAACATCTGCCCGAAGCCGCCCTCGCCGTTTTCCAGCATCTCCAGCGTCTGATCGGCCCGACGCGTCAGGGAAAGGTAGTTGACCAGGCCGGACGTCCCCAGGATGACCGCCAGCACCAGCAGCAGGGAGAGCATGGCGACCAGTACGAAATTCCTTCTCAGTCTGTTGATCATTTCTTCTCCTGCACGGCGTAGCCGATCCCTCTCTGCACCTTAATAATAATATCCGCGCCTATGGACTCCAGTTTGCGGCGCAGATACGAGATGTTGACCCAGACCACGCTCTGTTCGGTATCCGATTCCGTGCCCCAGATGCGTTCCATGAACGTTTCGGGACTGATCACGTGTCCGGGATGCCGGAGGAGCATCTCCAGCATCTGGTATTCCTTGTTTCCGAGGACCAGCCGCCCGGCCGGGCCTTCCAGCTCAAAACGGGCGCCGTCCAGTGCGATATTGCCGAAGCGCAGTTTGGTGTCCGGCGCCGGCGCGCCCGTGCGCAGCATCGCTCTGAGGCGCGCGAGCAGTTCGCGGGTCTCAAAAGGCTTCGTCAGATAGTCGTTGGCGCCGCTGTCCAGGCCGTCCACCTTGTTGTCCACCTCGGCCCGGGCCGTCAGCATAAGGACCGGCGTGTTCCTGCCGGCTGCCCGCAGGCGGCGCAGCACGGTCAGCCCGTCCTTCTTTGGCATCATCCAGTCCAGGATGATCCCGTCGTATTCGTTCAGTAGCGCCCAGTCCAGCGCGTCCTCTCCGTTGTAGACCGCGTCCACGGCGTAGTGATTCCTTTCCAGGATCACCGTCAGCGCCCGGGACAGCGACCGTTCGTCTTCCGCCAGCAGCAGCCGCATGCTCACGCAGCCCTCCTCTTTCTAATAGATGAAGCTCTGTTCCCGCGCGCTTGCGGGAATCGTGAGACCATGATAGAATACTCCCGAAAAAAAAGCAAGGTCCGCGGGCCCGCCGAAGCTGTCAAATCTTTGTGAACGGCCGGAGACCGGCGCCCGAAAAAAGTTTTTAAAAAAACCCGGCGGTTTAATGTTCGTATAAGGTTGACACGCTATACTGGCGTCGGAAACACAAAAAAGACCCGCAGGGCACCGGATGAGCCCGTCCGGTATTATAAAGGAAAGGATCAGGTGATCAACATGAAAAAAACAGAAAAGACATACAGAAAGAAACTCGCGGCCGGACTTCTGGCCATCGGATGCGCAGCAGTGCTGACCGTCTCGCTGGCCGGCTGCTCCCGGCTGCAGGATACAGCGGGCATCTCCGCCGAAACGGCCGCTCAGGGCGCCGGAGAAGCCGGCTTCCCGGCCGGACCGCAGGAACAGTTCCCGGGGCTGGACCCGCAGGGGCAGTTCCCGGGGCAGCCGGGAGAAGCCTGGCAGGCCCCCGGCGGTGATCCCGCGCAGCAGGGACAGGATCCCCGCTCCGGCAGACAGGACCGCACCGGAAACGGACAGCAGGGACAGCTTCCCGGAGAACAAGGCCAGCAGGGTCAGCAGTGGCAGCAGGGACAGCAGTGGCAGCAGGGCCAGCAGTGGCAGCAAGGACAGCAAGGACAGCAGTGGCAGCAGGGTCAGCAGGGCCAGTTCCCGGGACAACCGGGCATGGCAGGCGGTACGCCGGTCATGGCTGACAGCCCCTCCGCTATCGTCGAAAGCGATGTCATAAACACCGCGCAGGCTCTGACCGCAGATACCGCTTCCGCCGTGACCTATGTCATGAGCAACGCGAACTCCTCTGTCAAGATCGACAAGGCCGGCACCCATATCGTCACCGGCAGCTGCTCAAACGGCAGCGTCACCGTCAAAAAAGGCACGACCGGTGTGGTCCTGATCCTGAAAGACCTGGACCTTACGTCCAAGACCGGCGCCGCGGTCTCCTGCAACAAGGGTTCCGAGGTGAAGATCGTCATCGAGGGCAGCGTCAAGCTGACCGATGCGGAAGACCCGGCCGATGAGACCTCCGCGGATGCCGCCGTCGCCGACGCCTTCGACGGCGCCGCGCTCAAAGTCAAGGACGGCGCCAACGTCTGCCTCACCGGCACCGGTACGCTGACCATCGACGCCTCCGCCTGCAAGAACGGGATCAAGGTCGGCAACGAAGACACCCCTTCCTTCGTGATCGACGGCGCGCTTACGGTCAACATCACGGCCGCCAACGACGCGATCAACGGAGGCTATGACGTCACGATCCTCAGCGGTACGCTGAACCTGACGGCCGGGGACGACGCGCTCCACGCCGACCGGATCCTGACCCTCGGCAAAAGAGACGGCAGCGGCCCCGCCGTGAACATCCTCAGTTCCTATGAGGCGCTGGAGGGCACCGTCGTCAATCTGTTCGGCGGCACGGGCAAATTCCAGGCGAGCGATGACGCGGTCAACGGCGCCAACAGCGACCGGACCTACAACAGCCAGATGGCCTTCTCCATCAACGTCACCGGCGGCACCTGGGAGATCAACTGCAGCCGCGGAGACGGTCTCGACTCCAACGGCAATATCAATATCACCGGCGGACATACCACTATCCGCAGCGTCTACAACGGAGGCGACGCCGGCATCGACTACGACGGCAGCCTGTATATGATCGAAGACTGCGTGACCAACTACAGCGGCGTAGCCGGCGGCTTCGGCGGCCGGCCCCGTCAGAACTGACTGCTTCCTTCCTCTTTTTCGAAAGACCGGGCCGGGGGACCCGGTCTTTCCCTTTCCCGCAACAGGCACCGCGCTTCCCGGGCTTTTCCCGTTGACAATCGCGGTTTTGCGTGGTACGCTTCCTTTTGAAAAGAGCGCCAGCGGATCATACTGCGGAAGTAGTACGATGCGCCGGCGTTCTTTTTTTGCGGTCACCCGCTCTGCAGCACCCCATCATTTTCTGACAGAGGTATCCTCTCCATGAAAAAGATCTTCGGAGAACACTGGATCGCCGACACGCTCGTCGAGATCGCCGGCAGTATCCTGACCGGCATCGCCATCTACAACTTTGCCGTGCCCGCCGGCTTCCCCATGACCGGTTTTTCCGGCATCGCGCTCATCATCTACCGCCTGACCGGCCTGCCGATCGGCGCGGCGACCCTGCTTTTGAACGTGCCCGTAGCCATCCTCTGCTTCCGGCTGCTCGGGCACCAGTTCTTCTTCCGTTCGCTGCGGTGCATGATCCTCTCTTCTCTGTTCGTAGACTTCATTGCTCCGCTGCTGCCCCTGTATGAGGGCACGCGCCTGCTGGCCTCCATCTGCACCGGCGTGCTGGGCGGCCTGGGCTACGCGATCATTTATGCGCGCGGCTCCTCGACCGGCGGCTCCGATTTTATCGTCATGGCCGTCAAAGCCGTTCGGCCGCATATCCAGCTGGGCCGGATCATCTTCCTCACGGACGCTCTGATCGTATGCGCGGGCGGACTGATTTTCCGCGATTTCGACGGGGTCATTTACGGTCTGATCATCGGATACATTTTCGCTATCGTGACGGACCGCATCATTTATGGCATGAACGCCGGCAAATTTGCCCTGGTCGTGACCGATCGCGGCAGCGACGTGTGCGGCAAGATCGACGAACTGTGCGGCCGCGGCTCCACCCTGATCGATGCACGCGGCGGCTACACCGGAGAGCACCGCGACGTCGTGCTCTGCGCCTGCTCTACCAAGGACATGCTGGAAGTCGAACGGGCCGTCAAAAAGGTCGATCCCGACGCCTTTACCGTTATTCTGGAATCGAATGAGGTCATCGGCGAAGGTTTCAAACACTTTCACGTGGCCGAAAAGCCCGAAGACGTCTGACGAACAGTTCGTAAGCATGATCGCCGGACGGCCGAAAGCTGTAAAAAAAGACGCCCGAGGGGGGCTGTTAAATAATTGTCCCAAAAAGAGACCAGCCCATCGAGTTTGCACCGCGCTTGCAATTATCTGTATTCCAGTGTGAAATCAAGATAATGAAATGATTCCCCAGGGAGTGGCTTTCGTTTCACTCGGTGGATGGACGCAGCGGAGGCGTGTATGGAACGAATCAGGCGACTGGAAACATATCCTAAGATCATCCTGCTCGTGACGGGACTCATAGCCACGGTTTTTACCGTGGTCTACGGTCTTGTTCTGTTCGGCAGCGGCTTTTGGTACGGAGACGCGTTTCTGAAGCGCAGCTATTCCGACGGGGGTACCGTGTATGCCGGCACGCTGGGCGGAGAAAAGCTCTCCGTTACGGTCTCTGACGGAAACACGGCCCTATTTCGCTTCGGAAGCAGCCTATACGGTCCCTTTTCTCTGGAAACGGACCCTGCCTCCCTCCCGGAAAGCCATGTCATGAAGACGTTCATGACCGACATTACGATCCGCCGAGGGGAGCAGATCTGGTTTCGCGGAGCAGTCCTTGATTTACTGGATCAGCGTTGGCTGTATGATCCCGACAGGGATACGATGGAGACGATAGAACTGCCCGGACGTTCTTTTTCAGCGGGAACAGCCGGGAGGGCGTCTGACCTGGCGGAGCCTTCTGCTACTGCCGTAACAGCCATCCTGGAGGGTCCTCCGCTCGTACAGCGCGGCAGTGCCTTTTTCTGGTTCCCCGGCATGCTGGTCTGCATTCTGACGGTCCTTTCCATCCTGTTTTGGGAGGAGTGGTTCCGCTGGGATCTGAAGTTCCGGATCCGGGATGCCGAATAGGCAGAGCCTTCCGAGTGGTTTCTCTTTCTGCGGAACGCTGGCTGGGCAGTCCTGCTGCTCCTCAGTCTCGTCTGGTTCGTTTTGGGTCTCGTGTTGCCGATCTGACAGATGCCGCAGACGTTTTCTCACTACCGAAAGAGGCTGTCCCGACGGAAGGGACAGCCTCTTTGGATCGTTTTTCAAAATGCTTCGGTGCCGGATTTTCAACCGGTTTCACTCAATCTCACCTTCTGGGAGAAACTGTAAAAGTCGTTACACCCTCCAAAGCGTCCTTGTCTACGGCAAGCAATACTGGGAATACTCCGATATCTGTGTTGATCCTGCCATTCCCATCCTGTCCGGCCGCTGGCCCACTGACGGAAAACAGAAGCGTCACGCTCTTATCGGAACGTACAAGGGCATAATCGATCGGCTGATACGAAGAGGTTCCTGTTTGGACACAGTAGAGCAACAGTTCGTAGTCCTTGAAAAATACCTCTCCATAAGTTTCTTTGGCCGCATCGATCACAGGCTGAACAAAACAATCCCAGTACTTCTTCAGGTCCTCATTATCCCCGGGTTCCATGTGCTGATACTTTCCGCGGAAGAATGTCTCAATCTCTTGGGCCGAAGTGAATCGCGCCACCAAATCAGACGCAAGACTGTTTCCTGTTCCAAACCAGGCAGCCTCCTCTTTCTGAAGCAAGAAGGAAACCGTTATTTCCTCTGAACTTACTTTGTCTTCGTTTTCGTCTGAAGCCGATTTAGCAGTATCACGCGTAAAATCGTTCTCTTTTGCATTTTCCAGAGTCTTCTGGTCTTGCTGCTTTGCCAATACTTGCGAGTGTATCAGCCTTCCGCACACCCCATAGACAGCCAGTTCCTTGAGATCCTGCCTGCTAAGGTAACCCAGCGCGTAGGCGGTATTCAGGCCAAGCCATTGACCATTCTTATAGACAAAGAAACCTATATTATGGCCTTTCAGCCAAACGCCGGAGACATAATACCCCACCCGATCATGGGTTGCTGTAAGAATAGACGGGTATCCAGAGCTGTAAATGATCTGGCAATCATCACCGTAGGTCCCCATGTAGAAGTGACGCGGATGCCCTGGTCCGGGTTCTGTATCGGGAAACAACGATTCGTTGCTGACTGCGCTCCAGGCATTCTCGATGGCAAGGCGTTTTTCTTCCGGCAGATCACTGAACTGCTCAGCCGGTTTTCTCTCCGGTTCAGGACCCAGTTCGTCCAGATAGGCAAGCATCTCAGGTGAGAACGCAAACGGGCGCGCTTCTTCATAACGACCTGTATCGATCAATAAATGGTACCAATAGGAATTAATAAACTCCTGATACGCTTCTGGATCCGGAACAGGAGAAGGATTTACAGCCCGGCCCCCGAAAAATGGCTCGTACTTACGCACCAGATCCACGAACCATTCGTCGGAACATATTTCACGGCCTTCTTCATTTAAGCTACCGTCATAGTAGTAGACAGTTCCGTCTTCATCGGTCGTAAACCAATACTTATAATCTTTATTCCAGTTGGATAAAAAGTGTGATCCGGGAACGATCTTTGACTTGTCCTCTTCCGAAACATAGCCTTTTTCCGTATCAATGGTGGGTTTAAACCGATCCGCCGGTCTCGAGGCGGACATGATCAGCAACACTGCAGCCATAATCATTATCACAGCGCCGGTCCCTGCTGTTATCCAAAACCGTTTCTTATTTTTCATGTTGTTTCCTCCTATCTTTTCATTCTCCGAACGGAATCGGAATGGCATTTGTCCACTGTCCGCAGGTCCCACAGATCCATCCGCCGGGACGCTGCAGCCAGTTGTGTGCTTCTGTGCTTAAGGTTTCATTACAGCAGGTACAGTAGTATCTGTGCCCGCCGTGTACGCCTAAAGAGACGTAGGCAAAGGGAATGGCAGGATGAGACAGTGCGTAATATGCGTTCAGCCGGCCCCCACTGACGCAAAGGGAACCGAATACGTTGTTAGTTCCGTCATAAACGGTTTCCGCATAGTCCATGATGATGTGCTTCAACATCTGCGGCGTCAGATCTGGGTTCTTCGAAAGGAGGAGGGCTGCCACACCGCTGACATAGGGGGCGGACAAAGATGTACCGCTCCGATAAGAACTAAGCCCACCTCCGGCTTCGCAGGATACAAGAACAGCGCCCGGAGCAAAAACATCTACACTGTTTTGCCCGTAATTGGAACCCTTATAGGACCAAGAACAATAATCAAAATATTGCCATCTGTTGTCGTCACCGTCACTTGCGCCAACGGTGATAAGATTCGGAAGACTGTAATTGGCCGGATAGATATAACAGGAATCGTTATCGTACCCATCATTTCCTGCCGCACAAACAGCCAATCCCGGAAAGTTGCTGATCGCTATATCCAAATGATCAGTCAACAGAGGATCATCGTCATACCACCCAAAACTCATGTTGATGATCTGGATATTATAGTAATACGCATAGTCGATCGCTAAAACCGCATCGGAACTGAAACCGAATCCATCCGCATCAATGATTCGGTAGGAGACCAATTGCACATCCCAGCATACACCGCAGATATCCGTTTCATTATTGCCCTCCGCACCAATGATCCCTGCTACCAGTGTGCCGTGTCCATTAGGATCTTCCGTCGCCAGATAGGCCGGTACTGGATCCCCCAAAGTAAAATCACAGCTTCGGGAAACATCGACGCGATCAACAAGGTCTTCGTGTGTGCTGTCAATGCCGGAGTCGATCACTGCCACCGTCACAGAATCAGAACCGGTTTCAATATCCCAGGCCTGCTCCAGACCTATCGTTCTGTGTCCCCACTGGAAATCGGAAAGAGAATAATACGGGTCATTGGGGACCGTGGAGCAGAGACTTAGGATATGATCCGGACCGACACTGAGCACGTCCTCCCGAATTCGAAGCGCCTCGATCGCCTGTGCTACAGCTTCCGGCCCTGTTTCCGCAAGATCGAGCCGCAGGATCG
>JAGDDE010000082.1 GCA_017958185.1 Lachnospiraceae bacterium | reverse complement strand
TCTCGCTGTATCACGGCGTCAATGAGGCCGTGGACGATGCGGCGCATCTGAGCGGCCTGGTGCTTGGCTTCCTCGCCGCTGCCGCCGTGATCGGCATATTCCGGAAGAAGAAAGAGCCGCCGGCGCCTCCGCAGGAACAGGAATGGTAAAAAAGAAGAACTCTCCGCAAAAGCGGTAAATATGCCGGTCTCTCCGCAGGAGCGGCAGTAAATGCGCCGGCCGTTTCGCAGGAGCAGGAGTGCTGAAAACCCCGGCGCCTCCGCAGGAGCGGTAAAAGGCCCGGAAGGGGCAGAAACGGCGCGAGCTGTTTCTCGATATCCGCCCGGACCCGCTCCGCACCTCAAAAAAAGAAAGAAGACCCCTATGGAAAAACTACTGAAGATCCGCTATGAGACAGACACGCCCACGGTCATGGGCACGCGGTTTTACTGCGAGGCCTCGGAGAAAGAGGTGATCGCGGCAGGATACTACCCCCGGGACGAATGGGATTTTTGCGAGACACAGCACACGCCTGCCGATCCGGCCCTCTGGCGGGAGCTGGAGGAGACGCTGGCGCAGATCTTCCCCAAGATGTCGGTCGTTCAGCCGAAAAAGCAGCCCCGGCGCGATCCCGGCATCCGGATCCTGGACGGCGGCGACTACCGGCGGATCTATCTGACCTTCGAGGGGAAAGACGGGCCGGAAACGAAGCAGTACACGAACCCGGACGACCGGCGCATCCTGACGGTGACGGCGCTGCTGCATGAGCTGGCGGAGCCGATCGGGCGGGAGATCCCGCGCTACGAGCCGCCGGAACTGACGGGGGTCTATCTTTCCGCGGGCGGATATTCGTACCAGTGCACCGCGTTCGGCGGCGGGCACCGCTACATCGTCTACGACGGCAGCGTGCGCATCGACCGGATGATCCCGGAGCAGGACTGGCGGAAGATCAGGGCGTATCTGGGCTGCTTCGACTGGGAGCAGATGTCCAGGGAAGGGGAGGACGGCACCGCGGTGACGCTCTATTATTCCGACGGAAAGCAGCCCCGCTACAAAAAGATCGGAAAGACCGCGGAGAGCATCCGCGCGTTCCTTCGCGCCCTCGACCCGAAGTAAGCGGGAGCGCAAATCCCCGCACAAGGAAAAAAGCGATATACACCCGCCGCATCTTGTGATAAGATAGTACAGGGTCTTTTCGGCCGGGCAGTGCGCCCGTTTACGGAAAACTTCCGCTACGCAGACCGAAACGACCGCCGAAGGCAGGCGCCGTCTTGGCGCCGGGCCCCACCCAATCCCCGTGAGGAGGAAGCATTTTATGCCCAAGAAACGCAGCACACACGCTACGAACGCCGAACTGCAGAGCATGGACAAGTACTGGCGCGCCGCCAACTATCTGACCGCCTGCCAGCTGTATCTGCTCGACAACCCTCTGCTGAAGGAACCGCTCACCGCAGAGCACATCAAGAAAAAGATCGTCGGACACTGGGGGACCTGCCCCGGACAGAACTTCATCTACACGCACCTCAACCGCGCCATCAAGAAATACGATCTGGACATGATCTATATCTCCGGCCCCGGGCACGGCGGAAACGCCATGGTCGCCCAGGACTGGCTGGACGGCAGCTACCAGGAGGTGTATCCGGACATCTCGCAGGACCTGGAAGGCATGCAGAAGCTCTTCAAGCGCTTCAGCTTCCCGGGCGGCATCCCCTCCCATGTGGCTCCCGAGACCCCCGGCTCCATCAATGAAGGCGGCGAACTCGGCTACAGCCTGGCGCACGCCTTCGGCGCCGTGACCGATAACCCCACGCTCATCGCGGCCACGGTGGTCGGCGACGGCGAAGCCGAGACCGGCCCGCTCGCGACCAGCTGGCAGCTAAACAAATTTATCTCCGCCAAGACCGACGGCGCAGTGCTGCCTATCCTGCATCTGAACGGCTACAAGATCGCCAACCCCACCGTACTGGCCCGCATCTCCCATGAGGAACTGGAAAACTTCTTCAAGGGCTGCGGCTGGACCCCGTACTTCGTGGAAGGCTGTGATCCCGCTGAGATGCACCGCAAGATGGCGGATACGCTGGACGAATGCATCGAGGCCATCCGCGAGTATCAGCGGGCTGCCCGCGAAGACGGCGTCTCCACCCGCCCGCGCTGGCCGATGATCGTGCTGCGCACGCCCAAGGGCTGGACCGGTCCGGACTACGTGGACGGCGCCAAGGTCGAAGACTACTGGCGCGCCCATCAGGTGCCTATGCAGCCCGACACCCCCGCCCACATCAAGCAGATCGAGGCCTGGCTGAAGAGCTACCGCCCCGAAGAACTGTTCGACGACAACGGCACCCCGATCGAAGAACTGCGCGCGCTGCCGCCCAAGGGCTGGCACCGCATGGGCATGAACCCGCACGCCAACGGCGGGAACCTGCTCCGCGATCTGCGCATGCCGGACTTCCGTGACTACGGCGTGGACGTCCCCTTCCCGGGCTCCGTGGAAGCGCAGGATATGGCCGAGCTGGGCGCTTTCGTCCGCGACATCTACAAACTGAACGAAAAGAGCCGCAACTTCCGCTCCTTCGGGCCGGACGAGACCACCTCCAACCGCCTCACGCCGGTCTTTGAAGTCACCGACCGCGCCTGGAACGGCGAGACGCTCCCGGAAGACGACCATCTGGCGCCGGAAGGCCGGGTCATGGACACCATGCTTTCCGAGCACGTCTGCCAGGGCATGCTGGAGGGCTACCTCCTCACCGGCCGCCACGGCTTCTTCAACAGCTACGAGGCCTTCATCCGCATCGTGGACTCCATGTTCTCGCAGCACGCCAAGTGGCTCAAGGTCTGCAACCAGCTGCCGTGGCGCGCCAAGATCGCCTCGCTCAACTACCTTCTGGCCTCCAACGTATGGCAGCAGGACCACAACGGCTTCACCCACCAGGATCCGGGCTTCCTCGATCACGTGGCCAACAAGAAAGCCGACGTCGTGCGCCTGTATCTGCCGCCCGATGCGAACTGCCTTCTGTCCTGCTTTGACCACTGCATCCGCAGCCGCAACTACGTGAACGTGATCGTGGCCTCCAAGCATCCGCGCCCGCAGTGGCTCGATATGGATGACGCCGTCAAGCACTGCACGCACGGCATCGGCATCTGGCAGTGGGCTTCCACCGACAAAGGCGAAGAGCCCGATGTGATCATGGCCTGCTGCGGCGATACGCCCACACTGGAGACGCTGGCTGCCGTGACCATCCTCCGCGAGGCTTTCCCGGAGCTGAAGATCCGCGTGATCAACGTGGTCGACCTCATGCGCCTGCAGGATTCCACCCAGCACCCGCACGGCCTCGATCAGCACGAGTACGACATGCTCTTCACCAAGGACAAGCCCATCATCTTCGCGTTCCACGGCTATCCCAGCCAGATCCATGAGCTGACCTACCGCCGCACCAACAAGAACCTGCACGTGCGCGGCTACGTGGAAGAGGGCACCATCACCACGCCGTTCGATATGCGCGTCATGAACCGCATCGACCGCTTCAACCTGGTCATGGCCGCCGTCTACAACCTGCCTCAGCTGGGCAACCGCGGTTCCTACCTGGTGCAGCAGATGAAGGACAAGCTCGTCGAGCACAAGCAGTACATTGCCGAATACGGCGTCGATCTGCCCGAAGTCGCCGAGTGGAAGTGGCACTGAGACGGTTCACTGTGTAACAAAGGCACGCCGCGGGAGACTGCGGCGTGCTTTTGCCTTGGCTGGGGGCTGACTGCGTTCAAATGGCAGTCTTTCCGTTATACCCGAAACGGGGCCGCTTAGGGCCTTCTGACCCGGCGGATCCGCCGAAAAAACAACGAATCTTCCGTTACGGGGCGACAAAGGGTTTACTTTTCGGGCCGGAAAGTGTATACTGTCACCAGTAAAAGGGGAGATTTTTCCTTTTACGCTTTTTGGCACGCAAAAACCGCGGGAGAAGGGACCATGGCGAAAGCAGAGAAGCAAAAACTGAAGGGGAACGCGGCAGAAACCGTCCAGCGGGTCAAAGTCCGCAGCATGCGTTTCGAGCACTGGCATTTCATCAGTCTCCTTCTGGTGATCTATGATTTTGCCGTGGCGAACTTCTCCTATATTTTTGCCCTCTGGCTGCGGTATGATTTCCATTTCAAGGCGATCGAACCGCAGTACATGAACGCCTGGAAGCAGATCACGCTCATTTACGGAGCCTTTTGCATCGTCGTCTTTTTCCTCCTGGCCCTGTACAAGAGCCTGTGGCGCTTCGCCAGTTATAAGGAACTGGGGCGCGTGATCCTAGCCTCGCTCCTCACCTCGGGGGCGCATTCCGCCTTTATCACGATCTTTATCCGGCGTATGCCTATTTCATACCACCTGATCGGCGCTGTCACGCAGTTCGTTCTGGTCCTGGGGATCCGCTTCTCTTACCGTTTTCTTCTGCTGCTGCGGGCGGCCGCTCAGAAGAATTCCGAAAACGGTTCGAGGGTCATGGTGATCGGCGCCGGCTCCGCCGGAGAACTTCTGATCCGCGACACGCAGCGGGCGCCGGAGGTGGCCGATAAGGTCGTCTGCGTGATCGATGACAACTCCAACAAATGGGGGCGCATGATCGAGGGCATACCGATCGTGGGCGGCCGCGAGCATATCTTGGAGATGGTCAGACAGTATCAGGTCGATAAGATCTATTTTGCCATTCCCAGCGCCTCGGCGGAAGCCAAGCGCGACATCCTGAACATCTGCAACGAAACGACCTGCGAGATCAAGCAGGTGCCTGGCATGTATCAGTTCCTGACCGGTCAGGTGACCGTCAGCGCGCTGAAAGACGTCTCGGTCGAAGACCTGCTGGGCCGCGAGCCCATCAAGGCCGACATGACCGGGGTCTATTCGTTCATCCGCGATAAGGTGGTGTTGGTCACAGGCGGCGGCGGATCCATCGGCAGCGAGCTCTGCCGGCAGATCGCGGCGCACGGCCCGCGCCAGCTCATCATCTTCGATATCTACGAGAACAACGCCTACGCCATCCAGCTGGAATTGAAGGAAAAATTCCCGGGGCTCAACCTGGTCACGCTGATTGGCTCGGTCCGCGACAGCCGCAAGATGTTCGACGTGTTCGCTAGGTACCGCCCGCAGATCGTCTACCACGCGGCGGCGCACAAGCACGTGCCGCTCATGGAGGATAGCCCCTGCGAGGCCATCAAAAACAATCCCATCGGCACGTATAAGACCGCCTATGCGGCCATGGTGCACGGGTGCGAGAAATTCGTGCTTATCTCCACCGACAAGGCCGTGAATCCCACCAACATCATGGGGGCCAGCAAGCGCCTGTGCGAGATGATCGTCCAGAGTTTTGACAAGATGATCCGCGACGGACGGGCGGCCGAACTGCCGCAGCTGTTCACTCACGAAGGCGACGAGAATGCCGATAAGGATGGCAGCGGCAGCGTATTCAAGTCCGTACGGACCGAATTTGTGGCGGTCCGCTTCGGCAACGTACTGGGCAGCAACGGCTCGGTGGTGCCGCTATTCAAGAAGCAGATCGAAAAGGGCGGGCCGGTCACGGTCACGCATCCGGACATCATCCGCTACTTTATGACCATTCCGGAAGCGGTGAGTCTGGTCATGCTGGCCGGCACCTACGCCAAGGGCGGCGAGATCTTCGTGCTGGACATGGGCAGTCCGGTCAAGATCGACACGCTGGCCCGCAACCTGATCCGCCTCTCCGGTCTCAAGCCGGACGTGGACATTCAGATCGAGTATACCGGCCTTCGCCCCGGCGAGAAGCTTTTTGAAGAAAAGATCATGGCGGAATAAGGCCTTACCAAAACGGAGAGCGACCTGATTTTC
>JAGDDE010000081.1 GCA_017958185.1 Lachnospiraceae bacterium | reverse complement strand
TCTTTCTGCCGTTCGATATAACTGATGAAGCGGTACAGCCCGCTGTAACTGGTCTTTTCGTACTGTTCCGCCAGAAGGATCAGCCGGCGGATGTTCTCCAGCCGCACGCTGCCCTCCGGCATGGCCCGCAGGTAGAGATCGTAGCCGCTCTCTTCCAGGATCGCGGAAAGCAGTTCCGCCACCGGCAGCCGGTCGGACAGGGCGCGCCAGCGCGCCAGCTTCTCCAGGAAAGCTCCCGCCCGGCCGAAGCGTCCGGGTTCTTCGTCAAAGGCCCGCCGCAGCCGCTGCCAGAGGAAGCTTTCCCCGCGCGCTGCCGCATGGATGCGGGCCAGATCCTCGTCGGAGAACCCGCCCAGGGGCGAGAGCAGGACCGCCGCCAGCGGGATATCCTGCAGCGGATCGTCCACGCACTGGAGCACGGCCGTCATGGTCCGGATCTCCTGCGAGTTGAAGAAACCGTTCTTTTCCGCCGCCGAGGCCGCGATCCCGCGCGCCTGCAGGGCTTTCACCAGTTTCCCGGCCACCCCGGACAGGACCGGCGAAAGGATCACGATATGGCCCGGCCGGATCGGCTCATGCCGGCCGGTTTTCAGGTCATAGACCGTTTCGCCGCTCTGCAAGAGTTCCTGCACCCGCAGGGCCGCCGCTTCGTATTCCGCGTCCTGGCCGCCTTCCGCGACCAGCCATTCCGCCGCCGGATCCGGGCCTTCGTAGGAGGCGCCGTATTTCAGGGCGGCGGCTTCATCGTAGACGATCCCGCCCAGATCGGCGGTCATGATCCGCGAAAAGACCGCGTTGGCAAAGTCCAGCACGCTGCGGCGGGAGCGGAAGTTGGTGTCCAGGTCGATCTTCTGGTGCGGGCCGGGCCCGTATGTGAAGCGCCGGTATTTCTCCAGGAAGATCTCGGCCCGGGCGCGGCGGAAGCGGTAGATGCTCTGTTTGATATCGCCCACCATGAAGAGGTTGGGGCGCCCGCTCTCCTCCCCGGACAGGGCGGACAGGATGCTCTCCTGCACCGCGTTGATATCCTGGTATTCGTCCACGATGATCTCGTCGAACTGCTGCGAAAGTTCCTCCGCCAGCGGCGTGCGCGCCGCGCCCGGTCCGCCGGGCTGCCGCAGCAGCGAGAGCGTATCGTGTTCCATCTGCGCAAAGGACGTGAGATTTTTCTCGCGAAGCGCCGCGCGCAGGCGCTCAGCATAGGCCCGTGTGAGCCGCACCAGCGTGCGCACGGGCTCCTCGGTCATTTTCACATGCCGGATCTCTTCCGCTTCGGATTCCTGCGTCCACACGGCGCCGGCCTCCTGAAACAGTTTCAGATAGCCCTGTGCGCTTCCGCGTTCGCGGCGGAACCATGCCGCAAAGTCTTTATCGTCGCCTTTGCGCGCCGCCGGCCAGCGGGCGAACGAGGCGCTTTGCAGGGCGGCCTTACGGCGGCGCAGATCCGGCTGATCCAGCACGAAGCGGATCACCGCCGCGTCTTCCCGGGCCAGATCGCGGTAGCGGGCGGCCCAGGAGAGGTCTTCCTCTTCGCAGCGCGCCGACAGCCTGAGCGCCCACGCTTCGGCCTCGGCCAGGTCGCGCCGGAGGCTCTCGTCAAAGGGCGCAAGCCAATCCTGGGCATAGAAGGCGTCCGGGTCCTGCGGAACGCTCCCGGCACAGGAATCCAGCCAGGCATCCGGGTCCGGCGCGTTGCCGGCCGACTCGTACAGCTGCAGGATCAGTTC
>JAGDDE010000080.1 GCA_017958185.1 Lachnospiraceae bacterium | reverse complement strand
GCGGGCCATGCCGGAGGGCAGCGTGCGGCTGGAGAACATCCGCCGGCTGATCCTTCTGGCGGAACAGTACGAAAAGACCAGTTACAGCGGGCTGTACCGCTTCATCAGTTATATCGAACGGCAGAAAGAACTGGAGATGGACCGCAGTCCCGGCGGCGTAGGCGAAAGCACGGATGCGGTGCGCATCATGACCGTCCATGCGGCCAAAGGCCTGGAATTTCCGGTGGTCCTGCTGGTCGGGACCTCCCGTGGCTTCTCCTTTGCCGATGCCTCGGGCAGCCTGCTGATCCACGAGGATCTGGGCGCGGTCCCCGGCACGGCCGACACGGAAAAGCGGGTGATCGGCCCCAATCTGCGCAGGACGCTGGCCTCCCGGCAGATCCGGGAGGAGATCCTGGCCGAGAAACTGCGGGTCCTCTACGTGGCACTCACGCGCGCCGGCAGCCGTCTGATCGTCTGCAGCGCCGCCAAAGAGCCGGAAAAGTTCGAAGCAGACGCCGATGCGCCTGCACCGGGCCCGCTTCCCGCCTGGCGCCTGCGCAGCGCCGGCAGTTTTCTGTCCTGGCTGGGCCTGCTGCGGGAAGCCGGCGTCATGCCAAAGCCCCGGATCATCCGGCCGGAGGATCTTGCGGCAGCGGAGGAAGACAGCCGCAGGGAAGAAGAAAAACTGCAGCTTCAGGCCGCCCGTCTGCGCGAGGAGGCCCTGCAGGGCCTGACGGGTGCGGCGGAAGAGGAGCTTAGGCGCCGCATGCAGTGGACGTATCCGCACGAAGCTTCGCTGGAGATCCGCGGCGTCTATTCCGTTTCGGAGATCAAATCCCTGCAGGGGGAGGCGAAGACCCGCAGCCGCGTGCCGCGTTATTTCCTGACGCAGCCGCTCACGGAAGCGGAAGAAGTCCCGGATGCGGAAGCCCTCACGGCCGCATCCCGCGGCACGGCCTACCATAAGGTGCTCCAGTACCTGCCGATCGGGCCGGAAACGGAAGAGGAGGCGGGCATCCGGCGCTTCCTGGAACAGATGCAGGCAGAGGGACGTCTGTCCGCCCCGGAAGCGGCGGCGGTCGATCCCGCGCATCTGGCAGCCTTCCGGAAGTCCGTGCTGGGGCAGCGCATCCGCAGAGCCGCGGAGAGGGACCGGGTCTTCCGCGAACAGCCCTTCCTTCTGGGCGTGCCTTCGCCGGAGATCTTCCCGGGCACGGACGCTTCCGAAACGATCCTGATCCAGGGGATCATCGATTTGTTCTTCGAAGAAGAAGACGGCCTGGTGCTGGTGGATTACAAGACCGACCGCGTTCAAAACACGGCCGAGCTGTGGGAACGCTACGCCGTGCAGATGCAGCTGTACCGCCGCGCGCTGGAGCAGGCCACCGGAAAGCCCGTGCGCGAGAGCGTCATCTGGTCGCTTGTGCTGGATCGCGGGAGCGGACCCAGCTGAAAGCAGCATACAAAAAAACGTGTCATCCCGAGCGGATCAGCCGGGGGATCGTACCGGAACAGTCCGGTATGATGCCTCAGCGTCGGAGGCTCTGCCTCCCGTGCTCGGAATGACACGTTTTTCTTTTTTTCAGCTGCCGAAGGATCCATCCCGGGGCAGCGGCCTTCCTTATTCCCGGGCGATGAGGTCCCGGAAGGTCTCGCGCTTCACCGCCAGGCGCGGCTGTCCGCCGCTCAGCATGACCAGCGCGGCCCGGGGGATGCGGTTGTAATTGGAGGCCATCGAGTAGTTGTAGGCGCCGGTCGTGAGCACCGCGAGGAGATCGCCGCGCACAGGCCTTGGCAGGAGGATGTTCTCCGCGATGCGGTCGCCGGATTCGCAGCAGCGGCCCGCGAGCGTGCATTTGAAATCGGCCGCTTCGTTCAGGCGGGCGGCGCTCAGCACCGTATAGGAAGAGCGGTAGAGGGCGTAGCGCGGGTTATCCGTCATGCCGCCGTCCACCGTCACGTAGCTGCGGTAGCCTTCGATGGTCTTCAGCCCGCCGGCGGTATAGAGCGTGAGGCCTGCGTCCGCCACGATGGAGCGTCCCGGTTCCATGAGGATCCGCACCGGCGGCAGGCCGTAGCGCTCAAGGCCTGCGGCCAGATGCTCGGAGATCTTTTGGATATTCCCGCCGATATCCACCTTCGGGTCGGAGGCGATATAGGGGACGCCGAAGCCGCCGCCCAGATTCAGCACGGCGGGGGCGTAGCCGGTCGCCCGGTATCCCTCGGCCGAAAAGGCGAGCAGGCGGTCGATCTGGTCCAAGAACGGCTGCGGATCAAAGATCATGGAGCCGATGTGGCTGTGGTAGCCCAGCACGTTCAGGCTCTTTTTGCTCAGAGCCCGGCGCAGGATGCGCAGCGCGGCGCCGGTCTCGATGGGCGTCCCGAACTGGGAATCCACCTTGCCGGTGTTGATCGCCTCGAGCGTATGCGGGTCCAGCCCCACCGTCACGCGCAGCAGGATATCCTGCACGACGCCCCGCTTTTCCGCTTCCGCGCTCAGGGCGTCCAGCTCCGCGAAATTGTCCACGACGAAGGTCCCCACGCGGTTGTCCAGCCCGAAGCTGATCTCCGCATCGGTCTTGTTGCTGCCGTGGAAGACCAGTTTTTCCGCCGGGAATCCGGCCGAAAGGGCCGTATAGATCTCGCCGGCCGAGACGACGTCCGCGCCGAAGCCCTCGCTTTCGATGACGGGATAGATCCCGCGGAAGCAGAGGGCCTTGCCGGCGTACAGCGGGCGGGAGCCCTCCGGCAGATAGCGCCGGAAGGCCTCCGTATACTTGCGGCAGTTTTCCCGCACGCGGTCCTCGGAAAGGACGTAGAGCGGCGTGCCGAATTCCTGCGCCAGCAGCACGGTATCGGCGCCGTCCATCAGCAGATGGCCTTCGGGGGAAACGGATAAATGTTCGTACAGCATAGGGGTCCCTCCATAAAAAACGGATCGCCTCAGGGGAAAAGAGCACTCAGGCGATCCGAAACAGCGGTCAAAGCGGGGGCGGGGCCGCCGCGGGCGGCCCTCCCGGGTCTACAGCAGGTGCGCGCGCAGTTCCTCGGGGCTGGCGCTGGAAAGATATGCCGGCGGGATATCAAAGATGGTCCGGGCGCCGGTCCCGCCAGCCTGATGCATCTTGTAAGCGGCGCGGGCGCAGGCCGTCAGCACAGAGCCGGTGAAGAAGGGGTTGGAGTCCAGCTTCAGGGAAAATTCCACGGTATTGCGGTACTCGCCGTTTTGGCCGGTGCAGCCGGAGCGGATCACCGAGCCGCCGTGGGGCAGGCCGGCGTGATCGCGCAGCAGTTCCTCTTCGGTGATGAACGTCACCGTCGTATCGTATTCGTCAAAATAGTTGGGCATCGTGACGATGGCCTGCCGGATGGCTTCCCGATCGGCGCCTTCGCAGGCGACCACGTAACATTCGCGGGTATGCTTCTGCCGCGTCGTCAGCACCGGGTCCTCGCCGTTTCTCACGCGCTGCACGGCCTCTTCGACCGGCACCGTGTACTGGCGCGCGTCCAGCACGCCCGGGATCCGGCGGATCGCGTCGCTGTGTCCCTGGGAAACGCCGCGTCCCCAGAAGGTGTAGTCGCGGCCGTTCGGCAGGGCGGCATTGGCATAGAGGCGGGCGACCGAGAAGAGGCCCGGATCCCAGCCGGTGGAAATGACGGCCAGGTTGCCGCCTTCTTTAGCTGCCGCGTCTACCGCCGCAAAATGCTCCGGGATATGCGCGTGCGTGTCAAAGGAATCGACGACGGTGATGATCTTTGCGATTTCCGGCGTCATGACCGGAAGGTCCGTGGCAGAGCCGCCGCAAAGGACGACGACGTCCAGATCGGCGGCCTTTTCGGCCAGCTCAGAATAGGCGTACACCGGGACACCGGGCATCTTGATGCGCAGTTTCTGCGGGTCGCGCCGGGTAAAAACGGCGGCGAGTTCCATATCCGGGGCCCCGGCCAGCGCGGCTTCCACGCCGCGTCCCAGGTTCCCGTATCCTACGATAGCTGTTCTGATCATGGTGCTCTCCTTCACGCGTATCGTTTTTGTTGGAATATCAAAGAAAAAATCAGTCGGCTCAGTCTCCCAGCAGATCGGACATGTCATACAGTCCGGCGGGCTTTCCGATCAGGAAACGGGCGGCATCCAGCGAGCCGTCCGCAAATACGCCGCGGTCGTGCGCTTCGTGCTTTAAGGTGAGCGTCTCCGTATCGGTCCCGAAAAAGACCTCATGGATGCCGGCGATATTGCCCATGCGGACCGACTGCACGCCGATCTCCTGAGGTTCGCGCTTGTGCAGGCCGGCTCGTCCGCAGACGATCTCGCTGCCCGGCCGGGCGCTCTGAATGGCGCGCGCCAGGCTCAGCGCGGTCCCGGAAGGGGCATCCAGCTTGCGGCGGTGGTGGGTCTCCACGATCTCCGCCTCGCCCGCGAACTTGGCCGCAGCTTCGCGCACCAGCTTGGTCAGAAGCGCCACGCCCACCGACATATTGGAAGAGAAGAAGACCGGGATCTTCCCGGCAGCATCCAGGATCAGCTGCCGTTCCTCTTCGGTATGGCCGGTGGTGCAGATGACAGAAGGCAGGGAGCGGCTTACGGCCTCATCCAGCAGAGCTTTCGTGCCCGCGTGGTGGGAAAAATCGATGAGCACGTCGGCGCTGCCGCCGTACTCGGAAAGGCTGCGGAACATGGCCGGTCCGCCGTTTACGTCGACCGCTGCCGCCAGTTCCATATCCGGCGCTGCGGCGATCTTCGCACAGAGGATGCGGCCCATGGCGCCAGAAGCGCCGTTTACGATCACGCTGATCATTGCAGGATCCCCTGCTTTCTCATTTCGGCCAGCAGGACCGCCTCATGCGCCGGCTCCATAGGGCACATGGGAGAGCGCAGCACGTTGCGGCAGAAGCCCATGGCGGCGCAGGCCGCCTTGACCGGGATCGGGTTCACTTCGCAGAAGAGCGCCTTGATCAGTTTCGTGTAGCGCAGCTGCAGCTCGCGGGAGCCCGCCACGTCGCCGGCCAGGAATTTGGCCACGATCTCGTGCGTTTCGCGCGGTGCGATATTGGAAAGTACGGAAATGATGCCGATGCCGCCCAGCGAAAGGATGGGGACGATCTGATCGTCATTGCCGGAATACAGGTCCAGACGGTCGCCCACGATGTCCATGGTCTCGGCGATCTTGCTGATGTTCCCGTTCGCCTCCTTGATGGCCACGATGTTTTCGTGATCCGCCAGGATCCCGTACGTTTCCGGTTCGATATTCACGCCCGTGCGGGAGGGAACGTTGTACAGGATCACCGGCACCGTGGAGACGTCCGCGTAGTCCGTAAAATAGCGGATGAGGCCCTTCTGGGTGCACTTGTTGTAGTAGGGGGTCACCGCCAGGATCCCGTCTACGCCGGTCTCGCAGGCCATCTTGGTCAGATGCAGCCCGTGAGCCGTGTCGTTGGAACCGGTGCCGCCGATGACAGGCACGCGGCCGGCCGCGCGCTCCACACAGTAGCGGATGACTTCGATATGCGTGGCATCGTCCAGCGTGGCGCATTCGCCCGTGGTGCCGGTCGCGATGATCGCGTCAACGCCGTTTTCGATCTGCCAGTCGATGAAACGCCCGAAGCTTTCGTAGTCTACCGAGCCGTCCTCATGCATGGGGGTGATGATCGCGGTGCCCGCGCCCGTAAACAGTCTCTTCTTCATGTTCTTCCCTCCTTGATCCTCCCGGTCTTCCGGGATCCTGGTGCGGCCTTCCTCCCGCCGGCCAAGCCTTTGGGAAAAGAAAAGACCCGCACATCCTGCGGGCCGCCCAATCGGTATCTTCTGCCGGACAGAGGCCGGGACGGTTCCCGACTTGTGCGACGGATCGTATGACCAGGGATAGCTCTCCGCAAATGTTTGCGACAGTCGGACAGATGTTCTCCGCCCGCCCAGCCCGGAGCCGCTGGATACGGCAGGGTGTTCCGGACTTCGGCGTCTGTCCCTTTCTGCCGGAGCCCCGTATGTTTCTGCTCCGGCGTACTCTTGCTCAGACGCGCCTCTATCTTTATTTTGGCTAATGATAATACGCTTTGAGGCCGGTGTCAAGCCTTTTTGCGAACTTTTTTGCGGTTTTGACGGGGGTTTGCGGCAGACTCTGCCGGCTGCGGCGGTAAGGCAGGACGCCGCATGGGCTGTTGACTCTGCAGCGCAGTATGGTACAATGAAAAACGAAACGAAAGGAAGCGCCAGAAGGGACTATCCGCCGCCCCGCCGGGGTACCGCGCGGACAAAAAGGAGGAACGCTATGTGCTGCCGCTACTGGGCCGATGAATCGCCCGAGATCCGGGAAATCGCAGAACAGATGAACAATTCCCCGCTGCTAAAGCGCTGGCCGGAGCCGCAGCGCATCCGCCGCTTCGGGGAAGTGCGCCCGGGCGATACGGCCGCCGTTATTGCGCCGGACCGGCGCGGAAAGCAGGCTGTCTTTCCCATGAAGTGGGGCTTTCCCGGCAAGAACCTGCTGTTAAATGCCCGCAGCGAGACCGCCGCCGTGCGCCCCGCCTTCCGCGAATCCTGGGAAAAGCGCCGCTGCGCAGTGCCCGCTTCCTGGTACTTCGAGTGGGAGCATGTGACGGGCCCGGACGGCAAAAAGCGGACCGGAGACAAATATCGGCTTTGGCCCCGGGGAGAGCGCCTTACCTGGCTCTGCGGTCTGTACCGGGCGGAAGAGGGGCTGCCGGTGTTCGTGATCCTCACACGCGAGCCGGGAGAGAGCATCCGCTTCCTCCATGACCGCATGCCGCTTATCCTGCCGGAGCACCTGGTGAGCAAGTGGATCCGGCCGGACGCGCGCCCCGAGGATTTCCTGGAAAGCGCGATCACCGAGATGGACTTCGAGAGAGTGATCTGAGAGTGGGCGCTCAGTTATGAATCGGAGCGCGGCCGGGATCTGATCTTTGTGTGCGGCCCGGTCTTTTACAGCGCGCCGGATGCCGCCCGTATGCAGCATTTTCTGAACCGCTTCGGCGCACGCTGGGCGGAGCAGTTCACGGAGCAGATCCCTTTGATCCCAGTAGTCAGCTACGCGGTCTTCAGCCGTTACGCGCTCATGATCCACAACACGCTGACCGGGCAGAGCCTGGGGTTAGAAAGCGTGCGCGGGGAGGCTTTCGCGCCGGCGGAAGAGCCAGCGGGCAGCCGGCCGCTGCCGGACCCGCGCGACCGCACAG
>JAGDDE010000079.1 GCA_017958185.1 Lachnospiraceae bacterium | reverse complement strand
TCACCACGCGCACTTCCGCACCAACCCGGAGTATGCCGGCATTCTTGAAATTGGAAGCGATGTAGGCGTTCTCGCTGGCATAGATATCGTCGGCGTAGCGATAGCTGCCGTTTTTCTCACGCAGCCGGGTATTCGCATAGTTGACCATTTCATAGTCTACGCTGATCAGGCCGCGGTCCCAGAAGGTGTACGCAGCGCCTACGCTGAAACGCATCGGTGCGGTCATGGCATAATTCCATCTTCCGGTCGGGGAGTATTCCGTGTACTTGTTGCCGTTGTTGAAAGCCGTGTTCATGGTATAGTCCCATTCGTCGGTCAGCGAATACCAGGTCGGCGTGGTGAGGGTGGCCCCGAGCCTGAGGCCGGCCACCGGCGTGGCTATGACACCCAGCTTGAAACTGGCGCCGGCACCGCTGGTACGCAGCCAGTAGCTGTTGTCCATCGAGACGAAGCCGTCCTCGAACTGTGCGGAATTCTGGGCCCTCTCTTCATAGAATTCTTCCGTAATCTGGTTGACGGTGTGCAGGTTGATGTTGGCACCGACATACAGGAAGTCGGAGAAGTTCATGCCGAAGTTGAAAGAGAACTCCTGGTTGCTGCCGCGGGTCTTGCGGTTGAAGCGCTGGTCGAGGGGACCGCCGATCATGAGCTGGTCCAGGAATTCGTTGTAGTTTTCCGTCGAGGCCATGTAGGAATCATCCACGTCCGCATATTTGCCGCCCAGGTAGGAAAGCGGTGTCAGTGCGTAGGTGTTCCAGGCGAGGATGCCGGGCCACGGGGCGTCCGAGGCCTCAAAAGGGTTGGAAGTTTTTTCCTTGTCAAGGATTTGCCATTTATAGCCTTCCAGGCTGGCGGCGATGGAACTCAGCATCGACGAATTGTCCGTCGTGCCGGAGGCCCTCATCACGGAGCGGAAGTTATTGGTCTTGTTGTAGACGAAGCCGAAACTGTAGTTGATCAGTCCGCGGTAATTGCCGGTATTGAAAGTGAGGACAGTACCGATGTTCGACAGGTTCAGCCCCGTGTTGCGGGCGTTGAGGCTGTTCCCCAGATAGTCGGTCGTTGACCGGCTGGTGATCAGCGAAGGCGTGATCGTGACCTGGGAGAAACCCATCACGCCGGAGCTGGCCGGGTTGATGCCGATGGCACCCAGATCGCCGCCCAGTGCGGTAAAGGCGTTGCCCATGGCCATGGTCCGCGCAGTACCTTCACGATATGCCTCCGCAATGGAGAGCGCATCCTCTGCGGTTTGTGCCAGCAGACCTGCTGCAAAGGTCAGGGACAAGAAGAAAGTCAGTATCTTTTTCATGTCGATAGCAAATTTAAAAACAATGTAAAAGGTTGCTTGTCAGACTTATCGGCGTCCGCCGCCGCTGTGGGTGCCGCCGCTTACGCTGCGTCCGCCGCCAGAAGAACCGCCACCGCTGTAGCCGCCGGAAGAGCGGGAGCTGCTGCCGCTGCTATAGCTGCCACCCGAGGAACGCGTGCTGTAGCTGCCGGAGCTGCTTGCGCCGGTGCGGACAGGACGGGACGAATTGCCGGAACTGCGGACCGTCGTAGTGCCGTTGCCGGAGGTGCGGGTGCTTACGCTGCCGCCGGAAGAAGTCCTGCGGGTGGTGTACATGCCGCGGCTTCCGGAAGTGCCGGTGGAACGGTAGATGCCCGAGCCGTTAGCCGAATTGCGGGGCGTGTAGACGACGTTGCGGTTCTCACGCGGAGCAGGGCCGGGGCCGGGACCATAGCCGTGCGGATAGTGGTGGTGATAGTAGGGATAGTCGTACCAGTAGTTGTAACCGTACCAGCCGGCATAGCCGATGCCGCCCCAGAACCAGGGATCATAGTACCATCTGCCGGACCAGTAGGGGCTGTAATAGCCATAATAACCGTAAGGATAGTAGGCATAGTAGGGCCGGCCATACCATGAATTGTACCAACCGTAGTTCCAGGTGTCATACCAGTAGGGATTGATGTACCAGGGACTGTCGAATTTGTGGAGACGGGACTCGTAGGTCTCACCGTCCATGAGTTCAGTTACAACGTAGAGATTACCTTCCTCGTCTCTGGCGAGGTATTGGTCGTATTGGCTGCGGGCAGCCCGCGCTTCTTTCTCGGCGATCATCTTGGCCCGTGACTCTTGGGTGGGGCGATAGTAAATACCGTCGGAATAGGCAGAAGAACTGTAGTAAGCCGACGTACCACAAGAGCTGGCAAGAGCCGCAAAAGCAAGGATTACGAAGAATCCGAATCGTTTGTTTTTCATTTTTCCTCCTGTGTTGGTTAATTTTTGTATTTTTGCACCCTATTATAATACACGCCCAACGCGTGTGATGAATAAAGTAAATGCAAATATATCAATTATTATACCAATAATCAAATGGCAGAGGTATCGAATAAAGAGGTTACGAACCGGGAAGACAATTACTCACAGTGGTACAATAACTTAGTAGTCAAGGCAGACCTGGCAGAGCAGTCTGCCGTCCGCGGCTGCATGGTCATCAAGCCCTATGGCTATGCCATCTGGGAGAAGATGCAGCGCCAGCTCGACAAGATGTTCAAGGAAACAGGGCATGTCAATGCCTATTTCCCGCTGTTCATCCCCAAATCATTCCTGAGCAGGGAAGCCGAACATGTGGAAGGCTTTGCCAAGGAGTGCGCCGTGGTGACGCACCACCGGCTCAAGGTGGCGCCTGACGGCAAGGGCGTGGTGGTCGATCCCGACGCGAAGCTCGAAGAAGAGCTGATCGTGCGCCCGACCTCTGAGACCATCATCTGGAACACCTACAAGAACTGGATCAAGTCATGGCGCGACCTC
>JAGDDE010000078.1 GCA_017958185.1 Lachnospiraceae bacterium | reverse complement strand
GTCCGGTCCAGAGAAGTACGCCGACATTCATCAGAACAAACGCGGCGATCAGCCACGGAGAAGATTTTTTCTGTTTGAGGGGAGTTTCCTCCATGGGTCCTCCTTTCCGCCGGGAGCCGGCCGGGATCTTCCCGAAAACCGCAGGGAAGTCATAAGCCATAAAAGTATACCGCAGAAGAGAAAAAAAAGCAAGAAGCAACGGCCGCATGCGAAAGCAGCGGAAAAGGCAGCGACAGGAATTGCGGAAAGACAGGGACGGAAGCAGCAGAAGGGCGGTGACGGAAGCTGCGGGCAGACCGGAACGGAAACGGCGGAGAGATCCGGGAAGAAGCATAAGAAAAGAGCAGCGGTCTCCGGAAAGGAACCGTCGGAGACCGCCGGAAACACCGTCATGACAGTACTTCGCAAAACAAAAACAGCCGGTCTCCCGGCTGTCTGTGAGGTGTAGCGGAGGACGGATTTGAACCGCCGACACCGCGGGTATGAACCGCGTGCTCTCGCCAACTGAGCTACTCCGCCATGCTTTTTGGCGCAAGGAGTAATATACTATCCCTTTTGTGAATTGTCAAGCGGTTTTCCGAAGAAAAAAGAGAAGATTTTCCTGCGGAAAAAGAAAAAAGTTTTCCTATGCAGACTGCTGTGTTATAATCATATTCAGGGGAGGGAACAGACATGAAACATCGAAGCTTATTCAAGATCGCCGCCTGGATCCTGGCGTGCTGCTGCGCGTTGCTGGCAGCCTGTTCCCCGACGTCTGTTCCCGACCTTCCCGCGCTGACGGGTCCGGAGACTTCCGCTCTGCAGACGGAGCCTGCTCCTCCTTCCGCTCCCGATCCCTCGCAACCGGTCCGGACTCAGCCGGCGCCCGAAAACACGCTCCCGGCGATTCCTCCCATAACGGAGCCTGCAGAAACAGCCCCGGCGGCATCAGTCCCTGCAGCGACCGCCCCGGATGAATCTGCATCCGCCGCTACTTTGCCTGTACAGACCCTGCCCTCAGCGGAATCATCTCCGGCACCGGTCTTCACGCTGCATTTTGATGCTGCAGGCGGCTCTTCCGCGGAAGAAACCCGCACATTCGTGGAGGGAGTCCCCCTCGGATCTCTCCCCGAGCCTGTCCGGATCGGCTATTCCTTCAAGGGCTGGTACACTTCGAAGATCGGCGGGGAACTCCGGACCGGCAGTGATCCGGCAGGTCCCGGCGACCTTACACTGTACGCCAAGTGGACGCCCCTCCCGCTGCCTAAGAAGGGCGAACCTATCACCCTCGGCGTTTTCGCCGGAGAACCTGTCGTCTGGCGCGTCCTCGCGACGGAGGGAAACCGCGTCCTCCTGATCAGCGAGTCGGTCCTGGATACGCAGCCGTATCATAAAGAAAAAACGGTCGTAAGCTGGGAGACCTGTACGCTCAGGGTCTGGCTGAACAGCGTCTTTTACGAAGAAACTTTCCGGGACCATGAAAAAACAGCGATCCTGACGACGCTCGTGATCAACGACGACAATCCCTGGCTGGGGACCGACGGCGGAAACGATACGACGGACCGGATCTTTCTGATGAGCTACGCCGAGAAAGACCGGTATTACGGGACAAACGCGGCAGGCTGCGGAGCCACGGCTTATGCCTATTCCCGGGGCGTGAGCGCCGGCCCGTCCGGGACATGCAACTACTGGCTACGTTCGCCCGGAACGTTCCGGTATACGGCCGGATACGTCGGCACCGCCGGCATTGCGCCGACCTACGGAGAGACCGTGAACAACGGTCTTTTCGGCGTGCGTCCTCTGATGTGGATCGAGTGGCCTTCCTGACGAAAAAGTTTTTTTCGGGGCAAAAAAAGGTTTGACATTTCTCCCTGCATGCGTTATGATAAGCGTCGTCGCCGGTGGGCGGCAGGCTTCCTTGGCTCAGCTGGTAGAGCGACGCATTCGTAATGCGTAGGTCGCCGGTTCGAATCCGGCAGGGAGCTTTTTTTTATGCTCCGGTCTCTTTACGATCAGGAAAAGAAAGAAGGAACCGCTATGAAAGCTTACGGTGTCAATGAACTTCGTCAGATGTTTCTGGACTTTTTTGCCTCCAAAGGCCATCTGGCCCGCGGCAGCTATTCCCTTGTCCCGCATAATGACAAGAGCGTGCTGCTGATCCCGGCCGGCATGGCGCCTCTGAAGCCGTACTTCACCGGGCAGGAGATCCCGCCCAACCGCCGCATGGCCACCTGCCAGAAGTGCGTCCGCACCGGCGATATCGAAAACGTGGGACGTACGGCCCGCCATCTGACCTTCTTTGAAATGCTGGGCAATTTCTCCTTCGGCGATTATTTCAAGCATGAAGCCATCGCCTGGTCGTGGGAATTCCTGACGCAGGTCGTGGGGCTCGATCCCCAGCGCCTGTATCCTTCCGTGTATCTGGACGACGATGAAGCCTTCGACATCTGGAAAAAGGAAATCGGCATAGCGCCGGAGCGCATTGTCCGCTTCGGGAAGGAAGACAATTTCTGGGAGCACGGTGCAGGCCCCTGCGGTCCCTGCTCCGAGATCTACTATGACCGCGGCGAAAAGTACGGCTGCGGCAAGCCCGGCTGCACGGTCGGCTGCGACTGCGACCGCTATATGGAGATCTGGAACAACGTCTTCACACAGTTCAACGGAGACGGGCACGGCGGTTACGAGGAACTGGCCAACAAGAACATCGACACCGGCATGGGACTGGAACGTCTGGCCGTCGTCGTACAGGATGTGGCCGCTGTGTTCGATATCGACACCTTCCGCGCGCTGATCGATGAGATCTGCGGGATCGCGCACGTCTCGTATGAGACCGACCCGGAAAAGGACATCTCTATCCGTGTGATCACCGACCATATCCGTTCCGTGACCTTCATGGTCTCCGACGGCATCATGCCTTCCAACGAAGGCCGCGGCTATGTGCTGCGCCGTCTGCTCCGCCGGGCCGCCCGTCACGGCCGCCTGCTGGGGATCCGCGGCAAATTCCTGACCCGCATGGCCGACAAAGTCATCGACACCTGCCGCGACGGCTATCCGGAACTGGAAGAGAAGCGCGCCCTCATCCGCAGCGTGCTTTCGGAAGAAGAAGACAAATTCAACCGCACCATCGATCAGGGTCTGGAGATCCTTTCGGAATATGAAGAAGCGCTGCGCAGCGAGGGAAAGACCGTCCTGGCCGGTGCCGATGCGTTCCGTCTGTACGATACCTACGGGTTCCCGCTCGATCTGACGCGCGAGATCCTGGCCGAAAAGCAGCTGGGCGTGGACGAAGAAGGCTTTGCCGCTGCCATGCAGGAACAGCGTCAGAAGGCTCGTGCCGCACGCAAGGGCACCAATTATATGGGACAGGACGTGACGGTCTACGAACAGATCGATCCCGCGCTGACCACCGCGTTCGTCGGATATGACAATATGTCGGCCTCTTCCGGCATCCTGGTACTGACGACCGACCAGAAACTGGTCCAGGCACTGGCGGAAGGCGACGAAGGCACGATCCTGACGGCAGAAACGCATTTTTACGCCACCATGGGCGGCCAGTTGTGCGACACCGGCGTGATCACGGCGGCGGACGGCAGCAGTTTTACCGTTCGGGAGACCCTGAAGCTTCCGGGCGGTAAGATCGGCCACAAAGGCGTCGTCACGGCGGGCATGTTCCGCACCGGCGAAACGGTCACGCTGACGATCGACAAAGAACGCCGCCGCGCGACGGCCCGCAACCACAGCGCGACGCACCTGCTGCAGAAAGCACTGCGCGAGATCCTGGGCAGCCATGTGGAACAGGCCGGCTCCTACGTAGACAGCGAGCGCCTGCGCTTCGACTTCAGCCATTTCTCCGCACTGACGGCAGAGGAAATCTCCCGCGCGGAAGATCTGGTCAACGAACAGATCCTGGCGGCCCTGCCGGTCACGGCACAGGAGATGAGCCTGGAAGAAGCCCGCAAGACGGGCGCCATGGCCCTGTTCGGGGAAAAATACGGCGACGTAGTGCGCGTGGTGCGCATGGGCGGTTTCTCGACGGAACTCTGCGGCGGCACACACGTATCCAATACTTCCATGATCGGCTGCTTCAAGATCGTCTCCGAAGCGGGCGTGGCGGCCGGCGTGCGGCGCATCGAAGCGCTCACGGGGAAAGGGTTGCTGGACTATTACGCCGCCAAGGAAAAGAGCCTGAACCGTCTGGCTGCTCTCGCAAAGACCACTCCGGATCAGCTGGAGCACCGTCTGCATCAGCTGCAGGAGGAAGTCAAGACGCTTACCGCGGAAAATGAATCACTGAAGGCCAGGATCGCCGGTGCTTCCATGGGCGATCTTTCCGGCAAGGTCCAGACCGTCGGAAGCGTACGCCTGCTCTGCACGCGGGCGGAAGGACTCGACATGAATGGCCTGCGCGGCATGAGCGACAAACTCCGCGATCAGCTGGGCGATCTGGTCCTGGTGCTGGCCTCGGAACAGGACGGCAAAGTGAACCTGATCGTGTCCGCCGGGGAAGGCTGTCTCAAAGCCGGTGCTCATGCAGGCAATCTGATCCGCGCCATCGCGCCGGCGGTCGGCGGAGGCGGCGGCGGACGCCCGAACATGGCCCAAGCGGGCGGCAAAGATCCTTCGGGCATCGACAAGGCTTTTGCTCTTGCCAAAGACACACTGAGCGCACAGGTAAAAGCGTAAAAAACTTTTCGCCGGCAGAAGAAAAGTGTTGACGAAGCGTTTCGTTGTGGTATAATACGACAAGTGCCGGTCAGTTTCCGGCCGATTCTTCATACGAGAGAGGGGGGTTAAAAGTGGCAACTGTTATCGTAAAAGAGAATGAGACTCTGGATAATGCTCTGCGTCGTTTCAAGCGCAGCTGCGCGAAGGACGGCATCCAGCAGGAGATCCGCAAGAGAGAACATTACGAGAAACCCAGCGTTCGTAAGAAGAAGAAATCCGAGGCTGCAAGAAAGCGTAAGTTCAAATAAGCAAACGGCGAAAACCATGTCTGCCGGAAGGCGGGCACGGTTTTTCTCTGCCCGGGACGGCGTTCGTCTTGCAAATCCGGACACGATAGAGTATACTGACACAAAGAAAAGTGCCCGGCAGCGCGTTCCCCACGGCGGCCGGAGACTTCGGAGGACAGGAAGTGCAGAACGAAAGAGAATTTGATTCCCTGGAACAGCAGCAGGCCGTTTTCGGAACACAGGATCAGTGGATCCGCATGATCGAGAAGGCCTTTCACGTAGAGATCGGCCTGCGCGGCGATCTTTTGGATATCCGCGGCGAACATGCCGAGCGGGTGCTGGCCGGCACAGTCATCGACTCGCTGATCCACCTGTACAACCGCGGGGAGACGATCCGCGACGAAATGGTGGCCCGGCTGATCGAAGAAGCGGAAAACGGCAGTCTGGATACCATGTTCGAGGCTATGGACAGCGTCGTTACCATGAATTACAAGGGTCTTCCCATCAAATGCAAGACCATGGGACAGCAGAATTATATCAAGATGCTGCGTGAAAAGACCGTGACGGTCTGCATCGGGCCGGCAGGCACCGGCAAAACATATCTGGCCGTCGCTCAGGCGGCGCAGGAACTCAAAGACGGCGACATCGAACGAATCATCATGAGCCGGCCGGCCATCGAAGCCGGCGAAGAGCGCCTGGGCTTCCTGCCGGGCGATCTGGCGCAGAAAGTGGATCCGTATCTGCGGCCGCTCTATGACGCGCTCAACGATGTCTTCGGTCCGGACCGCGCCGATAAACTGCGGGAAAAAGGGATCGTGGAAGTGGCGCCGCTCGCCTATATGCGCGGACGTACGCTCAATCACGCCCGCATCATCATCGACGAAGGCCAGAACGCATCGCTCTCCACGCTGAAAATGGCTCTGACCCGTCTGGGCGAGAATTCCAGGATGGTTCTCACCGGCGACGTAACGCAGATCGACCTGCCGCGCAAATCGGATTCGGGACTGGAAAAAGCAGCGGAGATCCTGAAAAACGTGGAAGGCCTGGGAATTCTGCGTCTGACGAACCGCGACGTGGTGCGCGCGCGCATCGTCAAAGATATCGTGAAAGCCTTTGAAAAGGCAGAAGAGCGCGAGAAACGCTTCCGATCCGATCAGCAGGGCAGCCGCAGCCGGCGCCCGTCCCATTTTGAGGAAGGAAAGAAGGAGCCGAAATGACAGTTCTGATCGAACGGGAAGCGGGACGTCTTCCCGGCATTCCGTACCGGAAAATCCTGGAAAAGGTGGCAGCCGCCGTTTTGGAGGCGGAAGGCTGCCCGGTCAAGGTGGAAGTCGATATCCTGCTGACGGACGATGCGTCCATCCGCAGCATCAACCGGGAGACCCGCGGGATCGATGCCCCGACCGACGTGCTGAGTTTTCCGGCCGTGGACTGGCCGGCCCCGGCGGATTATTCTCTGCTGGAACGCTCTCCGGAATTGTTCCACCCGGAAACAGGCGATCTGCTGCTCGGCGATATGGTCATCTCGCTGGAAAAAGTCACGGCCCAGGCCGCTGCCTACGGACATTCCCAGACCCGTGAACTGGCTTTCCTGGCAGCTCACAGCATGTTTCATCTGCTCGGCTACGATCATATGGAGGAAAGCGGCCGTTTGATCATGGAAGCCAAACAGGAACAGGTCCTGCAGGCTCTGGGGATCACGCGGGGAAGACCGGGGGAGCGCCATGGGTAGACCGGCACACAAAGATTTTGTCGTACAGGGCAGTGTGCTGGCCGCAGCGGGCATCATCAGCCGCATCATCGGCCTGCTCTATAAGGTCCCGCTGGTGTCTATCATCGGCGAGGCCGGCACCGGCGTGTTCAATACGGCGTACAATATCTACAGCATCTTGCTGCTGATCTCGTCCTACAGTCTGCCGATGGCCGTATCGAAAATGATTTCCGCCAAAGTGAGCGGCGGGCACTACCGGGAGGCTAAACAGATCTTCCGGGTCAGTCTGCTGTTCGGATTCGGCATCGCTCTGGCGGCGGCGCTCCTGATGTATTTCGGGGCGGACCTGTTTGCCGGAACGGTCATGAATATGCCCGGAGCGGCGCTGGCCGTACGTCTGTTGGCGCCCGCGGTGCTGATCATGGGGGTCTTGGGCGTCCTGCGCGGTTTCTTCCAGGGTCACGGCAATATGGTCCCTACGGCGGTCTCTCAGATCATCGAACAGGTCCTGCATGTGGTGATCAGTCTGCTGGCTGCGTATTTCCTTTTTACGCGGGGCCCGGAGATCTTTGCCGGCAGCCGGCTTCCTGCCGAAGATCTGGGCGCAGCCGGCGCGGCATCCGGCACGGCCGCCGGCGCTCTGGCCGCTTTCCTGTTTCTGCTCTGGCTGTATTTCCGGATCCGCGGCCCGTTTGAGAAACGTGTCCGCCGGGACACGACCGGTCTGACCGAGACCGCCGGCGACGCGCTGGTGCTGACGCTGCGCACGGCGCTGCCCATTCTGATCAGCGCTGCCGTCTACAACCTGATCACCATTCTGGACCAGGCGATGTTCGCCCGCTATGTGACGGAAGATTACAGTGCAGTCTGGGGCGTATATACGGGCAAGTATACCGTTCTGTATAATGTGCCGGTGGCGATCGCCTCCGCACTTTCCGCATCGGTGCTGCCGCAGATCTCGGCAGCCATGGCCCGCGGCGAAAAAAAAACGGCCCGTGCCCATATCGAACGGGCCGTCCGTTTTACGCTGATCATCGCTTTGCCGTGTACGGTGGCTTTTGCCGTGCTGGGGCGGCCCTGTATGGACCTGCTCTTCAGCGGAAACAATGAACTTGCCGGCACCATGATGACCGTTGGCTCTACGGCGCTGCTGTTCTTCTCGCTTTCGACCCTGACGAATGCGATCCTGCAGGGCACCGGGCATTTCTGGGTGCCCATCCGTAACTGCGCGCTGGCGCTGGCGCTGCATCTGCCGCTGCTGGCGCTTTCCCTGTGGGGTTTTCAGGGAGGGATCCTGGCTGTCGTGATCCAGAACTGCCAGTTCCCGCTGTTCGTCTGTATCTTCAACGCGATCTCCCTGCGGCGGATCCTGGGATATCGGCAGGAACTGCTGCGCTCGTGGATCCTTCCGGCCGCCGTGAGCGGTCTGATGGGTCTGGGCGCCTGGCTGCTGTATACGCTTTTGTACCGCCTTTTCGCTCCGATCGCTTCCCTGAAGATCCGGAACCTGGCCGCGCTTCTGCCGACCGTCCTGGTTTCAATCGCTCTGTATTTCGCCGGACTGCTTCTGAGCGGAGCGGTCCGCAGTTCCGATCTGGAAGCGATGCCTAAGGGCGCCTCGCTGGTGCGTCTGGCGCAGAAACTTCATCTGATCCGATAGGGCTCCCGGCTTGACCGCTCCGACTTCGGGCAGACAGGCCGGCACGCGGTCGCGCAGGCAGCGCAGGATCGATCGGGAAGTCCTCGGAGCATCCCCGAAAAAAAGTACGGAGGATCAAAAAACCGTACGGAAGGAGAACGTGCCATGGGCCGGATCACATCGGAAAAACCGAATCGGGTCGCCGTGATCGGCGGCGGAGCTGCCGGACTTGCCGCGGCCCTTGCCGCAGCCCGCGGCGGAGCCTGTGTCACTGTTTTTGAACGGAACGACAGGCTCGGGAAAAAACTCCTTTCCACCGGGAACGGACGCTGCAATCTGACGGCTCAGGCGCTCGATACGGAGCGGTACCGCACCCACGGAGGGTCCGTACAGCCGTATCTGGAGCGTTTCGGGACAAAGGATACCGTACGTCTGTTTGAGGAGATCGGGATCCCGGTCATTTTCCGGGACGGTCTAGGGTATCCACGCTGCCGGGAGGCTTCCGCCGTTCGTTATGCGCTAGAGCAGGCGGTGCGGGAGTCCGGCGTCAGGGTCCTGACAGGCACGGTCATCCGATCCATCCGCCGGGACGGTACGGCCTTTCAGATCGGCGATGAACGGTTTGAACGGCTGATCCTGACCTGCGGAGGCTCGGCAGCGCCTTCGAGCGGTTCCGACGGGAACGGTTTTGCTCTGGCGGAAAGCTTCGGTCACCGGATCATTGATCCGCTTCCGGCCCTGGTGCCGCTGTGTTCTTCCGAACCCGGCTGCCGCCAGCTGGCCGGCATACGCGCCGAAGGCCGGGCGGATCTGCTGATCGGCGGAAAAGCGGCTGCTTCGGAACGCGGAGAGATACAGTTCACGGAATACGGGCTTTCCGGCATTCCCGTATTTCAGTTTTCCGGCCGCGCTGCGGAGGCGCTTACCCGGGGAGAAGCATGCGAGGCAAGGGTCGTGCTCTGCGAAGATCTTTCCGAAGAAGAGCTGATCCGGGAACTGTCCCGCCGCCTGCGGGAACTGCCCGAAAGAGAAACAGGAAACTGGCTCGCCGGTTTTTTGCCCCATAAGCTGATCCCGTTCGTCCTGAAACGCGCAGGAGTCCCCCTGCACCGTCCCCTGTCCTCGCTGAAAACGGCTGCAGCCGCCCGGACGGCAGCGATCCTGCGCGACCTGCGTTTCCCGCTGACTGCTGCCCGCGGATTCGAGGCAGCGCAGACCACCACGGGCGGAGTAGCGCTTTCCGGGATCGATGAGGATCTGGCGTCCCGCCTGATCCCCGGCCTGTTTTTTGCCGGCGAGATCCTTGACGTAGACGGACCCTGCGGAGGATACAACCTCCAGTGGGCCTGGACGAGCGGCACACTGGCCGGCCGTGCTGCGGCACGAGAGTGAAGCATTCAAAAAAAAGACGCCCCCGGGCATTGCTGTTTTGACAGATCTCATAAAGAAAAGAGGAACGGCGGATCAGGCCAATGCGTATAAGACAGTTTTAGATAAGATTTGACTTGGACATCTGTCTGGCAGGATTGACAAAAAACTGACTCTCATTTTCAGAGCTGTCATAAGCAAAAAGAATGCAACTAGAAAACGGCGGAGAATTCTTTCCGCCGTTTTCACATTTTATAAAGGGCTGCGACAAACCTAACAGGTTGATTTTGCAACAAATCCGGAATATAATATATTAATAACTGATAGACATCAATTGGAGGCCTACTATGACCAAAAAACAAATTAAGCATGCTTTTCAACGAGGCCTTGGGCGTGGGATTCTTGCCGTCCAAGAGAATCCAGAACCATATAAAGATCTCGTTCTCTGGGCTTGTGGAAAAAACCTTTCATTTGATACCCAATGCGAAGGGACACGTGCTTGGTATGACTATCAACTTATTTCTTGCTTTTCAAATCGCACCGAATTCCGTGATCTTATCGCGAGTAAGTTGCGTAAGAAAAAACCAGATTCAGGGTGGGATTTTCTTCATTTTTCAGAACTGCTTATGTTCTTTGCTGAGGATGGTGATCAGACTGCTGAAGATGTACTATGGGAAAAGTACGAAGATCTGCTTTTCAGATTGAAAAACTATAAAAAGGCAAGCTGGATAAAAAGACGTACTATCGAGTGTTTTGAGACCGTCAGTATCGCGTTAAGTTGGGAAAAAGAAAACTATTTCAAAATAGCTGAAGATATTGGCGGCCTGTTTCTAGAAAGTAATCAATATGATGCCTGGGATTTTGAATGGCTGCACGATAGCAGACCGCGAGGTTTCAATTCTGAACTCAAACGTAAATCAGAATTTTCTAGAGAATTATCCGCCTTTTTCTCTTCTTTTGACGATCTTAAACGAGAGCAAAAAAACCGGTCTGCGAATCGAATAGAAAACCAGATTCCAGAAGGAGGCAGACCGTTATCTGTATATCTGAAGCGAAAAGCTCCAGAGTTGGCAACAGCCTATGCGGAGATTTATCTATCCCAAAAGAATCCAGAGGCGCGAGCTGCAGCCTTAGAGGCATTTTCTGTTTGTCCATATCCGATGGATCCCGCACCAGTTCTGATTGATGCAGAATCAGAATGCCACATGCTCCGTACTGCTGCAATCGAAGCTCTTAGTGAGATTAAAAATCCGAAAGTTCGGGAATTTGCCTGGGGAAACATAGAAGATAGCTTTGATGAAATGCTTCCCCTTGTGATTAAAAACTATAATCCGGAAGATGAAACTTTTCTGCAAAAGTATATTTCTGAACTACGAGTTGATTATGCTTGTACGACTGGTTGGCATGGATTACATATGGATATCCTTGATCTCTTTGATAAAGATGCCGAAATAATAAAACCACCCAAATCACTTCTTCCTATACTGTATGAATCCACGCTCTGTTCTTTCTGTAGAGAAAACATTGTACGCTTAATGGGTAAATATCGAATGATCTCTGACTCCATGTGGAAAGAACTTTTATTCGATAGTAATGACGACATTCGAGCTTTTGCCAATGCCCATTTCCGCAGGAGCATTTCGTTTGTGAATAAGTAGGAATCATAACAGTAAAATAGCGTGAAAACGCGTAGCTCGCACATGTGCGATCATAAGGGTTTGGGATTATCCCAACAAGCCAGATTTGGCGAAAGTGGTTCCGATCCGGATCGGGACACTGCTCGCCAGTTACGGATGCGATAACGGTTTCGGACGAAAATCCTCATACTCTTACGAGTATGCTGACGGAATTGACGCCTTACGCGGCCCATGAGCTGATAAAGACGATCTATGTCGGGGCTCCTGATAAAAGCAGCGGAAAACGCCGCCAGAGCATCCATATCTGCTATGATCTGATCGGGTTCATCCCGCTGAGTGAACTGATGACACAGGAAATGGCATGACCCGGAGATCATGCCATTTCCAGAAAACTATAAAACTGTTTTATGAGGGGGCCGCTTTACCGTTCCTCTTCTTTATTTTCCGGGTCACTGCGCAGACGCAGCGCCCAGATGCCCAGGGTAAGCAGCAGTGTGAACAGGAGCCAGAAAGCCAGCGCGAGTCCGATCACGTTGTTTTCGCTGGCGTAGGAGCCTCCTTCCAGCGGGAACAGGATCCCGTAATAGAAGAGCAGGACAGGAATGAACAGCAGAAGAAGCAGGACCGGAAGCAGATAGGCGGCAGGACCTTTGCGGGCCAGGAAATACTGCCCAGCGGGAAAGACCAGTGTCATCAGAACGGCCAGTCCGATCAAAATGCCGCGCAGAACGGCAGGATCAATGATCATTGCGGCTCCTTTCCCCGGACGGCGGGCGGTTCCAGAAAACGGATGGCTTCTTCCAGCGTTCCGGCTCCGACGATGCGCAGCCCCCGCGTATCACAGGCAAGCGGCAGCGAACTGCGCGGCAGAAGGACTGTCGTATATCCAAGCCGCAGAGCCTCGGCCACACGCTGTTCCGTCATCGGGACGCTGCGGATCTCTCCGGAGAGCCCGACTTCCCCGAACACCAGCAGTTCGGGCAAAACAGGCAGATTCTTGAAGCTGGAGTACAGGGCCAGGACGACGGCCAGGTCGACCGAGGGATCGTTCAGACGGATGCCGCCGGTGATATTGATATAACTGTCGCAGTCGCTGAGAGAAAGACGGCAGCGTTTCTCCAGGACGGCGATCAGCAGGTTCATACGGTTGTAATCCATGCCGGCAGCCGTGCGCCGCGGCATCCCGAAACTCGTGCGTGAGACCAGTCCCTGCACTTCCAGCAGCAGAGGACGGGTGCCTTCCATCACACAGGTGATCACGGAACCGGACACGTTTTCCGGCCGTCCGCTCAGCAGAAAGGCGGACGGATTGGTCACCTCGGCCAGACCGGAGCCGCGCATCTCAAAAACGCCGATCTCATTGGTCGCGCCGAAACGGTTCTTGACGCCGCGCAGCACTCGGTAGGAAGCGTGACGATCTCCCTCGAAATACAGAACGGTATCGACCATATGTTCCAGCATGCGCGGGCCGGCGACCGTCCCTTCTTTGGTCACATGCCCCACAATAAAGACGGTGACATGGCTGGCTTTGGCGTAATTCATGAGGGCAAGCGTGCATTCTCGGACCTGTCCGATACTTCCGGGCGTTCCGGCGGCCTCCTCCCGGAACATGGTCTGGATGGAGTCGATCACACAGACTTCCGGCTTCATTTGCCCGGCTGTCTGCAGGATCCGGTCCAGATCGGTCTCGCAGAGGAAACGGATATCGCCCGTGAAAGCGCCGATGCGGTCGGCGCGCAGACGGATCTGCCGCAGTGATTCTTCGCCGGAGACATAGAGTACCCGTCGTCCGGCTGCCGCCATACTCCGGCAGACCTGGAGCAGCAGCGTGGATTTGCCGATGCCCGGATCGCCGCCGGTCAGGATGAGCGAGCCAGGGACCGCGCCGCCTCCCAACACACGGTCCAGTTCGGCGGAGCCGGTGGAGATCCGCGTTGCTTCTCCGGCAGGGATCTCATCGAGGCGCACGGCCTCATCCGGTGCGCTGCGGCGCGGGAGAGCGGCGTTTTTCCCGCTGCGGGCACTGTCTTTCGGAGCCTCCACCATCGTGTTGAAAGCCCGGCATCCGGGACAGACCCCGGTCCATTTTGAGGATTCGCAGCCGCATTCGCGGCAGAAAAAAACGGTATTCTTAGCCGGCATGTCTGCTCCTTTACGATTCGTTGACCAGCGTCAGTTTTCCGCTCTCAAGTACGGCGGTCAGACGGGCATCCGGCGGAAGGCTCCCGGTGAGGATCTTTTCGGCCAGCACGTCTTCGATCTCTGTCTGCAGGACCCGGCGCAGAGGACGGGCGCCGTATTTGGGGTCGTAGCCTTTGTCGATCAGCCAGCCGCGCGCCTCGGGCGTCAGGATGATCCGCAGGGGGTGCGTCCCGGAGATCCGTTTTTCGATCTCGGACAGCTGGAGCGTCAGGATCGCCTCCATGTTTTCCCGCGTCAGCATGCGGAAGACGACGATCTCGTCGATGCGGTTCAGGAATTCGGGACGGAACAGCCGGCGGACTTCCTCCATGACGCGGTCCTTCATCTGGGCGTGCTCGGCGCTCAGGTCGCGCGTCTGGGAAAAGCCAAGGGTCTTGGGCGCTACGATGCGTTCCGCTCCGGCGTTCGAAGTCATGATGATGACGGTGTTGCGGAAATCTACCGGATTCCCCTGGGCATCCGTCAGGCGGCCTTCGTCCAGGATCTGTAGAAGCATGTTGAAGACGTCCGGATGCGCCTTTTCGATCTCATCGAAAAGCACGACGCTGTACGGATGCCGCCGGACTTTTTCGCTGAGCTGGCCGCCTTCATCGAATCCCACATAGCCGGGCGGCGAGCCGATCAGCTTGGAAACGCTGTGTTTCTCCATGTATTCCGACATGTCGACGCGGATCATGGCGTCTTCCCCGCCGAACAGTGCGGCGGAGAGCGCTTTGGAAAGTTCCGTTTTCCCGACGCCCGTGGGGCCGAGGAACAAAAACGACCCGATCGGCCGGCGGGGATCCCGCAGCCCCACACGGCTGCGCCGTACGGCGCGGGCCAGCAGGGAGACGGCTTCTTCCTGTCCGATCACACGGCGGTGCAGTTCGTCTTCCAGTTTCAGCAGCCGCTCGCTTTCGCTCGTAGTCAGCTGCTCGGTCGGGATGCCGGTCCAGAGTGAAAGCGCTCTGGCAACGGAGGCTTCTTTCACGGCGGCGGGGGCTGCGTCCGGCGAGCCTTCCAGATGCACCATCGCGCACAATTCGTCCATCAGCCCGAGATACGCCGTCTGCACCGCCGCCGCATCTTTTCCGCCGACGATCTGGGCGAGGATGACGGCTGGCGCGGTCTGGCTCGGAGGCGTGGAAGACTTCTCGAAAGTCTGCGTGTAGGAGCTGCCGGAGACGCCCAGCCGGAGGATGACATACGCCCCCTCGCCGAAGGGCCCCGCGAGCGTCGCGACGGGCACGGTCCCCGCGCCCACGTCGGTGAGCCCCGCATACTCGCTCTCCGGGTTC
>JAGDDE010000077.1 GCA_017958185.1 Lachnospiraceae bacterium | reverse complement strand
GTCTGCAGAGAGGGGTCTGGAACGTGCAGCCGGCTGTATGCGGCGACCATATGTATCTGCAGGGCGGCCTGACGAAAAAGCATGAGATCTTCGGGTTTTACCGGCAGCTGCTGGAAGAGATCCGCCGGGCGGCCGACGGAGCCGTATAAAAAACCGTAGCGGCAGAAAAAGGACCTGCGGAAGAATGAACGATCATTCCTCCGCAGGTCCTTTGGATTTTCCGGCCTTCGTCAGGCGCCGCCGGCTGCGCTTCAGTCAGCCGAGGTGAAGAACTTGTGTTCCTTGAGCCAGAACACCAGGCCGAGCGCGACCCAGACGAGCAGCATGATATAGCTTTCCGTTCCGAAGTGCACGCCCGACAGTCCCGGGATCGGGACGAGCTGCAGGATCATGAAGGCCACGCTGAACACGACGCCCGTGATCGCCATACCCTTCAGGAACGGCGTTCCGTCGCCGTATTTCCGGGCGGTGATCAGCGTGCTCGCGCAGGTGAAGAAGTAGCCGATGGAGGCTCCGATTGCGCTCATATCCACGAACCAGCCCAGCGCTTCGCGGCCCAGGATCGGTCCCGAAAGGCTCACGAGGATGCAGAAGATCATCGCGTTCCTGGGGGTCCCGTATTTTTTGTCGACTTCGCCGAACCATTTGGGCAGGTAACCGTCGCGGCTCATGGAATACATCAGGCGCGAAGAGGCAAGATAGAAGCCCATGATGCCGGAAAGCACGGCGCAGCTCACGCCTACACCGATCAGGACTTTGCCGAAGGTCCCCAGCAGTTCCTCCGCCGCGACCAGCAGCACCCACTCGCCGGCCATGACGCGGTCGGGCCAGTTTTCCAGGGCGGCCGCCGCGACGGTGTTGTTGCTGGTATACACGAAGCAACCGAATACGATCGCAATGATCATGATGAAGGAGACTTTTTTGAAGGAGAAGTTGAATTCCTCGGCGGCCTGGGGGATCGCGTCAAAGCCCACATAGGCCCAGGGCGCGATGGCGAAGGTCGCAAGGATGGCGGACAGGACTCCGGCCGTCCCGCTGTGGGCGTATGCCCCGATCTCCGCGGTGGTCGCTCCCGCGGCGATGGCCGCACTCTTGTCGAAGCCCCAGATCGGCTCCATATTGACGCCTTTGGCTTTGGCGCTGAAGATGCCGGCCATGCAGAGCGTGAACACACAGACTACGAGCAGCGAAGAAAGCACCGTCTGCACGATCGCGGCCTTCCGGACGCCGATGATGTTCAGATAGCCGAACAGCAGCAGGATGGCCATAGCCAGCAGCATCTCGCCGAGATAGATATCGAAGCCGGCAACGGAATAATGGAAGCCCCACTTCAGGATATCCGCAGGCCCGTCCAGACCGTCGACGATGAGCCCGATGGCGGTGCTGTTCATGGGCACGTTGGTCAGGTACGCGACGACCAGGAACCACCCGCAGACGAATGCCAGGTTTTTGCCGAAGCAGTTCTTGGTAAAGGTGAATTCGCCGCCGGCTTTCGGATACTTGGGGACCATATACGCGTAGGAGAACGCGATGATGATCATGACCAGCGCCCCGAGGATCATAGCGATGGCTGTGCCGGCCACACCGGAATTGGGCAGGAATTTTTTGCCCGGGTTGATGAAGGATCCCCAGCCTATGACGCAGCCGAAGGCGATGGCCCAAACGTGCATGGGATTGAGACGCCGTTTCAATTGGTTTGGATTGTCCATGTCGGTCACTCTCCGCTGTTTCTGTGAACCGCTGTTCACTTTTTCCTTATCATATAACGAAAATGAACGGCTGTCAAGAAAGACAGCCGTTCATTTTGCCTATTTTTTAAATAGATCCCCGTAAAAATGAACGAATGCGCTCGGCCGCGTCGGTCCGTCAGGCCCTTGTTGCGCTTCGGTCAGGACCGTCTGGGGAAGGGCAGCAGCATACGGGTCTGGGCGGCGTATTCTTCATAGCCGGGCTTGGCGCTCTGGCGCCGGTCGGCCATGGGGATGCTGATAAAGATGAACATCAGCGTGTTGACGGAGGCGCCGAGGATCATCCACCAGGAATCCGGGAGCACGCAGACGGCCTGTCCGGCAACGCCCCACCACATCAGGATCTCGCCCAGGTAATTCGGATGACGGGAGTACTTCCACAGGCCGGTGCGGATCAGACCGCCGGTCTTTAAGCGCCGGAAAGCCAGCATCTGACGGTCCGAGACGAACTGCAGCACGGCGGCGCCCAGACTCACCGCGAAAAACACTCCGCTGAGGAATGTCGCCTGTGCGCCTGTCTCAAACACGAAGACGGCGGGAAGGACACAGGCATAGACGACCAGCGTGGGGAACAGGTGGATGCCTAAAAAGTTGACGACAGGGTAAAACGCCCCCGTTGTTTCCCGCAGCATGGTGTAGCGCCAGTCCTGGTGCTCCAGCCCGTAAAAGGTGAGCGCCCAGTTGGCCGTGAGGCGCAGGCCCCAGATCCAGACGGCAGCCAGCAGCAGGATCTGGGCCGTGCCCATCGGATACGCCAGGGCAAAGCCCGTCACGATCACGATCGGCTGGACACTCCAGTAGGGATCGTACACGGAAGCGTTGGCAAAGAGAACGCTGAAAAAATACGTGAAGACAGTGGCGCCGATATCGGCCAGCAGCAGATTCAGCCAGGAAGCGTACGGCAGCGACGTATATAAAAACGCCCCCAAAAAGACGGCAAGGATATAGATGCCGGCAATGATGAGAAAGCTGGCAAGACGGCTTTTTTTGAGTTCTTTCACGGGACTCCTTTCCCCCGCCGCGCAGGCATAGCGGGCGGGACGTCCTTTTTCGGCAGTATAACCGAAAAGCCATGAAATATCAACAGGATCCCTCCCGGAGCGGGAGCCGCCGCAGTCCGGGAGTTCCGGCATACGGGGCCCGGGCCGGATCAGTAGCCGGCCGCCTGCTGGACTTCGTTCATCCGGGCGTAGCTTCCGCCGAGGGCCATCAGTTCCTCGTGGGTGCCGCGTTCCGCCACGCGGCCTTCTTCGATGACCAGGATCTGATCGGCGCGGCGGATGGTGGAGAGCCGGTGAGCGATGGCCACGACGGTGCGCGTGCCGGCCAGACCGTTGATGGCGTTCTGGATCTGCCGTTCGGTCTCTACGTCGACCGCCGCCGTGGCCTCATCGAGCACGACGATCGGCGAGCGCCGCAGAATGGCCCGCGCGATGGCGATACGCTGCTTCTGACCGCCGGAGAGCTTCACGCCGCGTTCTCCGACCACCGAATCATAGCCGTCGGGCATGGCCTCGATCTCCGCGCTGATCCCGGCGGCCCGGGCGGCTTCGCGGATCTCCTCCTCCGAGGCATCGGGCCGCGCGTAGCTGATATTTTCCGCCACCGTGCCGTTGAACAGGAACGTATCCTGCAGCACCGTCGAGATATTGCGCCGCAGGCTCTCGACGGTCACGTCCTGCAGATCATGGCCGTCTATCAGGATGCGGCCTTCCTGCGGTTCGTAGAAACGGGAGATGAGCTGCGTCACCGTGGTCTTTCCGACGCCGGTCGGCCCCACCAGCGCGACCATCTGGCCGGGCCGGCAGCGGAACGAGACGTCCTTCAGCACGGGGATGCCCTCCACATACGAAAAACTTACGTGTTCGAAGGCGATCTCGCCCCGGACATCCTGCAGATCCCGGGCGCCGGGCCGGTCCTGTATCTCGCAGGGAGCGTCCAGGATGGCCATGACACGCTCGGCGCCGGCCATGGACTGCTGCATGTTTTCCAGAAGATTGGCCAGTCCGGTGACCGGCGCGTAAAACAGGCTCAGGTACAGAAGGAAGGCCACGATATCTTCGACCTGCAGCCCGTCCCGGTAGGCGAGCAGTCCGCCCACGCCCACGACCAGGATCGTCCCCACCGAGGAGATGAACTCTACGGAGGGATGAAAGACCGCGCTGATCTTGAGCGCCCGCAGCATGGCTTTCACATGGTCGAAGTTCTTTTCGTCCACACGGCCGGTCTCGTACTCCTCCCGGCCGAAGGACTGGATCTCATGGATCCCGGAGAGGTTGTCCTGGAGCTTGCCGTTCAGCTCGCCCATCTTTTTCTGGGAGACGCGGAAATACGGGCGGACCTTTTTTGAGAAGATGACGCCCGAGAGCAGGATCAGGGGGATCGGCGCGCAGGTGATGAGCGCGAGTTTGACGTTGATGGTCAGCAGGATGATCAGCGCGCCCAGAAAGGTGACCGCATTGGTGATCGTTTCGGGGATGATGTGGGCGTAGAGCAGTTCAAAATCGCGGGTGTCGTTCACGACGCGGCTCATCAGATCGCCGGTCTGTTTGTCGTGGAAGTATCCCAGATGCATGCGCTCCAGTTTGTCGTAGGTCTTGGTACGCAAATCGCCCACCAGATACCAGGCCGCCTTATGCGCCATGTAGTTGCTCATGAAGCGGAAGGCCACGCGCAGCAGATACAGTACGACGAGGATGACGGTCAGCGTGCCGATCTGCCCGAGCCCTTCCTGCGTCACGCCCGTGCGGACGATGCCCGTCATGGAGGAGAGCACCCGCGGGGCGGCCAGATTCACGAAGGTCAGGCCCAGCGTCGCCAGGATCGCGATAACGTACAGTGTCCGGTAGCGGATCGCTTCTTTGCTAAGTCTCCACAGTAATTTCATCGGCAAACCCTTTCTGAGCCCTGAGATTTTCTACATTGTAACATAAAAAAGAAGCCGGGGTCAAAGTCTTTTTCCCCGGCTTTAAAGGCGTGCGGCGGCTGCGGCACAGGGCGGAAGGCGAAAGGGGCCTCCGGAGGTATTCAGCCGAAGAGCACGGCGTTGACGATGCTCTCCAGATACTCCTGACGGCCGCTGCCGGGGAGCTTCGGCGCTCCCATCTTGTCGGCGTAGGCCGCCAGATCGGCCAGGGTCACCTTGCCGTCCAGGATCTTCTTGCCGATACCGGTCCGGTAGCTGGCGTATCGCTCGCTCACGAACTGATCCAGACGGCCGTCCTCGATCAGCTGCGCGGCCTTGATCAGTCCCAGCGCGAAGGTATCCATGCCGAGGATATAGGCGTGGAACATGTCTTCGAAGGTATAGCTCGGCCGGCGCGTCTTGGAATCGAAATTGAATCCGCCGGTCAGACCGCCGTTCTTCAGGACCTCGTACATGCACATCGTGGCTTCATAGACGTTGAAGGGGAACTCGTCGGTATCCCAGCCCAGCAGCAGATCGCCCTGGTTGGCGTCGATGGAGCCCAGCATCCCGTTGATGGCGGAGATGCGCAGGTCGTGCTGGAAGGTGTGGCCGGCCAGCGTGGCATGGTTGGCTTCGATGTTGAGCTTGAAATCCCTGTCCAGACCGTACTGGCGCAGGAAGCCGATCGCCGTGGCGGCATCGAAGTCGTACTGGTGCTTCATGGGCTCCTTGGGTTTGGGCTCGATATAGAAGTCGCCGGTAAAGCCGATGCTGCGGCCGTAGTCCACCGCCAGATGCATCAGGCGGGCGATGTTTTCCTGCTCGAACTTTACGTCGGTGTTCAGCAGCGTCTCGTAGCCCTCGCGGCCGCCCCAGAAGACGTAGCCGCGGCCGCCCAGTTTGACGGTGAGGTCCAGAGCCTTCTTGATCTGCGCGGCGGCAAAGCAGAAGACGTCGGCGGAGTTGGAGCTGCCCGCGCCGTTCATGAAGCGCGGATTGCCGAACATGTTGGCGGTGCCCCACAGGCAGCGGATGTCCGTGCCCTTCATTTTTTTCAGGATATAGTCGGAGATCTCGTCCAGACGGGCGTTCGTCTCCTTGATATCATCGGCTTCCGGCACGAGATCGACGTCGTGGAAGCAGAAATACCGGATGCCCAGCTTCTTCATGAACTCAAAGCCGGCGTCCACCTTGGCTTTCGCGTGTTCCATGGTGCCCTTTTCCGCGCCGAACGACTTGTCCGCGGTGTCTCTGCCGAACATGTCGGTACCGGCGGCGCAGAGGTTGTGCCACCAGGCCATGGTGAAGGGCAGATGCTCGCTCATGGGTTTGCCGAGAATGACGCGGTCCGGATCGTAGAAGCGGAAAGCAAAGGGGTTCTGGGATGCCGGTCCCTCATACCGGATGGCGGGGATCTTCTTGAAGAATTCTTTCATGGTGCGGGTCTCCTTTATTTGATCGTTCGGAACAGTCCCCGTACGGCAGGGTACAGGTTCCGGAATTTTTGGTAGCGTTCTTCGTAGCGGCGCGCGATCGCGGGATCGGGCAGGACCGTTTCGGTCGTGCGGATCAGGGCGGCAGCGCAGTCCTTCACGTTCTTATAGCGGCCGCATCCCACCATGGCCAGCATGGCGGCGCCGTAGCCGGGCCCTTCCTCGGTCTGGGGCACGTCGAGCGGGATGCCGAGGACGTTGGCGATGATCTTTCTCCACAGCGGGCTCCGCGCGCCTCCGCCGCAGATGCGCGAGCGGGTCACGGGGATGCCGAGAGAGAGGGCGACCTCAAAACTGTCCCGGATCGCGAAGGCTACGCCCTCCAGCACGGCCTGGACCAGGTCGGCGCGGCCGGTGTCCATGCTCATCCCGATGAACATGCCGCGCGCGTTTGTGTCGTTGATGGGGCTGCGTTCGCCCATGAGATAGGGCAGGAAAAACACCTTGTTCCTGCCGAGCGCCCCGTCGAGGATGCCGGCCTGCTCGGCCGCATAGTCGCGGGTCCGCAGGATCCCGTCGCAGAACCATTTGTTGCAGCTTGCCGCGGAGAGCATGCAGCCCATGAGGTGATAGCTGCCGTCCGCATGCGCGAAGGCATGCAGCGCGTTATTCGGGTCGACGCCGAAAGACTCCGACGAAATGAAGATCGTCCCCGAGGTGCCCAGGCTGATGTTGCACGCGCCGTCGCCCACCGTGCCGGTGCCGACGGCGGCTGCGGCGTTGTCGCCCGCGCCCGCGACGACGCGGACCTTCGGGGAAAGCCCCAGAGACTTTGCGACCGGGGGAAGCAGCGTGCCGATGACGTCGCTGCTTTCAAACAGCTGCGGCATCTGTTCCCGGGACACATGGCAGATGTCCAGCATCTCCTGCGACCAGCATTTGTGTTCCACGTCCAAAAGCAGCATGCCGCTGGCGTCGGAATAGTCGCAGGCGTGGACGCCGGTCAGCCGGTAGTTGATGTAGTCTTTCGGCAGCATGATCTTCCGGATGCGCGCGAAGTTTTCCGGCTCATGCTTTTTCATCCAGAGGAGCTTGGGCGCCGTGAAGCCGGCAAAGGCGATATTGGCTGTCAGTGCCGACAGTTTTTCCTTGCCGATCACGGTGTTGAGCCACTCCGTCTCTTCGGCGGTGCGCCCGTCATTCCAGAGGATGGCCGGACGGATCACTTCGTCGTTCTCATCGAGCGCCACGAGGCCGTGCATCTGGCCGCCCGCGCCGATCCCGTCGACGGTGCACCCGCCGCAGGCGCCGAGCAGTTCCGGGATCCCTTCCCGGACGGCGGACCACCAGTCCGCGGGGTCCTGTTCGCTCCATCCCGGGTGCGGGAAACTGAGGGGATATTCTTTGGTCACCGTGCCCCGGATCGTGCCGTCAGCCTCTGCCAGAAGCAGCTTGACAGCGCTCGTGCCGAGATCGATGCCGAGATAACAATGCGTCATATGTGTCGTCCTCCGTAAGGTTCGCTCACCCTTGATGATACTCTTTTTTGCCGGGATTGTCCACATAAAAACGCAAAAAAACCGGTCCTTCGGGACCGGCTGGCGGGCATCCATCCGCCGCGGGAAGGACCCGGTCTTACGGACGGTGCGGCAGTCAGATTTTCAGGGATCTCAGACGGGCTTTCCGTTCCGGCGGGATCCGCAGGCTTTCCAGGCTCTTTTGGATCGCTTTGTTGTGCGTCCACCGGTCGAGGCGCCTTTCCTCCAGATAGGGCAGGACGGACGGATACTGTTTGGCCAGGGCCGTGGCAAAATACCAGGCGACCATCATCCGGACATAGTATTCGTCCGAGCGGACGGCTGCCGCCATATCGGCATAGCGCCGGTCGAAGCGCTCATCCAGAAAGTGCTGCATCAGCATCCCGACGGCAAAGCGTACGGTATAGACCCGGTCCGACCCAAGCCACCGCTCGATCGGCGGGAGCAGCTTTTCGGGGGTCTTTTTAAAGGCCGCGGGAGAAAGCTGGTCGCAGGTCGCCCAGTTATCGATGAACGGCAGGAAGCCTTCGACTTTTTCCAGACAGCGGTCAAAGTCCTTCTCTTCCGATACCACAAAGGCGTGCAGCTGATCTTCGTCGAAATACCGGTGCGGGAGCTGCGCCAGGAAGGCGGGGGCGCCGCCGCTTTTGATCAGATCGCGCGCCAGAGCGCGCAGCTGCGGCGTGCGCACGCCGATGATCCGTTCCGGCGCGACGGTCGGCAGGATGCGGATCTGCATCGCGGCATAGGCGGGATCCCGAAGCCCGAACAGTTCGTCCGTGATCGTTTGTGAGGTCATCGTCAGTCTCTCTTTCTGTTTTCCGCCGCCGAAGGCGCAGCGGCCAGGATCTCCTGCAGCAGCGCGCCGTCGATGTTGCCGCCGCTCATGACGAGCGCGACGTTTTTGCCGCCCACGCGTTCGGGCTGCTCCAGGACGGCCGCCAGAGCGGCCGCGCCGCCTCCCTCGACGACGGTCTTTTCCTTCAGGACCATGTGCCGGACGGCCTCCCGGACGGAGGTCTCCTTTACCGCCAGCACGTCGGTCGCAAGATCTCCGAGCATCGAGAAGCTCAGAGCGCCGACGCCGCCGGTCAGCGCGTCGCAGACCGAAGGGCCTGTGACGGGATACTCTTCGTACAGCACATGATCGCGCAGCGCGGCGATCATGGCGGGGCAGACCTCGGTCTGTACGCCGATGATGCGGATATCGGGGCTCAGGGCTTTTGCCGCCACGGCGATGCCGGTGATCAGTCCGCCTCCGCCGATGGGGCATACGATCGTGTCGATCCCGGGGTTCTGCCGGAGGATCTCCAGCGAAATCGTCCCCTGTCCGCCGTAGATCTTCGGGTCGTCGTAGTACGGGTCGATATAGGTGAGCCCGTGCGCGGCGATATAGGCCGAGCCGAGCGCATGCGCCTCATTGTAATCTCTGCCCATGAGCAGCACACTGCCGCCGTAAAAGCGGATCCTGTCCACCTTGGCCTGCGGCGTCGCCTCGGGGACGATGATGACCGCGTTCGGGATGCCCAGCAGCCCGGCGGCGCAGCTGACCGCCGCGCCGTGGTTGCCGGAGGAGACCGTGGCGACGCCGCGCCGGCGCTGCTCCGGGCCAAGCGTGGTCATTTTGCTCAGGGCGCCGCGGATCTTGAAGCTTTTGACTGTCTGCGCGCATTCCAGTTTAAAGAAATACCGCCGCCCACTCCCGCCGAGACAGATCGATTCTTCCAGCGGTGTGCAGTAGATCAGATCCCGGATGCGGGCGTAGGCATCGTATACATCCTGTGCCGAGAATGGAGCCGGCATCGTGTGCACCTCCTTGTTGAGCTTTCCCGGCAGCCCGGCATACCGCCCTCGCCCGGGAAGAGGGACCGCAGTCCCCGGTCTCTGCCTATTTCTTTTTCTTCGGCTCCGGGAGCTCGTCGTACATGGCTTCCAGCAGAGCCCGCAGAAAGTCCCGGTCGTCGACCTCCTCTACGGCCAGCATCTCTCTGGCGCCTTCGTAGGGGAGCTCCGCTGCGGCTTCCGGCATCATGGCCCTGGCGGAGGGGGTCGGTTTCACCAGAAAGCGGTCGTCATAGATCCCGCCGATGAGCCTGCCGCGATAATAGAGGAGGTATTCCCCCATCATCGGTCTGCAGCGGATCCCGTCCAGCTCCGACAGCTGGTCCAGGATAAACGCCAGGTATTCTTTGGTGGATGCCATCGTTGTTCTCCTTCGTTTCAAAGCTTCCTGCGCAAAACTGCCGCTTTGCCGCCGGGCGTCGCAGCGGATCATGACCGCCGGCGCGATCGTCCCGGCAGGGTCTTTGGCCGTCAACTGTCTGTATAAGCGGAGGATATCACATCGCAGCCGGATCATCAAGAGCCGGGGGCTGTTTTGTGCGGGAAGAGCGGCGTTCTTTCCGCACGACAGGCCCGCAGGGGAAAACCGAACCGCAGGGCGGCATCCCGATTGACAAAAGTTCCATTCGGCGTGGTAGAATCAGCCCGGAGGCAGAACGCATACGAAGAGACCGGTCTGCGCAAAAAAAAACGGAACGGAGAGCGTGCATTTTCGTCTTTCGGATTGTTTTATGAGTGAAAGCACGGGAGAGACACTTCTCCCGGCCGGAAAGGAGAAGTCGGTATGAAAAAAGAATCCCGGGAAACTTTCGCACTGACTTCCGAAGAATCAGCGGTTCTGGAAAAGCTGATCGGCGAGCTGAGACCCGGCCTGGTCCTCTATCTCAACGGGATCGTCAAAAACTACGATACAGCGGAAGATCTGGCCGAAGACTGTTTTGTGATCCTGATGCAGAAGAAGCCGTCGTTTCCCGATGAGAGAGCGCGGAAAGCCTGGCTGTTCACGGTCGCCCGCCATCTGGCGGTCAATCATCTGAAGCGGGAAGCCCGCATGATCCCGGCTGGAGACCGGGACGATCTGCCGGAAACGCCCGGCGAGGGGACCGAAGAGATGCTCCTTCGGAAGGAATTCTGGGAAGAGATGTACCTGGCCATGCAGCGGCTGAAGAGAGAGTATACGCAGGTCCTCTGGCTGAGCAGCGGCGAGGACCTGTCGGCCGCTGAGATCGGCCGGATCATGGGGATCACCCGCCGTCAGGCCGAAAGCCTGCTCTACAGAGCCAGAAAAGCGCTGAGGAGAGAAATGGAAGACGATAAGGAGGAACGAAAATGAGAAGCGATAAGGAATTCCTGGAAGCGGTGAGCGGCAAATACGAGCATGCGTGCCGCGAGCGGCAGAGCAGAAGGAACAGACGCGCGAAGATCCTGACCGCCGTGCTGTCGGCGGCGGCAGTCCTGGCACTGATCATCGGGATCGGCGTATGGCAGGGCGTCCGGCGGCAGAGCGGACCGACGCAGCCGGCGGTGGCCCTGGGGACGGAAAAGACGTCGCAGGATCTTTCGCAGCCGGCGGTGCCTATTCAGGGACCGGAGGGGCCCGCAGTGATCGAGGTCCCGGTTTTCCGGGATATGATGGAAGGCATCACCGCAAAGAACACCGTGCAGCGCGAAGCGGATGAAGCGTTCCGGCTGTCCCAGCTGCAGTTCGCCCTGGCGCTGGC
>JAGDDE010000076.1 GCA_017958185.1 Lachnospiraceae bacterium | reverse complement strand
GTGCTCCGCCTGCGGGCATACGCAGAGCCGGAAAACGGACACCTGCCCTGCCTGCGGGAGCCGCCAGAGCGGCACAAAGCGGGACCCGGTGTGGGCCGAGGAAGCGGAGCTGTTTGGGCTGGAGGAATAGACGGGGCAGCGTGCCCTGAAAGGAGGGCCTTTGCTGTGGGAGGCAGAGAAAACGGAGCGGGGCCGTCCCCCGGGCCGGCGGGTTGACAAGCCAGAGGAAGAGAGTATAATGACCATCGAAAAATGACGGACGCCTCAATTTATGTTTATCGGGCGGCCGGAGGAGGTCATATGAATACTCTGAAAATCATTCAGGTCCTCGCCAAGATCGGCAAGATCCTCAGTGCGGTCATCTTTGTCTTCTGCATCGTCGGTTTCTGCTTCTGCATCGCCGGCATCCTCAGCCTGGCCTTCGGGATTGGGGCCGTGCAGATCGGCGGAGTCACGCTCCACGGTCTGATCGCCGAAAATTCCGGCATGTCGGTGCCGACCGTCTATGCCGCGATGAGCGCCGGCCTGGTGCTTTGCGCGGCCGAGGCGGTCCTATGCAAGTTCGCGGAGCACTATTTTGCCCGGGAACTGGTCGACGGCACCCCGTTCACCCTGCGCGGTTCCAAAGAACTCATGAGGCTGGGCATCCTGAGCATAGCGGTCCCGGTCGCCGCAGTGATCCTCTGCGCCATCGGCATCGCCATCGCCCGCGCCGCTGTCCCGGAGATCGGGGAGGTGAACTTTGACGGGTATGCCTCGGCGGGGATCGGCATCATGCTGATCGTGCTTTCGCTGTTCTGCCGCTACGGCGCCGAGATCTCCGAAGCGAAAGAGATCCCCGCGGAACAGGAACAGCCCGCACAGGTCTGAAAGGCTTAGGAGCCGGCGCGACGCCGTCCGAAGGACTTACAGATACATTCAGACAAAAAGAACAGGACCTCTCCCGGCCGGAGGAGGTCCTGTTTGTGTGTATCGGCGAGCGGGGCGCTCAGTTGTCTTCGGTGCCGGCGTTGTAGACCATGCGCTTCATGGCGGAGACGTCGTCGGCCAGGTATTCGTCGTAGGTGGTGATCTTGTCGATGATGCGGCCGCTCACGATTTCGATGATGCGGTTCGCGGTCGTCTGGACGATCTGATGGTCGCGGGAGGCGAAGAGGATCACGCCCGGGAAGCGGGTCATGCCGTTGTTCAGGGCGGTGATGGATTCCATGTCCAGATGGTTGGTCGGCTCGTCGAAGACCAGCACGTTCGCGCCGGAGATCATCATCTTGGAGAACATGCAGCGCACGCGCTCGCCGCCGGAAAGCACGTTCAGCTTCTTTATGCCGTCGTCGCCGGCAAAGAGCATGCGGCCCAGGAACCCGCGCACGTAGGTCATATCCTTGATGGGAGAGTAGCCGGTCAGCCATTCGGTGATGGTCAGGTCGCTGGCGAATTCGGCCGAGCTGTCCTTGGGGAAATACGCCTGAGAGGTGGTCACGCCCCACTTGTAGGAGCCGCTGTCCGGCTCCAGCTCGCCCATGAGGATCTGGAAGAGCGTGGTCTTGGCCAGTTCGTCGGAGCCGACGAAGGCGATCTTGTCTTCCCGGCCAACGACGAATGAGATGTCGTCCAGCACTTTTACGCCGTCCACGGTCTTGGACAGGTGGCTGACCGTGAGCACCTCGTTGCCGATGGCGCGGTCCGGGCGGAAGTCGATGTAGGGGTATTTGCGGCTGGAGGGACGGATGTCGTCCAGCTGGATCTTTTCCAGCGCGCGCTTGCGGCTCGTGGCCTGCTTGGACTTGGAAGCGTTCGCAGAGAAGCGCTGGATGAACTCCTGGAGTTCCTTGATCTGCTCCTCTTTCTTCTTGTTGGCCTCTTTCATCTGGCGGATGCGCAGCTGGCTGGATTCGTACCAGAAGTCGTAGTTGCCGGCGTAGAGCTGGATCTTGTTGTAGTCGATGTCTGCGATCATGGTGCAGACTTTGTTCAGGAAGTAGCGGTCGTGGGAGACGACGATGACCGTGTTTTCAAAGTTGATCAGGAATTCTTCCAGCCAGGCGATGGCGGCCAGATCCAGATGGTTGGTCGGCTCGTCCATGAGCAGGATATCGGGGTTGCCGAAAAGCGCCTGCGCCAGCAGCACCTTGACCTTTTCCGCGCCGGTCAGCTCCTTCATCAGTTTGTCATGGAGCTCCGGCTCGATGCCCAGGCCGTTCAGCAGGGAGGCGGCGTCGGATTCGGCTTCCCAGCCGTTCATGGAGGCAAATTCGCCTTCCAGCTCGCTGGCGCGGATCCCGTCTTCTTCCGTGAAGTCCTCTTTCATGTAGAGGGCGTCTTTTTCTTTCATGACTTCGATGAGGCGGGGATTGCCCAGCATGACGGTCTCCAGCACCGGATGCTCGTCGTAGGCGAAATGGTCCTGCTTCAGCACGGAGAGCCGTTCGCCGGGCGTGATGAAAACGTCGCCCTTGTTCGGTTCCAGTTCGCCTGTCAGGACTTTCAGAAAGGTGGATTTGCCGGCGCCGTTGGCGCCGATGAGCCCGTAGCACTGGCCGGGCACGAACTTAACATTGACGTCCTCGAAGAGGGGCGCCTTGCCGAAACGGACCGTTACATTGCTGACTGTGATCATGGAATACCTCGCGAAAAATCGACGGAGAAAGGCCTTTCCTCCGCACTGCCTCTATTGTGACAGATGTTTTCGGAAAATGCAAGGGCAAAGAAGCCTCTTTTGCAGGGCCGCGCGAAAAAGCCGGAGCAGAAGACGGCACATTTTTGACGGATGGCCCCCGTCCCCCTTGACGAAAGCCGCCCGGCGCCGTTATACTATATGTGGACCGTGCGGGGGCCGGAAGGCCCCGTTCTTGTGTACGGATCCCGGAAAACAGGAGAGCCTATGACTTTACAGGAAGAAATCAGCCGGCGGCGGACGTTCGCCATCATATCCCACCCCGATGCGGGCAAGACCACTCTGACGGAGAAGTTCCTCCTCTACGGAGGCGCCATCAATCTGGCCGGCTCCGTCAAAGGCCGCAAGACGGCCCGCCACGCGGTCTCGGACTGGATGGAGATCGAAAAGGAGAGAGGGATCTCCGTGACGTCTTCCGTGCTGCAGTTTCAGTATGACGGAAAGTGCGTGAATATCCTGGATACGCCCGGCCACCAGGACTTTTCGGAGGATACCTACCGCACCCTGATGGCGGCCGACTCGGCGGTCATGGTGATCGACGCCTCCAAAGGCGTGGAAGCGCAGACCATCAAGCTTTTCAAGGTCTGCGTGATGCGGCATATCCCCATTTTCACGTTCATCAACAAAATGGACCGGGAGGCGAAGGATCCCTTCGAGCTGCTGGACGATATCGAGCGGGTGCTGGGGATCGCGACCTGCCCCGTCAACTGGCCGCTGAGCTCCGGCAAGACGTTCCGGGGCATCTATGAGCGCGACCGCGCAGTGATCACCACCTTTACGGCGGCGGACGCCGGGCAGCACGCCATCGAGACGCAGCATCTGGACCCGCAGGCGCCTTCGACCCGCGAAAAGATCGGCGGCCAGTATATGGACCGCCTCGCAGACGATCTGGAGATGCTGGACGCGCTGGCGGAACTGGATATGGACGCGGTGCTGCGCGGCGAACAGAGCCCGGTCTTTTTCGGCTCGGCCCTGACCAACTTCGGCGTGCAGACCTTCCTGGAGCATTTCCTGGAAATGGCGCCCGGTCCGGAGC
>JAGDDE010000075.1 GCA_017958185.1 Lachnospiraceae bacterium | reverse complement strand
TACTTGCGGGCCAGATATACGTTGGAGGTGCCCACGCAGTTTTTGGTCTCGGCCGCGAAACGGCGGACCACCACGTCCTCCCACTCGCGGGAGAGGCGCCGGCGGCAGCCGAATTCGGCAAAGGAGAAGGTGTATGTGCCGTCGTTGAAGGCGCGGATCTTGGCATCCAGACGCTCGCGGGCGGACTCGAGCAGCTTGTCATAGTCGTATTTCATGCGGAAATACACTTCGTTCACGATCTCGAGCAGATAGATCTCGAACTGCATGGCCGAGAACAGCGGGCCGCGCACGACGATGTGCAGCTGGCCGTCGTCCGACAGGGAGGTCTCCACATAGTCGCGGATGGGGTGCCACAGCCGCAGGAATTCCACATAGTCGTCCTTGATGAAGCGGATGGAGCGCAGATAGTCCAGTTCTTCCTTGCGGAAGCGGAGGCGGCAGAGCCAGTCGATCTGGGCGTTGATCTCTTCGAACATCTCCTGTGTGAAGACGATGCCCTGGTTGCGGCAGCGGAAGTAGTATTCGCCGCTCAGATCCGTATGTTTGTGGAAGATCACCTGGTCCATGTTGAACTTGTAAAGGTCCGTGTCCAGCAGCGAGATGACGATGGGGTCGAATTTCATTGGTTGTCCCTCCTCAGAGTCTGTATCGTGGGCAGACTTCCGCCCGGGCCGCACAGCTGCGGCAGTATCTCTTCCGGAACCATGCGTTCCAGTTCCTTTTCGGTCTTGATGATCTTCTTCAGCTTCTGCCGGATGCCCGTGGACGAGACGTTCCGGTAGCTGCGCGGCGTCCGGACGACCGTGATGTACGGGGAAAGCTTCCGCAGGAAGGGGTCTTCTTCGATCATCTTCTTGCAGTCGTCGCTCCCGCGGGTCATGCAGACGATGCCGAACTCCTCCGCGATCGCTTCGGGCCTGAACCAGATGCTCTCCAGTTCGCCCAGCTTGTCCGATCCGAAGAGGAGCGAGGCCTCGATCCCTTCTTCGCGCAGGTGGCAGAGCGTGCGGTAGGTGCGCGGCTGCGTTTCCTGCTCCAGTTCCCAGCCGGTCACGCTCATCCAGGGGCGCGTCCGGGCGGCGGCGCGCAGCATGGCCAGACGCTCGGCGTCGGAAAAGGCAAAGTCCTTGCCCTGCTCGCCGTAGATGTAGGACGTCTGCGAGGGCACGAAAATCACCCCGTCGCGGCCGGTCTTCTCCGCCGCGAAGCGGGCGAGCTCGAGATGCGCGACCGTGGGCGGGTTGAACGCCCCGAAAAATGCCAGCAGTCTTCTCATGCCCGCGCCCCGGCTTTCGCAAAAGGGTCGAGGATGAGCGGCATGCGGCGCTTGTGCATGTTCGCCGCCTCTTTCCGGGCGATCTTCCGGTCGGTCTCTTCGTTTCCGCAGCTGCCCAGCCGGATGTAGGCGTGGATATCGGCGTAGCGCAGGCCGAGTTTTTCCTCGTCGCTCATGCCGGAAAGCCCGTCGGTCGGCGTCTTGACCACCAAATCCCGCGGGATCTCGTCCATGGTCAGGCCGACGGCTACGACTTCCAGGCTGGTCAGCGCGCCGAGCACCGAGAAGTCGCAGGAAGTGTCCCCGTCCTTGGTGCAGTATCCGACAGTCGCCTCGGAGAGATTGCCGGTGCCGGCCACGCGGGCGCCCACCGCCTGCGCGATATAGCGCAGCACGGTCATGCGCAGGCGCGGGCCTACGTTGATATCGCTTTCACGGCTGGCGGGGATCTCAAACTCCCCGTTCTCCGCGGTGACGGCCGTCTGATCGGTCACCGCGCGCAGCGCCGTGTGGATGCCGCCGATGTTCACGGTGCGGTGCCGGATCCCCAGCGCCTCGCAGACGCGCCGGCTGTCGCCGATGTCCTTCTGCAGGCCGTCGGGCATCATCACGCCCCAGACGTTCTCCGGACCCAGCGCGCGGGCGCAGAGCGCCGCCGTCACCGTCGAGTCTTTCCCGCCGGAGATGCCTAAGGCCACTTTGTCAAAGCCCTGCGTGCGGGCCAGCTCGCGGATGGCTGCTACCAGATTATCCCGCGCGCTGTCTGCGCGGAAGCAACGTTCGGTATTCATGGGGATCCCCCTTTCTGTAAAAAAGCCTTCCGGCCTGAATTGTTATTTTACCACAGGACCGCCTGTTATTTCAAGGAAAGATTCCTCAATTTGTACCGGTCCACGATATACTTCGCGTCATAAAAGATCCGGTCGTCCTGTGCGATGCGCGCCCGGCCGCCCTCCGCCTCCACGACGGTCACCGAGCAGTTGTACGGCACGTGCCCGTGCCAGTAATCCCGGGGATCGTCGTACAGCCGGTTCAGCATGGCCCGCATCGCGCAGCCGTGCGTTGACACCAGATACGTTTTCCCGTCGTCCCGCGCGGTCAGCTCCGCCAGGAAAGCCTGCGTGCGGGCGCAGACGTCGGGCACGCCCTCGCCGCCCGGGAATCTTCCGGCCGAAAAAGGATCGGTGAAAAAGCGCTGCGCCTCTTCCGGCGTCATCCGGCTCCCATCCCGGTCGCCGAAGAAGATCTCCTTCAGACGCTCGTCCGTGACGATGGGCACGGGATTGGCGCTCTCGTAGAGCACGGTCTCGGCCGTCTCCCGCGCGCGCCGCAGCGGACTCGAGAAGCAGCCGTCGAAACGGACGCCACGCAGGGCGCGCCCGGTGATGCCCGCCAGCAGTCTTCCGCTGTCATTTAGCGGCGCATCGAGCCATCCCTGCAGGACACCCCGCACGTTGAGATCGGTCTCCCCGTGACGAATGACATAGATCCGCATCCCTTTCTCCTTCCCTGTCAAAAAGCTTCCGGGGCTTTGCGTCCGCCGCGCCTGCCGCCCTGCCGGCCGTCTGCCGCAGGCGCAGCCGCCGGTGCGGGCCCCGCCGTCCATTGTTACCGAAAGCCCCGGTTTTGTCAAGACCGGGAGGCGTTTCCCCAAAGCCGGGGGTTTTCCTCCTCTCCGCTTGAAACGCCTCCGTTTCTGTGGCATAATGAACAAAATGCTTTTCCATCAAAGGAGCTAGACCCATGAGTGAAACGACTGTAAGGATTCAGGACGACCTTTTCCAGGCAGTGAACGGCGAATGGCTGAAGACTGCCGTGATCCCGGAGGACCGGCCCACGACGGGCGGCTTCGCGGAGCTTGACCAGAACGTAGAAAAACTGATGATGACGGAATTCCGGGCCTTTGCCGCCGGCGAAAAGACGAGCGAGATCCCCGAGATGAAGTATGCGGTCAGCCTGTACCGCAAGGCGCTCGACTCCGAGGCCCGCAACGCCGCCGGCATCGCCCCGGTCCTGCCCCTGCTGGAGCGCATCCGCGCGCTCAGGACCCCGGCCGATCTGAACGATGCGGCCGCCGCCTTCCTGGAGGACGGCATCCGTCTGCCGGTCCGTATGTCGGCGGATACCGACATGAAGGACGCGCTGCACCACGCCTTCAACATCACCGGCCCGGACATCATCCTGCCGGACACGGCCTACTACGCGAAAGAGAACCCCGCGGGTCCGCAGATGCTGCAGATCTTCTCCGGCATGGCCGCCGCCGCGCTCCGCTTTGCCCCGCTTACCGAAGAGGAGCAGGCGCAGTATCTGGCCGACACCCTCGCCTTCGACGCCCTGATCGCGCAGAAGGTCAAGAGCCAGCTGGAGTGGGCCGATTACACCGCCGCCTACAACCCCATGCCGACGGACGAAGCGGCTGCCTGCCTGTGCCCGCTGGATCTGAAGAAGATCCTTGCCGACCTCTATGACGGCCGCCTCCCGGAGAAAGTGATCGTGAACGATCCCCGCGCCATCCGCGAGATGAGCGGCTATTTCTCGGAGGAGACCTTCCCCCTGTACGTGCACTGGTGCTACGTGCGCACGCTGCTGGACAGCACGGCCCTGCTGTCCGAGGAACTGTACGCTATCGGCTCCACCTTCCGCCGCGCCCTGATGGGCGTCGCGTCCGATCCCGCCCCCGAAAAGCGCGCCTATCAGGTGGCCTCCCGCTGCTACTCCGAACCGGTCGGCGTCTACTACGGCCGCACCTACTTCGGCGAGGAAGCCAAGAAGGACGTGGTCGAACTGGTCCGCAAGATCATCGCGACCTATCAGCTGCGCATCGAAAAGAACCGCTTCCTTTCTCCCGCCACCAAGGAAAAGGCCATCCTGAAGCTGTCGACGATCACGGTCAAGATGGGCTATCCGGACGCGGTGCATCCCTTCTGGTCGACGATGGTCTTCGACGAGGGCGACTCGTACTACGAGGCCATGACGAAGCTGTCGCGGATCCGCCGAAAATACATCCTCAGCCGCCTGTACGAGCCGGTCGACCGCAGCATCTGGGGCATGCCGGGCCACATGGTCAACGCGTCCTACAATCCCTTCGTGAACGACATCACCTTCCCGGCCGCCATCCTGCAGAAACCGTTCTACAGCATCCGTCAGAGCGTCAGCGAGAACCTGGGCGGCATCGGCGCGGTGATCGGCCACGAGATCTCGCACGCCTTCGACAACAACGGCGCCAAGTTCGACGAAAACGGCAACCTGGCCAACTGGTGGACCGAGTCCGACTACGAGGCCTTCCGTCTGCTGACGAAGGACATGATCGAGCAGTTCGACGGGATCCCCTTCCACGGCGGAAAGGTAAGCGGCGAGCTCGTCGTGAGCGAGAACATCGCCGACAACGGCGGCCTGGGCGTGGCGCTGGAGATCATGCACACGCTGGATGAGCCGGATTTCCGGGCGTTCTTCATCAACTGGGCCCGCGTCTGGTGCATGAAGGCCAAGGAGGAATACATCCTGCTGCTTCTGAACAACGACGTGCACTCGCCCGGCGAACTGCGCGCCAATATGGCGCCGCGCAACTTCTCCGAGTGGTATGAAGCCTTCGACGTGCAGCCCACCGACGGGATGTACATCGCCCCGGAAAAGAGGATCTCGATCTGGTAAAAAAGGGGACATCTCACTGCGCATTGCGGCCATGGCCGCGACGCGCAGTCTTTTTCCGGTTCTCCCGTTGAGAACTTGGCTAACATATTTGCCAACTTCTCAACGGAAGTGTTGACAACCGGCAGAAATCCCGTATAATATCTCCTGAAAAGCATTCACGATCATCCGACGGAAAGATAACGGGAGGCACCCATGGAGATCAGACGCGACCGGTATTTAAGAAAAATCATTTCCTATATGTGGGACGGACAGGTCAAGGTGATCACCGGCATCCGCCGGTGCGGCAAATCCTACCTGCTTCGGACGATCTTCAAGAACTATCTGTTGACCGAAGGCGTCCCCGAAGACCATATCCTGTCCTTTGAACTGGATCTGGCCCGGGATATCCGCTACCGGGATCCGCTGGAACTCGCCCGGACGGTCCGCAGCCGCACAGAAGGCCATCCTGATCCGTTTTATCTGTTCGTCGATGAGATCCAGCTGTCCGACGAAGTGCCCAATCCCTACAATCCGGGCGGGAAGGCCATCACCTTTTATGATGCTCTGAACGACCTGAACTCGCTCCCCAACCTGGACATCTACGTGACCGGCAGCAATTCAAAAATGCTTTCCAGTGATATCCTCACGGAATTCCGCGGGCGCAGCGATGAGATCCGGGTGCATCCGCTCAGTTTTTCGGAGTATTACGCATTTACCGGGGGCGATAAGTCCGATGCTTTTGATGACTACGCCTTCTACGGCGGTCTGCCTCTGATCCTCTCGAGACCGGATGAAACCTCCAAAATGGAGTATTTACAGTCGCTTTTCTCGGAAGTCTACCTCCGGGACATCATCGAACGTAAAAAAGTAAAACGGGAAGACGTGCTGTCCGCCACGCTGGATTTGCTCTGCTCATCCGTAGGATCGCTGACCAATCCCAACAATATTGCGAATTCCCTGAATTCCCGGCAGAAGCTGAACGGGAACAATACGGTGGCTCCCAATACCGTCAAGGCCTACATAGGGCATCTGGCTGATGCTTATCTGTTTGAGGAATGCAAACGCTTCGACGTGAGGGGCAAGGATTACTTCGACTATCCCAACAAGTATTACTGCGACGATATCGGGCTCAGAAATGCCCGCATCGGCTTTCGGCAGCAGGAAATGACCCACATCATGGAGAATATCCTCTACAATGATCTTAGGATCCGCGGCTGCGCGGTAGATATCGGAGTCGTATACGGAACCGGAAAGAACCGCTCCGGGCAGACTGTCCAGGTAGCCAGAGAGATTGACTTTATCGCTTCCCGGGGAAACCGGAAAACCTATATCCAGTCGGCATATGCCCTGGAAAACGAGGAAAAGGCGGCTGCGGAGAACAAGCCCTTTGCCCTGACGGGAGATTCTTTCCCCAAGATCATTGTCCGGCACGATATCCGAAAGCGCTGGTACGATGAAAACGGTATCCTGAATATCGGTATCCTGGACTTCCTGCTTGATGAGACGATCCTTTGAGGAGCAGCCGCGACGCAGCAGTCTTTTTCCGGTCCTCCCGTTGAGAACTTGGCTAATATCTTTGTCAACTTCTCAACGGAAGTGTTGACAACCGGCAGAAATCCCGTATAATATCTCCTGAAAAGCATTCACGATCATCCGACG
>JAGDDE010000074.1 GCA_017958185.1 Lachnospiraceae bacterium | reverse complement strand
GTCGCCCCGCGCCAGAAACAGAAGCTGCTCCACCAGGTGCTGCATGCGTCCGGTCTCCGTGCGGATGGCCGCGATCGATTCATTCAGCACCTTTTCATCGTTTTTGCCCCAGCGTTCCAGCATGTCCGCATACCCGCCGATGACGGCGATGGGCGTGCGAAGCTCGTGCGAAGCATCATTCACGAAGCGCGCCTGCTGCCGGTTGCTTTCCCGTATGCGGACCAGCAGGTTGTTGATCGCGGCTTCGATGCCTAACAGATCGCGGTCTCCGAGCGAGATGCGGCTCTCGTCCGCTTCCAGATGCGAGATCGCTTTTTCGATCAGCTGATACTTGTCCTCGCCGAATTCCAGCCGGGACAGTTCGTCGGCCTTCTGGGCCAGCTCGGTCAGCGGGGCGAGGATCTCCCGGGTCCGGCGGCGCTGGGACGGCGCTCCGACCGCAAGCAGCAGTACCAGCCGCAGGATCAGCAGACCGCCCAGAACGCCCAGAAAGATCCACAGGCCCGGCAGAAGCGGCACCTGCAGTTCTTCGCTCCTTTCCGGCAAATGGGAACAGTAGGTCAGCTGTATCATCTTCCCGAACTCATTGGACGTCCTCTCCCAGCTGCGGACGGCGGAAAACGTCAAGTTCCCGTAAAAAGCCTGCTCCCGCACCGCCAGGTATGCCGGAAAAAGCAGTAGCAAAAGCAGGCTGCTCAGAAAAATGCTTCCGAGCCGCCTGCGCAGCCAGGCGCCGTCCAGTCTCCGCGCGATGGAGCTCATGCGGCGCGTCTGAGAATTATTCGGAACGGATGACATAACCGACCCCCCGTACAGTCTGCAGCATCTTTATGCCGTAAACATCATCGATCTTGGCCCGGATGTGCCGTATATAAACGTCTACGATGTTGGTCTCGCCCATATAATCGTAGCCGCAGACCTTTTCCAGGAGCGTATCTCGCGAAAGGACCAGGTCCTTATTGGCCAGCAGCGTCTTCAGCATGAGGAATTCGCGGTTCGTGAGGCTGACGGTCTCGCCGGCATAGGTCACGCGGCGGCGGTTTTCATCCAGCACCAGGCTGCCCCAGGTCCAGACCCCCTCCGAGGAGGCGGCGGGCGCTGCCGCTGCCGCAGGCCGCCGCAGTTTGATGCTCACGCGGATGCGGGCCAGCAGTTCTTCGATCGCAAAGGGTTTCGTCACATAATCCACGGCGCCGGCGTCCAGTCCGGCCACCTTGTCCATGACCGAATCGCGGGCCGTAAGAAGGATCACCGGCGTCGTCTTCTCCTGCCGGAGCCGGCGCAGCACTTCCATGCCGTTCAGGCCCGGGAGCATGACGTCCAGCAGGATCAGGTCGAAGTCCTCCGCCAGCGCGGTCTCCAGCGCCCGGCGTCCGTCCAGCCGTTTCTCCACCTCATACCCTTCATGCTGCAGTTCCAGTTCCAGGAACCGCGCCAGTTTTTCTTCGTCTTCTACGACCAGGATCCGTTCTCTCACGATACCCTCCCCAAAAACCGCGCGGCAGCGCCTCCGAAGACTCTCCTCCGGAAGCGCTGCCTGCCGTATGTGTTACGAATTGCGGAACTCTTCTTTGACTTTTTCGGCCGCTCCGCTGGCCTTATCGAGCATTTCATTGGCTCCGCCCAGTTCATTTTCCCCCACGAAACGGTAGGTGAAGGAGAAGAACAGCGATACGATCACCAGTCCCAGGATCAGCCCCCAGGAAGCCATCAGCAGGATCAGCAGCAGCCAGATCGGCAGCTTGACGAACTCCTCTCCTTTTCTCTGAACGAGCAGGTAGTTTTTGGAGAGCGCGTTCCAGATCCTTGTCAGCACGTCTTTGGTCTTCTCTTTCCAGGCGCCCTTCTTCGGTTCGGGCGAGGACTCGATGACCGCGTCTCTGACCGAGCTGTATCCGGTCTGATACTCATACTGTGTGGACCAGGTGCTGTGCTCCGGTCCCTGTGCCTTCCCGGCCCGCTCCAGCAGGATCATCGCGTCCAGCAGATCGCCTCCTGCTTCCTGCAGCGCCTTGGCTGCTTCCTCGTACGTTACGCCCGCTTTCTCAACCAGCTTTTCAACCTTTTCAAAGTTATCCATGATCCATCTTCCTTTCCCGGCGATCTCTGCGCCGCTTCCATTTGGATGGCCTAAGCATACCGAAGCAAAATGAACGGATCTTTGAAGAAAGATGAAAAACAGATGAATCTTTGCTTCTTTTTTCATGAATCCGTGCCGGATCGGCCTCTGCTGTGCCGATTATACACTACCTCCGGCGGATTGTCACGGAAAACCTGTCCGGTTTTTCCGCGTCTGTCCCCTGTCCTCTGACAGGCGCCGCCCGCCCCGCACGCGCGCCTTCGTATCCTCTTCCGCTTTGGAGCCGGCGCATCTCCCGGTCCGGATCTTCCGGCCGGCCGAGGCCCGTCTGACGCTCCGCTGCGACAGGCGGCCGAAAGAGGGACTTTCTGCTCAATTTGTTGATCTTAACCGGGCAGGTTCCGCTCCTGCTGCGTTTTTTTCGTTCATATTCACACATGAAGCGCCGGGGCACCCGGGGTATTTGGCGGCTGCAGGCCGCTTCTGCGCTTGATCCTTGCCTTCTTCTTACCGTTTTGCGCCCGAAAAAAGAATAATTCTCTTTTTCGGCTCAAAAAATCCACGTATCATGTTATTTTTGTAAATTCCCGTGTTGTCGAAAAAACCGTAAAAAAACGGTACAATAGAGGAGAAAGAAATCAATGCGGAGGTCTCCCATGAGAGAAACCGAAAGGGACAGACTGCGTGCGCTTGGCCTGAACATCTCCTACTACCGGCGCCTGAAAGGATATTCTCAGGTCCGCTGCGCGGAGCTGGTCGGGATCAGCCGCACCCATATGAGCCGGATCGAAAATGCCGACTGCGCGGTATCTCTGGACATTCTTTTCCGGATCTGTGACGTGCTGGAGATATCCCCGAGCCGGATGTTTGATTTCGGCAAATAAGCAGGCTTCCCCTGTCGAAAAGGGGGCTGCCGCTGCAGCAGCGCGGCAGCTCTTTTTTTGTGCGCTCCTTCCGGCCCGGATCTTCCGCAACCAAAAAGAGCGCCGCCCGATGATGCCGCGCGCCGCTCTTTGCTCCTGAGCCTTTTCTCAGTTTTTCTCTTCCTTGTCTGCCTGATACACACGGTTCCGGTTTTTCATGGCATTCGTCAGCGCCGCTTTCTCTTCCACGCTGAGCGCCACCTCGACTTCCCCGCTTTTCACCTCTTTGATGTAGTTGTAGCAGGAAGACCGGCTGTGTATAACATTCATGATAAACCCATTATTATTCATGTCCAGGACGGCCAGCGCGAAGCTCGTCTGCCCGCCCATCCCTTCAAAGGCGTTGTACTTGACCAGCCCCATTTTCTGGTAGGAATTGACCAGATTGCGGTTGACCAGCTTCAGAAGGTCCTTATTGGCCTGATCCTGTGTCTGAAGCACCTGCACCTGGTCGCAGAGCTGCGCGATCAGATCCTCCAGGGTATCGGCATCCCGGCCCCGCATAAAGGTGTCATAGCGCTTGAAAAGTCTGCGGCACTGTACGATCAGGATGATGACCACCACCAGCAGGATCACATTGATGGCCGCAAAAGCCAGAAGAAAATGCGAAGGGTCGATCCCCCACTGCTCCAGTAACGGCATTTACGATTCCTCCCCTCTCTGCATCAGCAGCTGCGTCAGCAGTTCCAGCTCGTCGACCGAATAATAGTCGATGATCATCTGCCCCTTCTCTTCCGTTTTCCGACGGATCGAGACCTTGGCGCCCAGTTTTTTCCGTAATTTCTGCTCCAGTTCATCGTAAACGGCCCGGTCGCGCTCCTGCCAGCTGCGGTCCCTGACCGGCGCCGGGGAAAGCAGGCGTTTGACCAGCCGTTCCGTTTCGCGAACGCTCAGGTGCTCCTCCGCGATCCGTTGCGCCGTTTCTGCCTGGAGCTTTTTGTTTTCCAGCGCCAGCAGCGCGCGTGCATGGCCTTCCGTGATAGAGCCTTCCATGAGCATCCCCTGGACCCGCTCGTCCAGCTTCAGCAGACGCAGACGGTTGGCGATCAGCGAACGGCTGCGGGACAGCCGCACCGACAGTTCTTCCTGCGTCATGCCGTATTCCTGCTGGAGCCGCTGATACGCCTGGGCCTCTTCGATCGCATTCAGATTTTCGCGCTGGATATTCTCGATCAGCGCCACCTCGGCCGCCGTCCGGGCGCTGTAGGTCCGGATCACGACCGGGATCCGGCTCAGTCCGGCGATCTTTGCCGCGCGCCAGCGCCGCTCGCCGGCAATGATCTCATAATGATCGCCGACCGGGCTCACCAGGATCGGCGTGATCACCCCGTTTTCACGGATCGAATCCGCCAGTTCCTGCAGCGGTCCCTCGCTGAAGATCACACGGGGCTGATGCGGATTCCGCTCGACTTTAGACAGAGGGATCTCCATGATCCGGTCGGTGTTATCCACTTTATTTTCCACAAGCGGTGTCTGTTTTGTGGATGTTTTCTCGGGTTCCAAGGCAACTTTCTGCACAGTATCCACTTTTTCTTCCTGAAAACCCGGAAATAACGCGTTTAAACCCTTTCCAAGGGCGTTTCTTCTTTCCATTTTTCCTGACCTCCTTCTGATGCCGCATCCTCAGCGGAAAATTTTCCCGCAGCGCTCCTTCTCAGTCATCCGTCTTCTGCGCACCGCTGCTCTGGATGACCTCCTGTGCCAGGCGCCGGTAACTGTCCGCGCCGCTGGAACGGGGGTCATACAGATTGATGGGAAGCCCGTGACTGGGCGCTTCCGCCAGACGGACGTTCCGGGGGATGATCGTCCGGTAGATGCGCTGGCGAAGATTCTGTTTCACATTCTCGACCACCTGCAGCGACAGATTGGTGCGGGCATCGTACATAGTGAAAACGACGCCTTCGATCCCCAGCGAGGGGTTCAGCGACTTTTGCACCAGGCTGATGGTGTACATCAGCTGAGACAGCCCCTCCAGCGCATAATATTCACACTGGATGGGCACCAGGACGGAGTCCGCCGCCGTCATCGCGTTCACGGTGAGGATGTTCAGCGAAGGCGGGCAGTCCATCAGAATGAAATCATACCGGTCGCGGATCCCGGCCAGCGCCTGGCGGATGCGGTACTGGCTGTCGGATGTCCCGATCAATTCCACCTCTGCGCCTGCCAGATGCACCGTAGACGGGATCACATGGACGCCGGGCATCACGCTCTGAAAGATACAGTCCTCGATCCTGCAGTTTCCCAGGATCAGATCATAGACCGTTGCGGGCGTACGGTCTTTTTCGATCCCGAGATCGCTCGAAGCATTGCCCTGCGGATCCAGATCGACCATGAGCACCCGCTGCCCCTGCTCTGCCAGGCTGGCAGAAAGATTGATGACTGTCGTCGTTTTTCCAACGCCGCCCTTCTGATTGGCGACTGCGATGATTCTGCTCATACAGACTCCTTACCTGAATACAGATACCGTGCGGCGGTCGCTCCTGAGAGGAGTCCTCCGCACCGGTTTTACCCAAGAGGTTTTCGGCTCACGGTCCCGGCTTTGCGCGGATACCGCAGCGGTGTCGGCCGGATCTTTTCTACAAGAACGAGCGACCTCGAAAGATCCGTTCCCGGAAGGACAAACGGGATCACCTCCGGTTTGTCTCCTCCCAGAAGGGCCGCTGCCTTCGTGGAATGCGCGACCTCCTCTTCGGCTGCGCCGCTTTTATATGCAATCAGTTTTCCGCCGCGCCGGACATACGGAAGCGTATACTCTGACAGGACCGGCATGCTTGCCACTGCCCGTGAAACGCAAAGATCGAAACGTTCCCGAAGCGCAGGATCTCTGGCTCCGTCTTCCGCACGTGCATGGACCGTCTCCACCTGGGTCAGCTCCAGTTCTGAGCAGACGGTTTTCAGGAAATCCAGCCTTTTGCGCAGCGAATCCAGAAGCGTCAGTTTCATGTCAGGGATCAGGATCTTTAAGGGGATACCGGGGAACCCGGCGCCGGTCCCGATATCGGCTGTTTTCCTGCCGGAAAACAGTCCCGCCGTTTCCGGAAACAGGAGCGGTGCACAGCTGTCGGCAAAATGCTTTATGACAACTTCCTCAAACGTAGTGATCGCCGTCAGATTCATGACCTGATTCCACTCTTCAAGGAGGCTGGCATACCGCAGGAACTGTGCGCACTGCCGTTCACTCAGTTCTATCCCCAGTTTGCGGAAAGAATCGATTAAAAACTCCCGTTGATCCATGAAACACCTCCCGTCTTATTGTAGCAAAAGCGTACGCAAAGTGCAATCGCCTGTTTCACGTGAAACAAGCGATTTCCCGTAAAGAGAACAGGTAAACGATCGAGTTTGGCGTTCGGGGCAGCAGGTTCCTTGGATGTCAGTGCCGTTATACGTTAACGCCTTAATTGTTTTGTGCTCTGCCGGGACTCTTTCTCATCGCGGCCTAATGCTTCGGGAAGATCGCCATATCCACCGAGAGTTCGCCTTGATTCGGCCGTTTTGTTTCATCTATTCGCGAAACACAACTGTTTGGTCATGGATCACGCTTTATCTGGCTGTTTTGGGAATGTTCCGGGCTGTGATCCTTGGGGTTTGGATCTGGATGCGCTTCTCTTCTCCGTTTTGACGGTCTGACCCTGTGTCTTCGAACAGCATTCTTTGTTTTCTTTATGTTTTTCGGCAGTTTCCTTGATATCATACAAAAGACTTCTGTACCTGAACTGTCGCCTTTCCTTCTTCCTGCTATAAGGGCTTTTGATTTGACTGCTTCCCCTTCCAGACACCCGGTATGCCTCGAAAGCGTACGTCTGAATGTTTCACGTGAAACAATTCGCGTTTGCCCGGCATTCTTGTCTTCTTTAACAGACGGTTTCCGGAAAGACTCCCTTGTTTCTCTGCTTTCCATATTCTGTTATCAACGATTCTTTCACAATCTGTCGTTTTCCTTGTTCTTCAGCCTCTGTTAAACAATATGCACGGCTGATTTCACAATCGGCTGCTTTCTTTCTACGGTTCCTTTTCATATATACCGGTTTCAAAGAGTATGATCCTTGGCCGTTCTGTGTCTATAGCTGTATTGTAACGCTGCGCTCGAGCTAATGCTCAATGAATGTGATTCTAAAAGGACTTCCACGCATACTCTCTAAAACCCTTTACGATAAGCCCAAGATCTTTCTATTTGTCCTGGAATGCTTATTAGCTCTCGTTTGTCGGTTTCGTACCGATTTATCCTGATTCTATCTTATCTATGGGATTCATACTTGTAAGGGATTCTATGATACGCAGAAGCTGTTGTTTCACGTGAAACAATACGGTTTGTCCGTTTCGATTATACCAGAGTCGCCGTCTTGTGTTTCACGTGAAACAATTCATTCTGATTCATTATGATACGGTGATTCGTGACTCGACACGTTCTCTTTGTTTCACGTGAAACATCGTCGTCTATTTCGAATAGACAAGGAAACCTGGTGATACGGTGCTTCGTTGTTTCACGTGAAACACTCTCAGCCGGGAGACTGTTGTTTAATTCGAAGGAATGTTTCACGTGAAACAGTCCTTCCTTATGAACATACTTGTCTGATGCCACGCTATTACATCGATGCTTGTTCCGATTTCCCGTTATCTTGTTGCCTCTGTGTGTTCTGGAAGAATTCACTCGTTTTTTTACTCAGCATCGCTTTTCAATTACAAAGAGCCGCCCCCGGTGCTTTGTCGGCACCGCAGGGCGGCAGTTATCATAAAGCTTCCTCTGTTTTTGCAAAAGGATGGCAACGAACCTATCGCTCGCCATGTCCGGTATGTTTTCTTTTCTGTTGTTCCAGATAGACCAGTAAGACGGCGATATCGGCAGGAGAGACGCCGGCGATCCGCTGAGCCTGTCCGATCGATCGGGGGCGAAACCGGTTCAGTTTCTGTATGGCTTCCAGGCGGAGGCTTCCTACGTCTTCGTACCGGATGTCCTCCGGTAGCAGTTTCTTTTCCAGTTTTTTAAACTGCTCGACCTGCTGCATCTGCCGCCGAATGTATCCTTCGTATTTGACGGAGATCTCTACCTGTTCATATACCTCCCGGGGGTATATTGGCCGTCCCGGGTCGATCTCTGCCAGGCATTCATATCCTAACTCCGGCCGCCGGATCAGTTCCTCCAGAGAGGCTCCCGACTTGAGCGGCGTGGATCCGTGTCTTTCCAGAAATGCCTGTACTTCCTCCCCGGTCCCGACGTAGGTGTTTCTGACTCTTTCGATCTCGCTTTTGATCTGTTCCTTTTTTCTCAGGAAGGCTTGGTAGCGTTCCTCTGAAATGAGGCCTGCTTCATAGCCGTATTCCGTAAGCCTCAGATCGGCATTGTCCTGGCGAAGCAGAAGACGGTATTCCGCCCGGGATGTCATCATCCGGTACGGCTCGGTATTGTCCTTCGTTACCAGGTCGTCGATCAGAACACCGATGTACGCCTCCGAACGGTCCAGGATCAGCGGGGCTTCTCCCTTCAGTTTTCTCGCGGCATTGATCCCCGCGATCAGTCCCTGCGCGGCCGCCTCTTCATATCCCGAACTCCCGTTCGACTGTCCGGCGCTGAACAGCCCGCTGATGGTTTTCAGCTCCAGGGAGGGCTTCAGCTGGGCCGGATCCAGACAGTCATACATGATCGCGTAGGCATTGCGCACGATCTCGGCTTTTTCCAGCCCCGGTACGGAATGGATCATTGCATGCTGCACATCTTCGGGAAGCGAGCTGGACATTCCGGAGATGTACATTTCGTGGGTATACAGCCCTTCCGGCTCCAAAAACAGCTGATGACGGGCTTTTTCGGGAAATTTTACCACTTTATCCTCAATAGACGGACAATACCGCGGACCTGTTCCCCGTATGGCGCCGGAGAAGAGAGGAGAGCGGTCAATATTGGCCCGGATGATCTCGTGCGTTTCTTCCGTGGTGTACGTCAGCCAGCAGGAGACCTGCGGCCGCTCCAGCGCTTCCGCTGTGTTTTCAAAGGAGAACGGCGTGATCTGCTCGTCGCCTTTCTGTTCTTCCATGCGGGAGTAGTCGATCGTTCGGCCGTCCACTCGCGCCGGGGTCCCCGTTTTAAAACGCAGCAGACGGATCCCGGCCGCCTCCAGAGAAGAGGAGAGATGGGTAGCCGCTTTCAGCCCGTTGGGTCCGGTCGCCTCGCTGACCTCGCCGTAAACACAGCGCGAGCGAAGATACGTCCCTGTACAGAGGATCACCGCCCGGCAGCGGTATTCCCACCCGCTCAGCGTGCGCACACCGGCAATACTGCCGTCATTTTCAAACAGAAGTTCCGAGACCTCTGCCTGTTTGATAAACAGTCCGGGCGTGTTTTCCAGCACTTCCCGCATTTTCTGGGAGTAGCGGCGCTTATCCGCCTGCGCCCGCAGCGAGTGGACGGCGGATCCCGTGGACTCGTTCAGCATCTTGGACTGAATGAAGGCGCGGTCGATATTCCGGCCCATTTCTCCGCCCAGGGCGTCCACTTCCCGGACCAGATGCCCCTTGGAACTGCCGCCCACATTGGGATTGCAGGGCATCATGGCGATGCTGTCCGCGCTCACGGTAAAAATGACCGTACGAAAACCCAGCCGCGCCGCCGCCAGTGCCGCTTCACAGCCGGCATGGCCCGCCCCGACTACCGCAATATCATAAAAAGACTGACGTTTTGCTTCGTTTTCCGTCATTTTTGCCCCTTTTTCTATTTCCCCATGCAAAAGTCACGAAAGACTGCATCGATCAAATCGTCCGACGTCTCTTCCCCGAGGATCAGCCCCAACGAGCGGTAGGCCGCCATCAGATCGATCGTGATCAGATCTTCCGGGATCCCTGCGGCCATACTTTTTTGAGCCTCCCGTAAGGATGCCTGTGCTTCTTCCAGAAGCAGTTTATGCCGAAGACTGGTCACGACCAGCGGTTTCTGGGTGATCTCTCCGTAATCATACAGGGTCTCAATGGCCTCCCGGAGCTTGGAGAGTCCCTGCCCGGTGCGGGCGGAGATATGGATGACCGGGTTCTTGCCTGCCGATTTTTGCCAATCGGTGCCCTTAGCCGGAGGAAGATCGCACTTGTTGACCAGGATCAGCCGTTTTTTCTCCTTCGTGCTCTCCAGAAGCGCCCGATCTTCTTTGGTCAGCGGCCGGGAACCGTCCGTTACCAGCAGCAGAAGATCGCTTTCACGGGCTTTTTTCTCCGCGCGGTCCACACCGATCTGCTCGATCTTGTCCTGTGTTTCACGGATCCCGGCCGTATCGGAGATCAGAAGGGTCATCGGGCCCAGCCGCAGGCGTTCCTCGAGCGTGTCCCGGGTCGTGCCCGGCGTATCGGTCACGATAGCCCGATCTTCCCCGAGCAGTGCATTTAATAAGGAAGATTTTCCTACATTCGGACGCCCGATGATCGCTGTCGGGATCCCTTCCGCGATCATTTTTCCGTTGTCGAAAGTGTCTGCCATGTCTTTCAGCTGAACGAGCCATCCGGTCAGTTCTGCCTCCAGGCCCTCGGTCATTTCCTCCGGCGTATAATGCTCCGGATCGTCCAGCGCCGCTTCGATCCCGGCCGCCCGGTGCAGCAGTTTCCGCCGGATCTCCTGAAGAACGGCGGAGACGCCTCCCCGCAGCTGGCGCATGGCCATCTCACGGGCAAACTCGTTTTCGGAGCGGATTAGCGACATGACGGCTTCGGCCTGCGAAAGATCCAGCCGGCCGTTTAGAAACGCGCGCTTGGTGAATTCTCCCGGTTCAGCCGGCCTTGCGCCGGCCCGGAGCACGGCCCCCAGGACCTGTTTCATCAGATAGGGGCCGCCGTGACACTGGATCTCCACGGTGTTTTCCGCCGTATAACTGTGCGGCGCCTTCAGAAAGACCACCATGGCTTCGTCAAGGATCCGGCCTCCCTCCGTGATATGGGCATAATGGAAGCGGTTCGGCTCGGCGTCGCGCAGCCGCATCCCCTTCAGAGAAACCACTTTGTCACAGACTGCCGCCGCTTCGTCCCCGCTTACACGGACGATCCCGATGCCGCTTTGCACAAGCCCGCTGGATATGGCTGCGATCACGTCGCTCATACCGATGCTCCTTTCCTTGAAACTGCCCGCACCGCGTTTCCTCCCGCGTTCTTTGGGCGCTGCCTTTGAAAAAGCGGGTCCCGGACTCTCGGCCCCGGGACCCGCTTGCTGCCGATCAGGCTTCCTGCTTCTTTTCCTGCGTGTACTTTCCGCTGCGTCTCGGCGAGATCACCACATGACGGTACGGCTCGTCGCCTTCGCTGCCGGTGATGATATACCGGTCATTCTGCAGGCAGGCATGAATGATGCGGCGCTCGTACGGATTCATGGGCTCCAGCGCCATGGGCTTGCGGCTCTTTTTGACTTTGGCCGCCAGGCTTCTGGCCAGGTGCTCCAGCGTCTCGGCGCGGCGCTCGCGGTAGTTTTCAATATCCAGTTTCACGCGGATGTATTCTTCGGACTGCTTATTGACGACCAGGCTTGTCAGATACTGAAGAGAATCCAGCGTCTGTCCGCGCTTGCCGATCAGGATCCCCATATCGCTGCCCTGCAGATCGATGTTCAGCATGTGCTGTTCCTCATCGTACTCGGTGACCAGCGTGACTTCCATCCCCATGGAGCGGAAGATGTCCTTTAAAAACTCCTCTGCGATGCCTTCCGTCGTCTCTTTGCGGCGGGCGCGGATCACGGCCGGACGGCTGCCGAATCCCAGGAAACCGGCAGACCCGTTATCGATCACTTCGTATTCCAGCTGATCGCTGGCGATCTTCATCTCCAGGATTGCTGCACTTATGGCATCATCGACCGTTTTTGCGCTGTAATTTTTGAATTCCATGTCTTTTTTCTCCGTAACTGTTACTTCTTATTGTTTCTTTCGTTGTAGTCCCGGACCATATTGGCCTTGGCGGTCAGCGAATTCGGGTCCGCGTTTTTGTTCTGATAATACTCGGTCGACCGCCGGATGGCCTCCCGGCGCGCTTCTTCGCGCTTCTGCGCCTCACGGTCCTCCTCGGACGGAGCGGCGGAGAGATTTCTCGTCGAGATGGTCGCCTTTTCATTCAGGAGCGGCTCGCCGCGTTTGGCACGCTTTTTATTGGCTTTTTCGATGTTCTGACGGATCATTTCCTCGATCGGGATCTTGTCCAGATACCGGTTGATGATCAGCTGCTGCGCCAGTGTGACCAGCGACTGGATGATCCAGTAGAAGCCGAGGAAAGCCGGCATCGTCACCGCGAAAATACCCAGCATGATCGGCATGACGTAGTTCATGCTCTTTAAGCCGGCGTTCATCGGGTTGTCCTGCATCTCCGGCGTCTGCTGACGGGCCATCAGGACCTGTGTGGACACCAGCTGGGCCAGCGCCGTAAAGATGGGGATGAGCAGCGCCCAGGACCATTTCCAGCCGGGCGGAGAGCTGAGGTCGATCACGAAGAGCTTGTACATATTGGCAAGCTGGTCTTCCGTCAGCGTGGTCCGCAGCGTGGCCAGATAATCCACGTACTTATCCATGTTGTAAATGACCGGATAGAGCGCGAAGAGGATGGGGAACTGGATGAGCATCGGCAGACATCCGGCCATCATACTGACACCGTATTTTTCCTGGACGGCCTGCTGCTCGGCCTGCATTTTCTGCAGGGAGACCGAATCGGTCTTGTTTTTGTACTTTTTCTGGATCGCCTGAAGCTCCGGACTGATATAGGTGTTCAGCCGGGCGCTTTTCTGCTGACGGATGGTCAGCGGAAGCAGGAGCATCTTGGTGACGATGGTGAAGATCACGATGCATAACGCGATACTGTGGATATTCATCTTGTCGAGGACGAACATGATACCACTCATAAATTTGCCGAAGAGCCATATCAGCTGCTTGACAATGATCCAGTTCTCGTAGAAAAAAGTTCTGGTGGTATCCGTTGCGACCTCAAGAGCCAAAAAGAAGTTCATGAGATCCTCCGTCGGGGTAAACTGTAGATGTTTCCGGTTTCAGGAACAGGGTCGACGCCTCCCCGCGAGAAAGGATTGCAGCGCAAAATGCGCCGCAGTGCCAGCAGACTTCCCTTCAGTGCCCCGTGCCGCTCGATCGCTTCGGCGGCATATTCCGAGCAGGTGGGGAGATACTTGCAGGTCCCGGCCCCTTTCAGCGGAGATATGAACTTTTGATAAAACCGAATCAGGCTCACGAGAATTCGCTTCATGATAAAGGATCCTTTGAAATACGGAAGGCGCCTGACCTTGTTCCCAGTGAAATCAACGCTTTTTCGATCTCGAAAAACGTTTTTCCTTTTGCTTCCCTGCGGGCGACCACGACGATATCTGCCGTGCCGCTCCATTCTGATAGATGAAGGCGGAAGCTTTCCCTGACCAGCCGGCGGATGCGGTGCCGCACCACGCTGTTACCGACCTTTTTACTGACCGATATTCCCAGCCGGCCTTCCTGACCCTGGCCCTTTTCCAATACATACATGACGAGAAGCTTATTCCCGTAGGATCTGCCCTGTCGGTAGACCCGGCCAAAGTCTTCAGTTTTTTTGAGCGATGTGAATGTCTGCATTGCCGTGGCGGCTTTCCTTTGCCTTACGCGAGCACCTTTCTGCCCTTGGCTCTGCGGGCCTGCAGGACCTTGCGTCCGCCGGCGGAGCTCATTCTGGCACGGAAGCCATGGACCTTGCGGTCTCTCTTTTTGGGCTGGAACGTCATTTTCATGGGGAATCACCTCCTTTATCCTTATGAAAATCTCCCCTATTATATAGAAAAGATGCGGCAGCGTCAAGCAAATTTTCTTCTGCTCCTTTTCCCTTTATGTTAAAATAGTCGTTATCAACATATTGTGGATGAACTGTGGATAACCTGTGACTGGCGCTTTTTTTTCTTATTTTTTCTTTTCTTTTGTGTGGATAAGTGGTATAATTCCTTCGGGCATTTCTTTTTTCCCTGAGATATCAGGGTTTTTCCGAGCCCTGCTTTTTCCTCTTTTCGGGGAAAACCTGTGGAAACTCTGTGGAACAAAGGATCCTGCCATTTGTTTTCAACATTCCCGGAAAACCTCTTTGCGCCGCGTTGACTTTTCGCCCGCTCCTGCCTTTCACAGCCGCTTTTCCATTGATTCCCGGCCCGTTTTAAGGTACAATCATCGTGGAGGGTTTTCCCCCTGTAACACCGGAAGTGAGGACATTTACCTTGTTAGATACGATAAAGAAAAACTGGGAAGCCATTTTAGAGCGCTACCGTGAAGAAAAAGAACTGACGAACGTTTCCTACCGCACCTGGATTCTTCCGCTGCAGCCCGTGGCGTATGAGAACGGGGTCCTGACCGTACTGTTCCCGGGCGATCAGACTTCCACCCAGTTCGTAGAAAAGCGTTACGCCTCGATCTTTCCTTATATAATAGAAGAGGTGACCGGCATCTCCTGCAAGGTCGCCATTACTTCCAATGCCCAGCCGTCCCGCCCCCGCACGCTGGACTTTCCTTCCGAGCAGAGCCCTCTCTTTGCCAGCCATCTGAACAGCCGCTACACCTTCGATACCTTCGTCGTCGGCAACAGCAACAAACTGGCGCATGCGGCGGCGCTGGCCGTGGCCGAAAGTCCGGCCGACGTCTATAATCCGCTGTTCATCTACGGCGGTTCAGGACTTGGCAAAACACATCTGATGCAGTCCATCGCCCATTTCATCCTGAAAGAAGATCCCGCCGTCAAGGTCCTTTACGTGACCTGCGAAAAGTTCACCAACGAGCTGATCGACGCGATCCGCCTGAAGACCACGGCCGAGTTCCGCGAGAAATACCGCAACATCGACGTGCTCCTGATCGATGATATCCAGTTCATTTCCGGGAAAGAAAGCACCCAGCTGGAGATCTTCCACACGTTCAACGCGCTGTATGAATCGAAAAAGCAGATCGTGCTTTCGAGCGACCGCCCTCCCAAGGAGATCGAATCGCTGGAAGAACGCCTCCGCTCGCGCTTCAGCTGCGGTCTCACCGTGGATATCGGGCTGCCGGACTATGAGACCCGCATGGCCATCCTCCGCAAAAAGGAAGAAGTCGAAGGGTATCATATCGACAGCGAGATCATCAAATACATCGCCACCAATATCAAGTCGAACATCCGGGAGCTGGAAGGCGCTCTGACAAAAGTCGTGGCAACGTCCCGGCTTTCCGCCCGTCCGCTCACTCTGGACGGCGCTATCGAGGCCTTGAAGGACAATATCACCCCCGATGAAGGCCGGGAGATCTCCCTTTCCTACCTTCTGGACGTCGTCTGCGAGCATTACAACGTCAGCAAGGAGGACGTATTCTCGTCCCGCCGCGACCAGAACATCGTTCTGCCCCGCCAGGTCTTCATGTATCTGGGCCAGGAAGTGGTCCACTTCCCGGGCACGAGCATCGGAAAGTTCCTGAACAAGGACCATTCCACCATCATCCACGGCAGCCGTAAGATCGAAAAGCAGCTCGCCACCGACCGCACCCTGCAGACCAATATCGAAGTGATCCGCAAAAAGCTCAGCGTCTGACCGCTCGATATCCACTTTTCCACGGGAAACCGGCCGGAAAACCCGGGATATCCCGTGAATCTGTCCTTCCCTTCCCGGAAGGACAAAGACCAGAGCGGCGGGTGCAAACGGCCGGCTGTGAAAAACCCGGCGGCTATCCTGCTTCCCTCCCGGGGGCATCCACCCATTGTTCCAACCCGGTTTTGTTGGTATTTCAATAAAAACAGCGGTTTTTCACTGTTTCCGCTCCCCTACTGAGAATACTGTTAAAATACTTCTATACAAACAAAGGAGACCCGACATGCTTCACCTGAATCTTTCAAAAACCGGCCTGATCACTGCCGTGAATATCGCTATGAAGGCAGTCCCGGCCAAAACCTCCCTGCCGATCCTGGAGTGCTTTTTACTGAGATCCGCCGGCGGCACCGTGACGCTCACAGCCAATGATATGGAAATGGCCATCTGCACCCGCGTGTCGAACGCCTCCGGAGAAGAAGGGACTATCGCCGTGGGCGCAAAGCTCTTTTCCGAGATCATCCGCAAACTTCCGGAAGAGGAAGTGGAACTCTCCGCCGATGAAAACGATCAGATCACGATCGTTTCCGGAAAAGCAAAATTCACGATCGCCGGCAAGGACGGTGCGGATTTTGTGGATATGCCTTCCATGGAGACCGGCAATCCGGTCGTGATCTCCCAGTTCACGCTGCGGGAGATCATCAACCAGACGATCTTCTCCACGGCGCCCAATGAAAGCAATAAAATGATGACCGGCGAACTGTTCGAAATCAACGGCAGCCGGCTCCGCGTGGCGGCCCTGGACGGACACCGCATCGCGATCCGCAACTGCGATCTGACCGACACGTATCCGCGCTTTTCGGTGATCGTCCCCGGAAAGACCCTGGGAGATATCAGCCGCATCGTGACCGGCGGAACGGACGATTTTGCGGAGCTGTATTTCAGTCGCAACCATATCCAGTTCCGTTTCGATGATACGGTGGTCATGTCCCGCCTGATCGAAGGCGAATACTTCCGTATCAACCAGATGGTCTCGGATAATTACGAAGTCAAGATGGTCATCAACCGCCGGGAGTTTCTGGACTGCATCGAGCGTTCCGTGCTGCTGATCCGGGAAAATGACAAAAAGCCGCTCGTCATCGATATCAAAGACGGCTATGCCTCCCTGTCCCTGAATTCCATCATCGGCTCCCTGCACGAAGAGATCGCTATCGAAAAAGAGGGCAAGGACCTGACCATCGGATTTAATCCGCGCTTCCTGATCGATGCGCTGCGCGCCGTAAATGATGAGGACATCACGTTCTATATGTCCAATTCCCGCGCGCCGGGCTTCATCCGGGATGCCGAAAGCAGTTACATCTATCTGATTCTGCCGGTGAACTTTATCCGGTAAGGAGAGGTCTATGGAGATAACGATCAAAGATGAGTTCATCAAGCTGGGCCAGCTGCTGAAACTGGCCGATCTGGTGGATTCCGGGGCCCATGCCAAGGAAGTGATCACCGAAGGACTGGTCAAAGTCAACGGGGAAACGGACCTGCGCCGGGGCCGCAAGTGCGTACGCGGAGACAAAGTGGAATTTCAGGGAAAAGTGATCGAAGTCGTATGATCGTCAAGTCGCTGGAACTGTCCGATTACCGGAACTATGAAACACTGAGCGTACAGTTTCATCCCGGGCGCAACCTGATCTACGGGGACAACGCCCAGGGAAAGACCAATGTGCTGGAAGCGATCTATGAATGCGCTACGCTGCGCTCCCACCGCGGGAGCAAAGACCGGGACATCATCCGTTTCGGGGCCGAAGAAGCCCATATCCGTCTCCTGATGGAGAAAAAAGGGAAAACGGAGCGGATCGACGTCCATCTGCGCGGCAAAAAAGCCAAAGGGGCGGCGGTAGGAGGCGTGGCGCTGCACCGCGCTTCGGAGCTGTTCGGACTGCTTCATGTGGTATTCTTTTCGCCGGAGGACCTGCGGATCATCAAGAACAGCCCGCAGGAGCGGCGGAGATTCATGGATATCGAGCTGTGCCAGCTGAGCCGCTTCTATACGAATCAGCTGATCGGCTACAACAAGGCGCTCCTGCAGCGCAATATGCTCCTGAAGGAGGCCGCGCACAGGAAGGAGATGCTGAGCGTTCTGGAGGAATGGGATGCGCAGCTGCTTTCGTACGGCCTTCCGATCATGAAGGAGCGGGAGAAATTCATCCGGGAGCTGGACGAGATCCTGGCGTCCATCCATGAGAGCCTGACCGGCGGGCGGGAACGGCTGTCGCTCCGCTATGCGCCTTCGGTCCGGGCAGAGGCGTGGGAAGAGAAGATCTTCCTTTCGCACGATACGGACCGGGCCCAGCAGACGACGACGCTTGGGCCGCACCGGGACGAACTGGAATTCCTCATCGACGGCACGGACGCCAGGCGCTTCGGGTCGCAGGGGCAGCAGCGGTCGGCGGCGCTCTCGCTGAAACTGGCCGAGATCGAGCTCGTGCGGCGGACGATCGGCGATACGCCGGTGCTGCTTCTGGACGATGTGCTCTCGGAACTGGACGGAAAACGCCGGGAAAGGCTCCTTCAGAGCCTGGACGGCGTTCAGACCCTGCTCACCTGTACGGGATTGGACGATTTCGCGAAAAATTCGGTGAGCGTGGATAGAAGGTTTTATGTAACAGAAGGAAGAATGACGGAGGAAACGCAGGAAGATGAGTGAAGAAGTGATGAAGGAACAGACCGGCGAATACGGTGCCAGTCAGATCCAGATCCTGGAAGGGCTGGAAGCGGTGCGCAAGCGCCCGGGCATGTATATCGGTACCACGTCCGCCAGGGGTCTCCACCATCTGGTTTACGAGATCGTGGACAACTCGGTGGACGAAGCGTTGGCCGGCTTCTGTAAAAATATCGACGTCGTGATCAATCCGGACAATTCCGTGACCGTCACGGACGACGGGCGAGGCATCCCCGTGGGCATCCATCCCAAGGCGGGCATCCCGGCGGTGGAAGTCGTCTTTACGGTGCTGCATGCGGGCGGAAAGTTCGGCGGCGGCGGGTACAAGGTCTCCGGCGGCCTGCACGGTGTGGGCGCCTCGGTCGTGAACGCGCTTTCCGAATGGCTGGAAGTCGAGATCTATCACGACGGGAGCATCTACAAACAGCGTTACGAACGCGGCGCGGTCATGGGACCGCTGACGGTGATCGGACCCTGCAAAAAGGGAAAGTCCGGCACCAGCGTCACTTTCAAGCCGGATCCGCTCGTCTTTGAGGAGACGATCTTCGACTTTGAGACCCTAAAGACCCGCCTGCGGGAGACGGCTTTCCTGACGAAGGATCTGCACATCACCTTAAAAGATACCCGCGAAGGCCAGGAGAAGGAGCAGACCTTCCACTATGAAGGCGGCATCCAGGAGTTCGTCACGTATCTGAACCGCGGCAAGACCCCGCTGTATGATAAAGTCATTTACATCGACGGGACCCTTAACGGCGTGTATGTGGAAGTCGCTTTCCAGCACAACGACGGTTACAACGAGAGCACCTACAGTTTCGTCAACAATATCATTACGCCGGAAGGAGGCATGCACCTGACGGGCTTCAAGAACGCCACGACCAAATGCTTCAACGATTATGCCCGCAAGCAGAAGATCCTCAAGGACAGCGCCGACAATCTTACCGGCGACGATATCCGCGAAGGCATGACGGCCATCATCAGCGTCAAGATCGAAGATCCGCAGTTCGAAGGCCAGACCAAGCAGAAACTGGGCAATTCCGAGGCGCGGACGGCCGTGGAATCCATCGTCGGCGAAAAACTGGTCTATTTCCTGGAGCAGAACCCCCGGGTGGCCAAGGCGACCATCGACAAGGCGCTGCTGGCGCAGCGCGCCCGCGAAAATGCCCGGAAAGCCCGCGAAAACACCCGCCGGGCCAGCGCGCTGGACAACTTCGGCCTGCCCGGGAAGCTCGCGGACTGCTCCAACAAGGATCCGAAGCAGTGCGAGATCTTTATCGTGGAGGGCGATTCCGCCGGCGGCAGCGCCAAGACCGCCCGCAACCGCGAGTTCCAGGCCATCCTGCCGCTGCGCGGCAAGATCCTGAACGTCGAGAAGGCCCGCGAGGAGAAGATCTACGCCAACGCCGAGATCAAGACCATGATCACGGCCTTCGGCACGGGCATACTCAAGAATTTCGATATTTCCAAGCTCCGCTATGACAAGATCATCATCATGACGGATGCGGACGTGGACGGCGCGCATATCGGCACGCTGATGATGACCTTCCTGTACCGGTTCATGCCGGAACTCATCCGCGAAGGCCATGTGTATCTGGCGCAGCCGCCCCTTTATAAGGTCGAAAAGAACAAAAAGGTCTGGTATGCCTACAGCGACGACCAGCTGAACAAGATCCTGACCGAGATCGGCCGCGACAGCGGCAACCGCATCCAGCGCTACAAAGGTCTGGGAGAAATGGACGCGGACCAGCTCTGGGAGACGACCATGGACCCGGCCCGCCGGGTGCTGCGCAAAGTCCAGATCGACGAAGAAGCCGAACAGGAACTCGACCTCACCTTTACCATCCTCATGGGCGACAAGGTGGAGCCGCGCCGCGAATTCATTGAAGCGAACGCCAGATTCGTGAAGAATCTGGACGTATAAGGGAGAAGGCATGAGCAAACTGGAAGACGACATCTTTGATTTTGATAAGATCCGGGAAGTTGACCTGAAAAAAACCATGGAAGAGTTCTATACGGACTATGCCATGAGCGTGATCGTGTCCCGCGCCCTGCCGGATGTGCGCGACGGTCTCAAGCCTGTGCAGCGCCGGATCCTCTTTTCCATGACGGAACTGAACAACGGCCCGGATAAGCCTCACCGCAAGAGCGCGCGTATCGTCGGCGATACCATGGGTAAATATCACCCTCACGGGGACAGTTCCATTTACGGATCGTTGGTGAATATGGCCCAGCCCTGGTCCATGCGCTACCCGCTGGTGGACGGCCACGGCAACTTCGGCTCCATCGACGGCGACGGCCCGGCCGCGTCCCGCTACACAGAGGCCCGGCTTTCCAAGATCTCCATGGAAATGATCTCGGATATCAACAAAAACACCGTCGACTTCATGCCGAACTTCGACGAAACGGAAAAAGAGCCGACGGTCCTTCCGGCCCGTTTCCCCAACCTGCTGGTGAACGGCGGCACGGGCATCGCGGTCGGCATGGCTACCAACATCCCGCCGCACAATCTCCGGGAAGTCATCGGCGGCGTGGTAAAAATGATCGACAACCGGATCTACGAAGACCGCGAAACGTCGGTCGATGAGCTCATGGAGATCATCAAAGGCCCGGATTTCCCGACCGGCGCCGTGATCCTCGGCCGCCAGGGCATCGAGGAAGCCTACCGCACGGGGCGGGGGAAGATCCGCATCCAGGCGGTCTCCTCCATCGAGCCCATGGCCAACGGCAAGCACCGCATCGTCTTCACCGAACCGCCCTACGAGGTGAACCCGGAAAAGGCCATCAAGGATATCGCCGACCTGGTCAAGGACAAGAAGATCGACGGGATCACCGAGCTGCGCAACGAATCCAATAAGGACGGCATCCGCCTCTGCGTGGAACTGCGCCGCGACGCGAACCCCAATCTGGTGCTCAACCAGATTTACAAACATACGGAACTGCTCACTTCCTACGGCGTGATCATGCTGGCGCTCGTGAACGGCGAGCCGAAGGTCATGAACCTGCAGCAGGTGCTGTTCCACTACCTGGCCCACCAGGAGGATGTGGTCACCCGCCGTACCAAATACGACCTCAACAAGGCGGAAGAGCGGGCGCACATCATCGAAGGGCTGCTCATCGCACTGGACAATATCGACGAGGTCATCCGCATCGTCCGCGGGGCGCGCACCGTGCAGCTGGCCAAGGAAGGCCTCATGAAGCGCTTCGGGCTCACCGACGTGCAGGCGCAGGCCATCGTGGACATGCGCATCCGCGCCCTGACCGGCCTGGAACGTGAAAAGCTCGAGGCGGAATACGCCGATCTGGAAGAGAGGATCGCCGAATACCGCGCCATTCTGGCCGATGAGAAAAAACTGCTGGGCGTGATCCGTGAGGAGCTGCTCATCACGGCGGAGAAGTTCGGCGACGACCGCCGCACCAAGATCGGCGCGGATACGGGCGAACTGACCGACGAAGACACCATCCCGGACGAGCCGACCATCATCGCGATGACGAGCCTGGGCTACATCAAGCGCATGAGCCCCTCCAATTTCCGCAGCCAGAACCGCGGCGGACGGGGCATCACCGGCATGAAAACGCTGGAAGAAGACTATATCTCCGAGCTTTTCATGACCACGACGCACCATTTCATCCTGTTCTTCACGAATTTCGGCAAGGTCTACCGCCTGAAGGCGTACGAGATCCCGGAAGCGACCCGCACCAGCCGGGGCGTGGCGATCGTGAACCTGATTAATCTGAGCCCGCAGGAGAAAATCACCGCGATCATCCCGCTGCGCAGCTACAGCGGAGAAAAGAACCACTTCGTCATGGCTACCCGCAACGGTCTGGTCAAGAAGACGCTGATCGAGGAATATCAGAACGTGCGCTCCAACGGCCTGGCCGCCATCTCGCTACGCGAGGGCGACGAGCTGATCGCTGTGAAGGCGACCGACGATACCCGCGACCTGCTGATGATCACCCGCAAAGGCCAGTGCATCCGCTTCCATACGGGCGACGTGCGCCCCACCGGCCGCGTCTCCATGGGCGTGATCGGCATGAAGCTGGAGAAAGGCGATGAAGTCGTCGCCACGTTGATGGATACGGAAAACAGCGATATCCTGATCGTTTCGGAGAACGGCCTGGGCAAACGGACCACCATGGACGAATTCACGCCGCAGAACCGCGGCGGCAAGGGCGTCAAGTGCTACAAGATCAACGCGCGTACCGGCGACGTAGTAGGCGCCATGTCCGTGAAGGGCGAGCAGGAGCTGATGCTGATCACGACGGAGGGCGTCCTGATCCGCATCCCCATCGCCAGCATCTCCACGCTGGGCCGCATCACCTCCGGCGTGAAGCTGATCAACATGGAAAAGGGCATCAAGGTGGCCAGCATCGCCAAAGTCCGGGAAAGCGAGGCCAACAGCGACCCCGACCAGCTTCCGAAAGAACTCGAGTGATACCGGCAGGGACCGGGCGGCGCAAAGGGACAGAGTGCATGCTCACCGCTTTGAAACGGGCGAGGGAAAAACGGAAAACTCCCAAAGGCCGGAAATCGACAGATTGTGGCATTAAAACATTTTAGTTTTGCAGCACGGAAAGCGATTCCGTGCTGTTTTTTTGTCCGTAAACAGCGCAAAATACACGTATCACAGCGCGAATTGCACGCGGTGCTGTCAAAAGGGCCGGTTTTCTTTCAGATTGCGTTTGCTTTGAGCCGTCTGATAAAGTTTTGCTATAATACCCTAAAAAGGGGAAGAACCCCAAAATAGACAAGGAGAAAGGAATATGTTCAAGAAAACATCCAAGTCCAAACTCCTTTACGTCGTTATGGCCTTTATGCTGGCCATGGCGCTTTTGCTCACCTCCTGTGCCGGCGCGACCGGCCCGGCAGGTCCTGCAGGCCCTCAGGGTCCTCAGGGCGTAGCCGGTAAGGACGGTACCAACGGCAAAGACGGTAAAGACGGCGTAAACGGAAAAGACGGCAAGGACGGCGTGGACGGCAAGGATGGCGTCGACGGTAAGGACGGTAAGGACGGCAAAGACGCCGTTGCCGTTCCTGAGATCACTGTACAGGACATCATCGATGAAAAGTACACGATCCCGGGCGTTGACACCAGTCTTCTGAAGAAGAACGGCGGCAAGTTCTATCCCGCCACCGCCACCAAAGCCGAAGCAGACGCGCTGGCCGATCTGATCAACCGTCAGATCAATGACGAAGGCCAGGTCCTGCTGCACAACAACGGCGCACTGCCTCTTGCGAGTTATGAGAAGCGCATCACCCTGATGGGTATCGCGTCTCAGGACATCGTAGTTTCGGGCGGCGGCTCCGGCAGCGCCGGCCAGAACAACCAGAGCACCAGATATGACTGGAACTCTGCGTTTGCCGAAGAAGGCTTCAGCCTGAACCCGACCATCGTTACGAAGTACACCGATTACAAGGCCAACATCGGCGGCTATACCGGTCTTCGTATCGAAATGCCTGTATCCGCTCTGGGCGAGACCGAGACCGCAACCTACAAGGCGTACCGCGATGCGGCCGTCATCGTTCTGTACCGCTGGAGCACTGAGAATGCCGACCTTGCGACCTACAACGCCAAGGGACATTCGGATCCCACCGATACCGAACTGGATCTTCAGGACAATGAAAAGGATCTGATCCGCCACGCGAATCAGCACTTCGACAAGGTCATCGTCCTCATC
>JAGDDE010000073.1 GCA_017958185.1 Lachnospiraceae bacterium | reverse complement strand
GGGACCAAGTCGGGGTTCGTTTCACTGTAGTGGGCTTCCAGAGCCGCGGTGATCTTACGGATATTTTCATCGCGTTCCTGCTTGTCGTCGGTGAAGACCGCCTCTTCCATGGCATCCGGCGTCACGAAAGCGACCATGTCGTCATAGAGGTCCTGCGACACCACACAACTCTCGTAGCTGTGCTTCGGCTTGCCGCATTCGTCCACGATAGTCTGGATGAAGGCGATGATCTGACGGTTCAGATCGTGCGCGGCCATGATGGCGCCGAACATGATATCTTCCGGCACTTCGTTGGCACCGGCTTCGATCATGATGACCTTTTCCGCCGTGGAGGCAACGGTCACGGCCATCTGGCTCGCTTCGCGTTCGGCGGCCGTCGGATTGAACACGTATTTACCGTCTACGAGACCGACGATCGTGGCAGCGATGGGCCCGTCGAAGGGGATGTCGGAGATGCTGGTCGCGATGGAGCAGCCCAGCATGGCGACGACGTCGGGATTGCAGTCCTGATCGACGCACATGATCAGGTTGCTGAGCGTCACGTCGTTGCGGTAGTCTTTCGGGAACAGCGGACGCATGGGACGGTCGATCACGCGGGACGCGAGGGTGGCATGCTCGCTGGCCTTGCCTTCGCGCTTGTTGAAGCCGCCGGGGATCTTGCCGATGGAATACATCTTTTCTTCGTATTCGACCGTCAGCGGGAAGAAGTCGATGCCGTCGCGGGGCTTCTCGGAAGCCGTGGCAGTGGACAGCAGAACGGTATCGCCGTAGTGCATGAGGGCGGCGCCGTTGGCCTGGGCGGCGACTCGGCCGATATCGACGGTCAGGGTACGTCCGGCCAGTTCCATGGAATAGCTCTTGTACATGTTTTCTCTCCTTTGCAGGGCGCCGGGGGACCGGACGCCGTGATACTCCGGAGCAGAAGGTCGAAACCACTGAGAAACCCGGAGGCTCTCCGCGCTTTTCAGAAGTCTCGACACACTTCTGCTGCCGGGAACTCTTCCGCCCGGGCGGGCCCGGACGGGAAAAACCCTTTGAACGTCCGAAAGCAGGGGAGAAGGACTCTCCCCTGCTTTTCGGAAACTTACTTACGGATGCCGAGCCTGTCGATCAGGACACGATATTCGTTGATATCGTTGGCCTTTACGTAATCGAGCAGACCGCGGCGCTGGCCGACGAGCATGAACAGACCGCGGCGGGAATGATGATCCTTGGGATGGACCTTCAGATGCTCGGTCAGTTCACGGATGCGTTCGGTGATGAGCGCGATCTGAACGGCGGGCGAACCCGTGTCTTTTTCATCCTTGCCGAATTCGGCAACGATAGCTGCTTTTCTCTCTTTGCTGGTCATAAGGCGACCGTCCTCCTGTAATGAAATACTTACCTGTCACTGCGCCGCGGTCGGAGTTTCCGTCAGCGAGGTGCAGGCGAACGCGACTACTGTAGCACAAAACTGCCGCAGTGTCAAAGACTTTTTTTGCGGGACGGAGAAAAATCCGTCCCGCATTTTCCGGATTGAAACGGCTGTCAGCCCGGGATCTCCGGCGTCCAGTAATGGGTGCCGTAGATATCGGTAAAACGGTACATGGCCGAGGCCTTCCCGGGGTTCTCCAGTTCCACGTCGCTGACCCGCAGGTCGTTGCCGCCGGCCTCGTTCACGTGCACCGTGACCGCGGTCCCGAGGCGGTAGGTATCTTCGTAATCCCCCTGATACGTGTACAGATCGCAGATGAACTGGATCACGTCTCCGTCAGCCAGATCGGCATTCTTGGCCACGGTATCGGTCTCGCCGCTCTTGTAAATGTAGCGCATGCCGTCCACGCGCCCGTAGGGATCGGTGTTGTCGAAGACCAGGAGCAGTTCCGCGCGCTGGCCGTTCACAAGGGCCGGCACATAACCGGTGATCGTATACTCTTTGCCGTTATCGAAGGTATCCAGGTAGTAGTACGCGACGGGCTGTCCGTTGATGGCCAGCCAGGAACCATCGTACTCGCCGACCAGTTCGCCGTCCGCCGTGAACTGGAAGTAATTGTCGAATCCGAGATCGGCATAACCTCTGCCGGTATCGTAGAAGACGTTCAGCTCCAGATCCTGCACCAGCGCCCACTGATCCTTAGCCAGCGTCATCACGTAGCTGCCGCTCTTGCGGGTCCAGGTCAGCTTCGAGGAATCAAAGTAGTTGTCGGCCAAATATCTGGTGGCTTTCTCCGAGTCCAACCCTTCCTGCAGGAAGGCCATGTTCTTATTGCCGAAGGCAAGATCGGCGATGGAGGAGATCCCGGAAAGGTTGCCGCCCAGAAGGTTGCCCAGCACGCCCGAGATCAGATCGGAACTTCCGCCGGTGCCGCTCAGGCTGCCCAGCGTATCGAACAGGGAAGGCAGGGCGGTGCCGCTGCCGCCGGAGACGGCCTGGCCGCCCACTTCCATACTGGCAAACTGCTGGATGCATTTGGCATATTCCGTATCCATGCCGATGGACTTATACTGGGAGACCGCGCTGTCGACCGCCGAAGTCTTCTGATACGGGAAATAGATGGAGAGCCCGTAGGCATTGGTCATATTCGAGGAAGTCCGGTTATACTTGATCGCGCTCAGCAGGACGCTTGCCAGGTTCTTGGCTTCCGGCGTACCGATCCTGCCGGCCAGATCGACCAGATCGACCTGATCGATACGGTTGGAGGAAGCGAATTCCCGGGAGCTGCTGCGGGCCGTCGCCACGGTCTTGAACTGATCGCCGGAGATCATCTGCGACGTGGAGGACGCAAAGCTCTTCAGGCTGTCGGGGACGGTGGTCTCCAATTCGGCCAGATCGACCAGAGAGAGCGTGGTCTTCTGCCCCTTGCACTGCACGGCGCAGACGTCCACGAAATCATCGATGATCTTCTTGCCCAGTTCCAGAGAAGAGACCGAGGTATTGTTGGAAAGCATGGTCAGCCAATTCGTGTAGTACCAGCCGACGCCGGGTTCGGTCTCCTCGGAAGCGACCATGTAGTCCGCATACTCGGTCAGCATGAGTGCGTTTTCCGCAGTAGCCATCAGGCAGGTATCGAAGCCGATGATATCGAACTTCATGCCGCCCTTCTTCAGCGCGGTGTTGATGCCGGCCAGCGTCATGGAATTGCCCTTGACATTCTCGTCATAGCCGTAGCCGCTCAGCGATCCGCCGCCGTGATCCCAGAGGATCAGGATGTTGCGGTTGGCCGGATAATGCGACTGCCCGTACTGGATGAATTCCGCCAGCGTATCGGGGCTGGTCATGGGCTTGGACTTATTGCTGCCCATATTGGCTTCCAGCCGAACCAGTCTGCCGCCTTCGATCTTGTAGATCTGGTTGTTGGTGCTGGAGATCGCGGTGGTCTTCCAGCCTTTGCAGCCGCCGGTATAGATGATCAGGTTCACGTTCGAAGCGATCGAGGCCTTGAGCATTTCGTTCAGGTCATTGGAGGCCATGCCATGCTGGGATTCCAGATCGGTGCCGCACATATAGACCATGACCGTGACCGTGTCCCGTCCGTTTCCGACGGGCGTATAGTACCGGCTGCGGATGCCGCGCGCGGTGCTCGTATTCAGCGAGGAGGTGTTCTGCGACTGATCCCAGCCGGAGGACGTGCTGCTGCCGCTGAACGAGGTGGCGCCGCCGAGGATGGAACTGAGACCGGCCGCGGTATCGATATTGAGACCGCCGCCGAGCAGTCCGCCGAGGTTCCCGAAGAAACCGCTCAGAAGTCCTCCGCCGCCGCCGAACACCAGGACCGCGATCAGGATGATCACGATCAGCCCTTTGCCCTGCAGCAGATTGCCGAGCAGGCCGCCGAGCAGGCCGCGCGAGGGTGCGCCGCCGCCGGAATAGCCGGAGCCGCCGGATCCGTCGCCTTTGCGTCCGGTACCGCCGGTGGAACCGACCGGACCGGTGCCGAGACCTTCACCGTGTACGTTGACGCTGCCTTTTCCCGTTACTTTCTTATCCCGGGAACGGGGCATCTGATTGTCTGCCATACTTACTCCTTTCATCCTCTGCACCGTCCGGAGCCCCGGCGCGATGCCTGTTTTGATGAATGCTCCGGGTTGCCTTCTACTGTGGAGACCGGAGCCGTTTGTCTTATTTTACTGCAAAAAACCGTTTTCCGCTAGATATTTTTTGACCTCGATCGCGTCGAGCTGGATCTGCTCCCGGAGTTCCTCTTCCCGGGCGAACTGTTTTTCCGGACGGAGGAATCGGAGCAGCTGCGTGCAGGCAGTCTCTCCGTATACCTCGCGGTCAAAACCGAACAGATGTGTCTCCAGACCGGGCGCCCGCACGCCGCCCAGCGTCGGTCTGACGCCGGCGTTGGCCATGCCGTAATACGATCCGCCGCCGATCGTCACGCGGGCGGCGTAGACGCCGCGGCGCGGGATGAGTTTTCCGGCAGGGAACAGCTGATTGATGGTGGGCACGCCCAGTTTGCGGCCGAGCTGCCGTCCCATGACGACAGGCCCCTCTACGGAGAAGGGCCCTCCGAGCATCAGCGCGGCTGTGTCCGCCCTGCCTTCCGACAGAAGTTCGCGGATACGGCTGGAACTGACCGGTTCTCCTGCGGCTTCGGCCCGGGGGACCACCGTCACGCCGAAACCCAGCCTTTCGGCCTGTCCGGCAAGGAAGCCGATATCGCCGCGGCGCTCGAATCCGAAGCGGCAGTCGGGCCCGGCTACGATCTCCCGCATGCCGAGCCGCCCGATCAGGATTTCCTCCAGGAACTCTTCCGCCGTGATACGGCGGATCTTTTCCGTGAACGGGAACTCCGTGAGCATATCGGCGCCCATGAGCGCGGCCGTGCGGCGTTTTTCCGCCGGGGTCATCAGCATGCGGAGCGTGCGTCCTTCCATCACGGCCTGCGGGGAATCCGAAAAGGAAAAGACGATGCAGCGAAGGCCTTTCTCTGCTGCGATCCGCCGCATCTCGGCCAGGATGGCGCGGTGTCCCAGATGAAACCCGTCGAATTTGCCGATCGTCACGACGGAAGGCGCCGGCACCGCTTTGCGCTGCGGCTCCGGAGGCATATTCAGCATGATATCGGCGGTCCAGCGGGCTTTTCCCTCATCGTAGCGGTAGAGCCCCACCAATTCTCCGCCGGCCTCCCTCAGTACGGCCGGGCCGGGCATCGCTGAACGGCTGTCTTCTTCCAGGGCATCCGCCGGAAGCGGATTGCCGCACCGGGCCGAAAGACTGCGTTCCTTCCGGACGGTAAAGGCCGGATACGGACGCAGCAGTTCCTCCAGAGAGATCAGTCTGTCATCCAGAAAACCGGCCAGCGCCAGCGCTTCGATCTGCGCCAGCGTCAGAGCGGAGGCCAGCGTGAAGCCGCCGGTCTCCTCGCGGAGCAGGCTGCCCATGCAGCCGCCGCAGCCCAGTTTATCCCCGATATCGCGACAGAGGGACCGGATATACGTGCCGCGCGAGCAGCTGACGCGCAGATAGACATGCGGCAGATCCATGGCCAGGATCTCGATCGCGTAGATCTCCGTATGGACAGGCCGGCGTTCGATCTCTTTGCCCTGTCGGGCCAGATCGACCAGTTTCTGACCGTTGATCTTTTTGGCCGAATACATCGGCGGGATCTGCTCATAGGGGCCCGCAAAGGAACGGATGCACGCCGCGACGGCCTCCTCGTCCGAAGGCGGATCGGCACGCTTCAGCAACGTGCCGCCCGCGTCCTCCGTATCAGTGGCGACGCCCAGCAGCAGTTCGGCCCGGTAGACTTTGCGTCCGCCGCCCATCCGTTCCGAAAGGCGTGTCGCGCGTCCGATCAGAACGGGCAGGACGCCTTCGGCCTCGGGATCCAGCGTGCCGGTATGGCCGATCTTCTTCTGATGCAGGATCCGGCGCAGCCGGGCCACGACATCATGCGAGGTCATGCCGCGTTCTTTGTATACGACCAGTGCGCCGTCCATGGATCACCGCTCTCCTTTGCCCGGGACGCTGTCCGCGGAGGCAGGATCCTCTTCTGAGAAGGGATCTTCGCCCCGCTCGGCGATCCGCTGATTCTGTTCCTCCATCACCTCGTCGATGCGGCGGGACATGCTGACGCCATATTCGATGGACTGATCCATGATATACGTGATCTCCGGTGTATGCCGCAGATTCAGGCTGTGCGCCAGCTGATAACGGATAAAGCCGGAAGCGCTCTTCAGGGCGGCGTGGCAGTCGCGGACCGTCTTCTCATCACCGAACACGCTGACGTAGGCCTTGCAGGTCTTCAGGTCCGGCGCCACCTGCGCATTCACCACGCTGATCACCACCGGGATGCGGGGGTCCTTGACTTCCTCCCGCAGAATCCGGGAAAGTTCCCGCCGCACCGCGGCGTTGATACTTTCGTTTTTATTGCTGTTTTTTCTCAAATTGCACTCCTTTGGGGGACCTTGTCAGTTCTTTTTGACCTTCTGGCGGGGGACTTCCACCATCATGTAGATCTCCATCGTGTCATCGGGCAGGAAATCGCCGAAGCCGTCGAAGACCATACCGCATTCATAGCCGGCGGCCACTTCCTTAACATCATCCTTAAAGCGCTTGAGCGAGGTGATCTTTCCGTCGAACAGCTGGTCCTTGCCGCGGGTGATCCGGCAGCTGGAGCCGCGCTGGATCTTGCCGTCCAGGACAAAGCAGCCGGCGATATTGCCGATACCGGAAGCTTTGAAGACCTGGCGGACCACCGCGTGGCCGGTGATCTGCTCTTCGAAGACCGGATCCAGCATGCCGATCATGGCTGCTTCCATATCTTCGATGACTTTGTAGATGACATCGTACAGACGGATATCCACCTTCTCCTGCTCTGCGACGGAACGGGCCTGATTGTCCGGACGGACGTTGAAGCCGATGATGACCGCGTTCGAGGCGGAAGCCAGCATGACGTCGGATTCGGAGATGTTGCCGGCGCCGCTGTGGATCACTTTGATGACGACTTCGTCGTTGGAAAGCTTCAGCAGGCTCGACTTGACGGCTTCCACGCTGCCCTGCACGTCTGCTTTAACGATGAGGTTGAGCTCCTTGACGTTGCCGGCCTTGATCTGGCTGAACAGATCGTCCAGAGACATCTTGCTCTTCGTCTCTTCCAGCAGTTTCTTGCGGCCTTCGGCGATGAAGGTCTCCGCATAGGCGCGGGCGTCTTTTTCGTTCTTCGTGGCGATGAAGATCTCGCCGGCCGAGGGGACGCTGGAAAGACCCAGGATCTCCACGGGCGTGCCTGGCAGCGCATTTTCCACACGTTTGCCCTTGTCATCCAGCATGGCACGGATCTTGCCGAAACTGGAACCGGCTGCCACCGTATCGCCCACGTGCAGCGTGCCCTTCTGTACCAGGACAGTCGCCACGGGGCCGCGGGTGTTGTCGAGCTGGGCTTCGATGACCAGACCGCGCGCATTGCGGTTCGGATTGGCTTTGAGTTCATGCATCTCGGCGACCAGGAGGAGCATCTCCAGCAGGTCTTCGATGCCGTCGCCGCGCTTGGCGGACACCGGGACGAAGATGTTGGTGCCGCCCCATTCCTCGCCGATCAGGCCGTATTCGGACAGTTCCTTCTTGACCTTGTCGATATTGGCGCCGGGCTTATCTATCTTGTTGATGGCCACGACGATCTCGACGCCGGCGGCTTTCGCGTGGTTGATGGCTTCCACCGTCTGCGGCATGACGCCGTCGTCGGCCGCTACGACCAGGATGGCGATATCCGTCGCCTGGGCCCCGCGCATACGCATGGCGGTGAAGGCTTCGTGTCCGGGCGTATCCAGGAATGTGATCTTCTGTCCGTTGATCGTGACCGTGTAGGCGCCGATATGCTGCGTGATACCGCCGGCCTCGGTCGTGGTGACGCTGGTCTTGCGGATCGCATCGAGCAGGGACGTCTTGCCGTGATCGACGTGGCCCATGACGCAGACGACGGGCGGACGGGGGACCAGATCCTCGGGACGGTCTTCGATCGAATCCTTGAGCAGTTCCTCGATGACGTCGATCTGCTCTTCTTTTTCGGCGACCACGTCGAAATCCAGGGCGATGTCCGCCGCGGTATCATAGTCCAGATCCTGGTTCAGCGTGACGATCTTGCCGGCCAGGAACAGTTTTTTGATGATCACAGACGGCTGGATCTTCATGGCGTCCGCCAGTTCCTTGAGCGTCAGCGTCTCGGGGATCGTGATGGTCTTGATCTCCGGCTCTTTATTCTCGTTCTGCTGAGGACGTACCGGCTTGGCGACTTCCTTCACGCCTTTGGTCTTGGCGTTCTTGCCGCCCGGACGGCGCATTTCGTCCGTATCGCCCTTGCGGTATTTGGAAGCGGAGGAGTCTTTGGCATCCTTCGTTTTCTTGCTGTCATATTTCCCGGAGGGTTTTTGCACGAGTCCGGCAAAATCGCCGCCGCCCGTACGGGGCGCGACAGGGCGGGAGGAGGCGGGACGGCGCATACCGCTGCCGGCTGCGTCTTTGTCCGGAACGGTCTGTGTGCCCCGGCCGGCAGCAAACGGCGATGCGGGACGGCCCTGGCCGACGGGACGCTCGCCGCGTACTCCGGCGCCGGCGGGACGCTC
>JAGDDE010000072.1 GCA_017958185.1 Lachnospiraceae bacterium | reverse complement strand
GGCAGGACCGTCGCCGAAACGGAAGCCCTGATGAAGATCGCCGTGACCGCGCTGGTCCGCCAGGGCGTCGTGCTGACGCCCGCCGACAGCGTAAAAATGCGCTCCGGCGACGTGATGATCTACCTGCGCACCGGCGACTGAGCCCCTGTCGCCGGGACAGGGCCGTTTTTCCTGAGAGGAGGCATTTGATGGAAGTCATACTGGAATCGGAGCGGCTGCGCCTGCGGCCCTTCCGGATCGGCGACGCGCAGGCTATGTTCGACGCCTGGGCAAGCGACCCGGAGGTCACGAAATACCTGACCTGGGAGACCCATACCGACGTTTCCGTGACGAGAGCGCTTCTGGAGCGCTGGACCAAAGAGTACGAAAAGCCCGAGCGGCTGAACTTTGCGATCGAACTGAAGGCGGAAGGCGGAAGGCTGATCGGAGGCATCGACGTGGTGGGGTATCTGGACGGCCCCGGCGGCACGCCCGTGATCGGCTACAATCTTTCCCGCGCCTGCTGGGGGCAGGGCTATATGACCGAGGCCTGCCGGCGCCTGCTGGCGTTTTTGTTTTCACGCGGCCACCGCGCCGTGCGGATCGATGCGCTGCGGGACAATCTCGCCTCCCGGCGCGTCATTGAAAAATGCGGCGGGAAACTGATCGCCGAAGAAGAAATGGAAATGAAGGGCCGCACGGTCCCGGTGAACCGGTATCTGGTCAGCGCGCCGGAGCCCGGCCGGCGGATGAATCACAGCGAGGATCCCGTTGCCGCTTTCCTGAATGAAAAGGGACAGCTGCGCCAGATGCCCGCCAAAGAAAAGAAGCGGGCTGCCGTTTATGAGTATCTGGCAGGGAAGATCGATCCGGGCCGCACGTATACAGAGAAGGAGATCAATGACTGTCTGAATGCCTGGCATACCTTCGGGGATGCTGCCACCCTTCGGCGTGAGCTGTACGACCGAAAGCTCCTGAAGAGAAGTTCCGACGGCTCCGTTTATGAAAAGGCATAGATGGCGATACGATCGCCGTGAATAAACCGGCGGCCTGACAGCCGCCTGAACAAAGGAGAACACTATGAAGAAGAATCTGGGAGTCGTACCCGGCGTCTATCCCATGCCGGTGCTGATGGTAGCCGCTTATGATGAAGCCGGCACCGTGAACGTGATGAACGCCGCCTGGGGAATGATCTGCAATTCCGACCGGATCGCCCTGTTCATCGACGAGGATCACAAGACCACACAGAACCTGCTGAAGACCAGAGCCTTCACAGTCAGTCTGGCGGACCTTCCGCACATGGACGTGGCCGATTTCTTCGGGATCGCCTCCGGCAACCGCATGCCGGACAAATTCGCGCGCAGCGGCTATACGGCCGTTAAGAGCAGCTTCGTAAACGCGCCGATCATTGAAGAATTCCCGGTCGTTCTGGAATGCGAACTGGCCGACGTAGTGGAGAATGACAGCTTTTACTGCATCGTGGGCCGCATCGTGAACACCGCGGCAGAAGAAAGCATCCTGGCCGAAGACGGCAAGGTAGACGTCTCCAAACTGAACGCGCTGATCTTCGACCAGTTCCGCCACGGCTATTATGTGACCGGTGAGCAGGTCGGAAAGGCCTGGAACGCCGGTGCAGGACTGATGAAAAAGAAGCCCTGATGATTTCCGCAGCAAGCAAAAAGACCGGCTGAGCCGGTCTTTTTCTCATTGTACTATGAAGGGCGATCTCTGGCTGTCGGGCGCGTTCTCAGGCCAGTCCACAGAGGATCTGCCTCTTCAGGCTCATTGGTACCGATTCCTCCGGCAGATTTCCGGCAACGGTCAGGTCTACCGGGATGCCCGCGGAGACCACTCCGCATTTATAGCAACGAAACTGCAGTCCAAAGTTCGTCCAGCTGTGC
>JAGDDE010000010.1 GCA_017958185.1 Lachnospiraceae bacterium | reverse complement strand
GCTGGGCTTTCAGATCGCGGTCGATATCTTCGTCGGTGACTTCGATGATCTTGCGGGTGATCTCCAGGCCTTTGTACTGACCCAACTTCACCTCGGGCTTGGCGGTGATGGTGAACTTATATTTGACGGGCTCGCCGGCCTTGAGCTGCACCACTTCCACCTGGGGCTGGGCGCAGGGTTCGATGCCGGTCTCCTTTAACGCTTCCGCGTAGGCCTTGGGCAGCAGGTCGTCAGAGACTTCGTCCATGATGGCGTCCATACCGACGAAGCTTTCCAGAACGGAGCGGGGCGCCTTGCCGGGGCGGAAGCCGGGGATGTTGACCTTCTGGGACAGGCGCTTGCAGGCGAATTTGATCGGCAGCTCGGTCTCGGCCGCCGGGATCTCGACCTCGACGATCTTCTGGTACTTCTCGCCGTCGGTTACGTTGAAATTCATGATGTTCCTCCTAAAGATATATATTTATAATTTTATTGTCAAAACCGCGAAAGGACGCAAGTTAAATATATTCTTTATTAAATGTAAAACTCCTTTATTTCATCAGCTTTATATCGATTTTTCCTTTACTGCCCGCGGCGGTCTGTGGTAAAATAAAAAACACGCGGACGTGGTGGAATGGCAGACACGGTGGTCTTAGGAGCCACTGCTTCGGCGTGCGGGTTCAAATCCCGCCGTCCGCACCAAAGCGGCAGGCCGGCTTTTGCCGGTCTGTTCTTTTGGTAAAACCCGGGATTTGAACCCCTGAGCGGTAGCGAATAGGGCGCCGGTGGCGCGACACTATCCGTGTCGCTGCTGTGACGGAGCGGTTCTTGTCGTTTTTGGCCCGGTAAGCTACTTTTGTTTTGGCCGCGGCACAAAACAAAAGGGCGGGATGAAAGTGAAACCAAAAACATGCTTGCTGACCGGTTCCGGGCTGTTGCTTTCCTTTGCGTTGTGGACTATATTGATATTGCGCGTCGACGTGCGGCCCCTGGGTCAGAACGGAACGGATATCGGCCTGGCTGCGCTAAATCTGTGGTTCCACCGGCTCACCGGCGTGCATATGACGGTCTATACGCTTACGGATTGGCTGGGGTTAGTGCCGATACTCATCTGCCTGTGTTTCGGCGGCCTGGGAACGGCGCAGCTGATAAAAGGCAAAAGCCTGCGGCGGGTAGACCCGGACATCATCCTGCTGGGAATCTATTATGTCCTGGTCATCCTCTTGTACCTGCTGTTTGAGACTATACCCATCAACTATCGGCCCGTTCCCATCAACGGCATGATGGAGGCCTCTTATCCGTCTTCTACCGTGCTGCTGGTGCTGAGCGTGATGCCTACCCTGAGTTTTCAGGTCTGGCGCAGGTCTGAAAACGTAAAGCTCAGGAAAGCCGCGGCTGCTTTCGCGGCAGCCTTTTCCGTCTTCATGGTGGCGGGCAGGGCTGTCGCCGGCGTGCACTGGCTGTCGGATATCGTCGGCTCGCTGCTGCTCAGCGCCGGTTTGTTCATGCTTTACAGGTATGCCGTCCTTGCGACGGATAGAAGAGTGTCGAAAGAACGAAGGTAGACAAAAATGGAGTTTCGTGAAAAACTGCAGGAATTGAGAAAAAGCAGAGGCCTGACCCAGGAGGAGCTGGCGGAAGCCATCTTCGTTTCCCGGACCGCCGTTTCCAAATGGGAATCCGGCAGAGGCTATCCCAGCATCGAATCGCTGCAGGAATTGTCCCGTTTTTTCTCAGTCACCATCGACGATCTGATCTGCCCCAAAGAGATCATGTCAGTGGCCGAAAATGAGAAAAAGAGTTTTGTCGATCAGTACGTCACGTTGATCTGCGGCCTGCTGGACGCTTTTTCGGCCCTGCTGCTGTTTTTGCCTGTGTTCCGGAACGGAACAGACGCGGCGGCCGTGGCCCTGAGCGGCCTAACCGGCCTGCCGCCATGGATAAAGACGGTGTTCCTGGTCCTGGTAGCAACGACTGTTTTGAACGGCATCTGCGCCGTGGTGGTCAGCCATTTCGATAAACCGGTATGGAACAGGCACCGGCTGATCACCGGCATGGCGCTTTCGGTGCTCTGCGCCGCTGTATTTATCGTGACCCGCCAGCCCTACGCGGGCATCGTCTGCTTCGCCATCCTGGTCGTAAAAGGCTTTTTGCTGATCAAAGCAAAATAGCGACCGCCATTTTCAGGAGGATAAACAATGGATAAAAATGACTTCATCATTCGTTTGGAAAGAAAAGAGGACTACCGGGCCGTGGAAGAGCTGGTGCGGGAGTCCTTCTGGAACGTCTACCGCCCGGGCTGCAGCGAGCATTACGTGATCCACGTGCTGCGCGACGATCCCGCCTTCATCAAGGAGCTTGATTTCGTCATGGAACAGGGAAGCCGTCTCATCGGTCAGAACATGTTCATGCGGACGGTCGTCAATGCCGACGACGGCCGCACGGTGGACGTGCTGACGATGGGCCCGATCTGCATTGCCCCGGAACTGAAGCGCCGGGGCTACGGCAAAATGCTGCTCGACTATTCGCTTGAAAAGGCGGCGGCGCTCGGCTACGGCGCGGTGCTCTTCGAGGGGAACATCCTGTTCTACGGCAAGAGCGGCTTCGACTACGCGAGCCGCTTCGGCATCCGCTACCACGACCTGCCCGAAGGGGAGGACGCGTCGTTTTTCCTTTGCAAAGAGCTGAAACCGGGGTATCTCGACAACGTCACGGGCGTGTATCAGACGCCCGCGGGATACTACGTCGACGACTTCGACGTCGAGGTTTTCGACAAGGATTTTCCCCCGAAACAAAAGCTGAAGCTGCCCGGTCAGATCTTTTCGTGATCTGCGGCAAAAAAGAAAAAAGCGCTTGACAAACCGCGGCTTTTCGGTTACAATGAACTTGATCGTAAACGGAGTTTACAAATATAAAGAGAGAGGTGTCTGCGAATGAAACGGTGGCTGTCTTTTCTTCTTGCGTCGTGTCTGGTCTTTTCCTGCTGCACGGCGCTTTCTGCTTTTGCAGAGCAGGGCGGGCGGAACGCGCTCTTTACCGGCGTGCGTT
>JAGDDE010000071.1 GCA_017958185.1 Lachnospiraceae bacterium | reverse complement strand
CGTATAGACGATGATCTTGGGGAGCACCGGACCGTTCAGCCAGTCGCCGGCCTCTGCTTTTGTCATTCTCTTCATGGGGACCCCGGAAAAAACCTCCCGGCGCTGGACCATGCCGGGAGGGTGTGTGAAACGTCTGAAGGAGGGAGCGGACGGGCCGCGCGGAGGAAGCCGCAGGGGACCCGGCAGTTATGTGAGGGAGCGGACGGGCCGTGCGGAGGAAGCCGCAGGGAACCCGGCAGCCGCAGAAAGGAGCAAGATGCGCCAGCGGCAGAGGACTCAGATCAGCTGATCCAGCGCTTCCTTCATGGCCTTCTCTTTGCGGGCGGCGTCGGTCTTGTTGCGGCCGCGGATCCCGCAGTACAGTTTGATCTTCGGCTCGGTGCCGGAAGGTCTCACGCAGCACCAGGCATCGTCTTCCAGTTCGAAATAGAGCACGTCGGACTTGGGAAGGCCGGTGGGGGCCTGCGTCCCGGCTGTCAGATCGGTCCGAAGGCCGCTCTTGTAATCGCGCAGCGCCAGCACCTTCAGGCCTGCCAGCTCCTTGGGAGGGTTCGTGCGCAGGCCGGCCATGATGGAAGCCATCTGGGCCAGGCCGTCCAGACCCTTGAAGCCCTTGGAGATGACCATATCGCGGTAGTGGCCGACTTCATTGTAAAGGTCGTACAGCGCTTCGATGATGGTCTTGCCCTGCGTGCGGTAATAGGCCGCCGCTTCGCACAGAGCCACCGAGGCCGAGACCGCGTCCTTGTCGCGGGCGTAGTCGCCGATCAGGCAGCCGTAGCTTTCCTCGAAACCGAACAGGTAGCTGCCCTTGCCGGCCTCTTCCATCCGAAGGATCTCGCCGCCGATGTACTTGAATCCGGTCAGGACTTCCACGAACTTCACGCCGTATTTGCGGGCGATCGCGCCGGCCATGTTGGAGCTCACGATGGTGCTGATCAGCTCGCCGCCCTCCGGCAGGCCGTACAGTTCGCGGATGGTGCCAATCTCATAATCGGCCAGGAAGCAGCCGGACATGTTGCCGGTCATAGAAACATACTGGCCTTTCGAGTCTTTCGCGTAGACGCCCAGACGGTCGGCATCCGGGTCGGTGGCCAGCACCAGGTCGGCATCCAGCTTTTTGGCCAGCGCCAGGCCCAGTTTGAAGGCTTCCTTCGCTTCCGGGTTCGGGTAGCTGACGGTGGGGAAATCGCCATCCGGCAGTTCCTGTTCCGGCACCACATAGACGTTGGGGAAGCCGATCTCCTTCAGGATGCGGCGAACCGGGAGATTGCCTGTGCCGTGCAGCGGGGAATAGACGATCTTCATGTCCTTGCCCACCGCGTCGATGGCGGCCTGGCGGCGGATGCACTTTTTCACGGCAGCGATATAGGCATCGTCCACTTCCGGAGGGATGATGCGGTAGAGGCCCTTCTTCACCGCCTCCATCTTGTCCATGATCTTCGGCTCGGCAAAGTCAGTGATCGCATTGACCTCGGCCATGATGCCCACGTCGTGCGGCGGTGTCACCTGTGCGCCGTCGGCCCAGTAGACCTTGTAGCCGTTGTATTCCGGCGGGTTATGGCTGGCTGTCACATTGATGCCGGCCGTGCAGCCCAGAAAACGCACGGCGTAGGAAAGCACGGGCGTCGGCCGCAGGCTCGGGAAAATATACGCGGGGATACCGTTGGCGCAGAGCGTCAGGGCCGCTTCATCGGAAAACTCCGGGGACATATGACGGGAATCGTAGGCAATGGCCACGCCCTGCGCCTGCGTTCCGCGCTTCAGGATGTAGTTGGCCAGGCCCTGTGTGGCCCGCCGCACGACATAGCGGTTGATGCGGTTGGTACCGGCGCCGATCACGCCGCGCATGCCGGCCGTTCCAAATGCCAGATTCCCGGTAAAACGCTCCCGGATCTCCTGATCATTGCCCGCGATGCTTTTCAGTTCCTGTTTGGTCTCGGCATCAAAGACATCTTCCTTGAGCCAGCTCTCGTAGTTTTCTCTGTAATCCATGTTCTGCTCCTTGTTTGCGTCGGTGATCGATACGATCTGCATGGGAAACTCCCGCCGGGATCTGGAAAGACCCGGCAGGCCGTCTTGTCGTCTGTCTTGATTATACCCGTTTCCGAAAAGGAAGGCAATCGAAACTTGCGCTTTTTTCGGGGAGGAACGCGCCGCGGGGCAAAAAGAAGGAGGGCGGCCCGCGCCGCCCTCCTGCAGCATTCTTCTGCAGTGTCAGTTTCTGAAGTAGTTTTCGAAGACCGGCCAGATATCATCGTTTTCCAGTCCCAGCCGCCAGGCAGCCAGCCCGGCCAGATGATAGTCCTGCAGTGCCGTCAGCCGCGTCGCCATAGATTCGTTGTCCTCGATCCATAGGCGCGCCGTGGTGCTTCCCAGACTGAATTCCGCATAGCCCTGACCGCACTGCGCGTCCCAGATAGGAGAAAGATCATAGATCACGATGTAATTCCGGATCGCAGCCATGCTCAGGACCGAGGAGGTCAGCGAGTTGCCCGCGCCTCTCCACAGTCTGGAATAGAACGGTACCGCATTGATCACTTTTGAGGCAGGCACTTCCTCCAGCGTATCTTTCACGCCTTTGACCACAAAACCGAGCGAAGCCGTGGAACCCGGTTCGGAGCCGGCGTAATGCTCGTCATAACCCATGACGATCACATAATCGGCCATGACCGCCTGTTCCGCCCGGTGATAGTGCGAAGTCCAGGGCGAAGGCACGTAATTGTCGACCGAAAGGACCAGTCCGTGGGCATGGCAGGTCACCGAAAGTTCCCGGATGAACTGGATATAGCCGTCTCCTGCCGCACTGGGCAGGCTTTCGATATCCACATTGATGCCGTCCGCGCCGCAGGACAGGGCCTCGGCGACCAGATTGACCACCAGCGTCTGCCGGGTGGACGTCCGGTTCAGGAGCTGCGTCAGAGCCTCGCCGTAGATCTCGTTGTCCATGTTGTTCACCAGGATCCAGACCTGAAGGCCCATCGCATGCGCCCGTTCCACATAAGAAGACGAAGCCAGCGAGTCGAAATGCCCCTCTGAGTCGGAGATGCGCAGCCAGGTAGGGGATATGACATTGACCCCCGATGCTTTGGCCATATACTCCTCCAGATGCGCGTTGTCATCCCAGACGCTGATCATATCCCAGACCAGACAGATGCCCTGACGGGTGCTCACCATAGGGAAGACCTGCTCCGTCGACTTATGATCCGATTTCACGGTTTTCACGGTCCCCAGCTGATCGCAGCGGATATAGCCGATATAGCCGTCCGCCGTAGCCGCTTTCGCCCAGGTGCTGTCCCGCTCCAGAAGCGTCAGGACCGTGCCTTCTTCCGGCTGAAGCAGGATCTTCGCGCGGTTGCTGGCGCTTTCGCGCAGCGTGGCGCCCTCTTTCACGTCGACCGTCTGCCGGTTGGAAAAATCCGTCCGGATCAGGATCCTGTCCGGATCGCGGATGAGTTCCCATTCCATATCGGTCTGAGCCGCCGCGTAGGGCAGATACACATAGGCGGTATTCCCGACGAAACGGAGCACCTGCCGGCCGTCCATCTGCGTCCCCGCGTCAGCCTGCAGCAGACCCTCCGGCACGGTATAGATCAGCAGTTTTTCCGCCGCGTCGTAATAAAAGCGGCTGTTGAGCGTTTTCAGCCAGTCGGTCGAGACGTAGACCTGCCCGTCGTCGCAGAAGGCATCCGCGGCGGACAGTTCGTTGTCCCGGATCACGGCCAGACCCTTGCCGCCGCCGCTGAAGTATTCTTCCGCCGAAAGGACCTCGGTGTTGGCCCGGCGCGTATCGATGACTTCAGCTGCCACGGCTCCGATCAGAAGCACTGCAGCGATCACGGAGATCGTTATGATGACCGGGAGCGCGGTCTTTTTCTTAGGGGCGGATTCAGTCTGTTTCCTGCTGCCGGACATGGGTCGTTTCCTCCTGTGCATTCAGGTGGATTATACCATATTCCTCTCCCGCCTGTAAAGCGGGATCACGTGGGGTCCGCCTTTTCCGGAGAGGGAGCTGCGCCGCGGGTCCGATCGTTTTTTTTGCGGAAGGGTATTACGCAAGCGGCTTTCGAGAAGTAAAGAATCTCCATTCTTCTCTCCTGCGCCGCTGTTTTCCTCCGGAAAGGCGGCGGCAGCGGAAACGCTCATTCCGCCGGGACACATCACAAAGGCTGCCGCGCCCCGGAGCGTTCCGTGATCGTTTCTGCAGCTGTATGGTAGCACGAAGCGCGCGCCCTGTCACGCAACACGGAGGATACACTTTGTCGCCGTTTATTGCACGAAAAAACGGCCCCGGGGGGCCGTTTTTCGAAGCTTTCGCATCACTGTCTATGGATCATTCCGCTACTTCCACGATCTGCTTCTTGTTGTAGGATCCGCAAGCTTTGCAAACCTGGTGAGGTACCATCAACGCGCCGCACTTGCTGCACTTAACCAATGTAGGATTGCTCATCTTCCAATTTGCTCTGCGGCTGTCTCTTCTTGCCTTAGAGGACTTATTCTTGGGACAAATAGACATATGACCTTACCTCCTTTTCTCTGCTGTAGCGGCAAACCGATCATGCCCGGTCAAAACCGCATCCACGATTATACCTTTTTGATGCAGGCCTGTCAACCGCTTTTTTTAAAAGATTTTCGGCGGAAAGAGGCGCATCACAGGATGAATCCGCCGTCCACGCCCAGCACCTGTCCGGTCACGAACGAGGCGCCCTCCGAGGCCAGATACGAAACGGCCGCCGCCACATCGTCCGGTGTGCCCAGCCGTCCCAGCGGCGTCTGCTGCGCCAGATCGGCCAGGGTCTCCTCGCCCAGCACCTTGACCATGTCGGTATCGATCACACCCGGCGCCACGCAGTTGACACGGATGCCGGAAGGCGCCAGTTCCGCCGCCAGCGACCGGGTCAGCCCGATCAGCGCGTGCTTGGTGCATGAATAGACCACCTCGCAGGAAGCGCCGTGCTGCCCCCAGATGGAGGAGATGTTGATGATGCAGCCGCTCTTGCGGCGGATCATGGACGGGAGCACTGCCTGGATGGTGTGGCGGGCGCCGTTCAGATTGACGGAAAAGTACCGTTCCCACATCTCGTCGCTCACGTCCTGGAACAGACACTGGCCGGCCACGCCGGCATTGTTGACAAGGAGATCGATGGGACCGTATTTCTTTTCGGTCTTCCGGATCATCTCTTCCACGGCCGCCCTGTCTGCCACGTCGGCGCGTACGGCCATGACCGTGCAGCCCTCGCTGCGCAGCTGCTTCACCAGTTCGTCCGCCTTATCTTTCCGTTCCACGTAATTGATGACCACGGCGCAGCCTTCGCGGGCCAGACGGGCCGCCGCTGCGCGTCCGATGCCCCGGGAGGACCCGGTGACCAGCGCTACCCGGCTCATTCCCCGGGCCTCGACGTGATGCGGATGGAGGTGATCACAGGCTGATCCTCCGGTTTGATGGTGCCGTTGTTGTCCGTCGGACGGGCGTTGCTGGCGATCTGATCCACGACCGTCATGCCGTTTATGACCCGGCCGAAGGCGGCATAATACCCGTTCAGCGTGTTGTTGTCCGAATGCATGATGAAGAACTGGCTGCTGGCAGAGTTATAGGAACTGCTGGCGCGGGCCATGGAGATCACGCCGCGGGTATGGGCGAGCGTATTTTCCGGAAAGCCGTTGGCCGCGAATTCGCCCGTGATCAGATGATCCGATCCGCCGGTCCCGTCGCCGTTGGGATCGCCGCCCTGGATCATGAATCCGCTCATGATCCGGTGGAAGGTCAGCCCGTCATAGAAGCCGGAGTCCGCCAGTTCCACAAAGTTCTTGACCGTCAGCGGCGCGTATTCCGGGTAGAGCTCGACGGTGATCTTCCCGTAGTCTCTCACGACGATCTCGGCCGTATAATGTCCGTTCTGCTCCGCCTTCGGACGGGGCCAGAAGACGGCCAGCAGGACGGCCGCCAGAAGCACCACGCCGGCGATGCAGCTCCAGAGGATGCCTAGTTTCTTCTTTTTGTTTTTCTCCATTTCCGCCTTGCGGGCGGCTTCGGCATTCACCAGTTTTCTTCCCATGATCGTTTCCTCTCCGGGGTCTTTGCCGCCCAGGCGGCCTCCCGGTCCTTTTGCTTTTGTCAATTTAGCAGAACGCCCGTCTCCCGGCAGGCGCCCGGCGGCTCAGCCGCTCATTCTCCCCGCAGCTGCACCGTCAGCGGTTCGTGATGCACCGCCGGCAGAAACTTTTCCAGCAGATCCGCCATGGCGATCCTCAGACTGGCGGTATTGACGCAGGGATGGCAGCCCAGAAAGGTCTCTTTCAGAAGATCTTCGTCGATCAGCAGCCGCACTCTGCCCTGCGTATCATTCATCAGGCCCATCACGCTGACGGCGCCCGGTTCGATATCCAGATACCGCAGCATATCGGCGGCCTCCGCAAAGGAAAGACGGGGCGCATCGATCTGAGCAGACAGTTCTTTGGTCTTGAACCGCTTGTCTCCGGGCATCAGCAGCAGGTAAAAGACGGTCTTCTGCCGGTTGCACAGAAACAGATTCTTGCACATGGCCGTGCCGAGCGCGGCGTCGATGCGGCTGCAGTCGCGCATATTGTCGACCGCCTCGTGTTCCGTGCGCGCATAAGGGATCCCCAGGGCATCCAGCAGGTCATAGGTGCGCATCTCGCGCGGCAGCCGGCCGGCAGCGTCCGCCGGTCTCCCGGCGTACAGTTTCAGTTCCGCTTCCTGTTCCATGGTCGTCCTTCCTCCGTCCGGCTCCGGAAGACGGGAAAAAGCGGGACAACGGGGACCGTCCCGCCCCTTCCCGGCGTTTCCCGGCAGGTCTTTTCAGCTGCGGGGCAGCAGCGAGCGCACGCGGATCACGCCGGGCAGCTCCTCTACCTCGCGGATGACGCTGTCGTCTGCCTCGGAACCCAGGTCGATCACGGTATAGGCGTATTCCCCGCGGGACTTATTGCCCATGTTTTCCACGTTGATGCCGTCATTGCTGAGCAGGGTCGTGATCTTGGCCAGCATGGCCGGGATATTGCGGTGCAGCACGCAGAGGCGCTGAACGCCGGAAGGATCCATCGACAGGGACGGATAATTGACCGAGTTGACGATATTGCCGGTCTCCAGATACTCGCGGATCTCGCGGGCGGCCATCACGGCGCAGTTCAGTTCGCTCTCCGGCGTGGAGGCGCCCAGATGCGGCAGGCCGACCACGTGCGGGTTCGCCAGCAGGCGGTTGTTGGGGAAGTCGGTCACATACACGGCCACTTTGCCGCTCTCCAGACCGGCCAGGACCGCGCTGTCATTGACGATCTCGCCGCGGGCCAGGTTGATGAGGCGCAGGCCGGGCTTCATGGCCGCCACCGCCTCCATGCCGATCATACCGCGGGTGCTGTCGGACAGCACGGTGTGCAGCGTCAGATAATCGCAGCGGCGGTAGAGCTCGTTGATATCGCTGGCCAGGTGTACGCGGTTGTCCAGGCGCACGGCGGAGGCCACGGACAGATAGGGGTCGAAGCCCCAGACTTCCATGCCCAGTTCCACCGCGGCATTGGCCACGGCGGCGCCGATCATGCCCAGGCCGACCACGCCCAGCGTTTTGTGCATGAGTTCCGGACCGACGAACTGGGCCTTGCCCTTTTCGACGACGGAAGACACTTCCACACCGGCTTCACTCTGCTCGCGCAGCCAGTTGATGCCGCCCTTGATGTCACGGGAGGCCAGAAACAGCGCGCAGAGGGCCAGTTCCTTTACGGCGTTCGCGTTGGCGCCGGGGGTGTTGAAAACGACGATGCCCTGCTCCGCGCAGCGCTCCACCGGGATATTATTGTAGCCGGCGCCGGCGCGGGCAATGGCCAGCAGAGAGGGATTCAGCTCCAGATCCTTCAAATCGGCGGAGCGTACCAGGATCGCATCGGGCTCAGCGCCCTCCGCATCGATCTCATAACGGGAAGGATTCAGTTTTGCCAGTCCGATCGGGGAGATCTTGTTGTAGGTTCGGATTTGATACATAGCTTACCTCCTGCCGGCAGTGTGCCGGGTCATTGGTCCGACAGAAAAACCGCCGGACTTCCCTATTGTAAAGCCCGGCGGCTCCTCTGTCAATGCAGAATCGCCATCTGCCGCCGGCAAATCGCAAGCGGTGACAGTCTTTTATCCTTGATATCCGTCGTAGCGGTAATGTCCCAGGACCGGCTTGCGCGCCGTCAGCGTGGTGAGCAGATCTTCTTCATAGACTGACTGGCCGGGGTCGCCGTGATGCAGACAGTAGTAGATGCCCTCCGCATTTTTCCGGTCGGAAACGATAGCGATGTGCCCTTCCCAGATCTGCCCTCCGTCGGCGGCGGGATTGAAGACCACGATATCGCCCGGCTGCCAGGCCGAGAGGTCGCGCGGGTCGGTCGAAAGGCTGACCGCGTGGCGCCGCAGGAACACGTCCCAGTTGCGCACACGGCGGTAGTCGTAATTCTTTTCGCCGTTTTCCCCGTAATACTGGTTCGTGCCGGCGGCAAGATCGGCCAGGATGTCCTCGTGGATCAGTGTGCGCGGATCGTAGCCGGCGTAGCGGAGCGCGGCGGCCACGACATCGGTACAGACGCCGTAGACCACGCCGTCTGCAGCCGCCGTCACGTATCCGGCCGCATCGAGAGCGCCGTACATGTTGTACTGCGGTTTCTGCGCCAGATACAGGCGGGCGCCGGTCACGATATCCTGCTGGTCGGGGATCCCGTTGCCGTTGGCGTCATGGCTGCCGGCCGGGACCGTCGGCTGTACAGGCGGCTGCGTGGGGACCGGCTCCGTAGGCGGCTGTGTGGGCGCCGGCGGAGTCTCCGGAGGCGCCGTCGGTACGGGAGGCGCCTGTGTCGGCGGCTGTGTTTCCGGGGGGAGCGTTTCCGGCGGGAGCGTTTCAGGCGGCTGCGTCGGCGGCGGGACCGTTTCCGGAGCCTTCGTCGGCGGCGGGGCTGTCGATGCAGCCTCCGTCGGCGGCGGGACCGTCAGATCGGGCCGGAACTCCCCTTCCCCGATCCCGTGCAGGGTCCCCGCGGGCGCCTGCGTCGGAGCGGCCGCGCTCTCCTGTGGCGGAACGGACGCAGGCGGGACGGCCGGCGTGCAGGCCGCCAGCGCCAGACACAGCGCCGGCACCAGCCAGAACAGTCTTCCTGCGGATCTGTGCTTTTTCCGAAAAAGCGTCATACGGTCGTTCCTCTCCTATTGCACGCCCCGGCGCAGATGCCCCCGGGTAAAGACGAGGCCCTCCGGCGGCGCCGGCTGAGGGTCCTCTCCCCGGGCACAGCGGCTCAGCCGGTCCAGGATCGCGCGAGCCTGTGCGGGGGTCTCGTCGGTCAGGCTGATGCGTTTGACGACACCCGGAAGCGGCAGATCGGCCAGCCAGAGCGGATGGGCGTTATAGATGATGTTCATACAGAAGCGGCACAGCGTGCGCACCGGCATCACGGCGCCGGTCCGATCGCGGAGCGGTTCGGGCGGGGCAAGGCGGCCGTCAGGGGCCTCTCCGGCTTCCCGGAGGCAGCGGCCGCGGGTCCTGCGCACGCACTGCGCCGAAAGCATCATGGGCAGCCGGCCGGCCACGATCATCTCCGGTGCCGCGCCGTTTGCGGAAAGATCGGGCAGTTCCCGCTCCGTCAGTTCCGCCGGGCAGGTGAACCGGTCGATCCCCAGACCAAGAAGCAGCTCCTTTGCCGCACGGTTCCAGGTATAAAACCCGGCATCGGCCAGGCGCTTTCCGGGCAGATCCTGTTCGCGCAGAAAGGCCAGCCCGTCCCAGGAAGGGATCAGCCAGCCGTCCGGAGGATCTTTCCGCAGAAGATCCGCCTCCCGGACAAGCGCCGCCCGGGCGCTGCTGCGCATCACGCGCGGCAGGCAGTACCAGGCTTCCTTGCCGGCGCTGCGGATCCGTCCCTGCAGGATCAGATAGTCAGCGGCCGGGATGATGTCCGCAAACAGAATCACGCGGCTCACTTCCCCGCAGCGAAGCACCGTATCGAGCAGATCCGGCTCCTCCAGCGAGACGGAAAGCTCTCCCGCCTCTGCGGCGGATGCCGGCGCGTCCGCGCTCCGGGGCAGCGGCCCGTCAACTTCCGTTTTGCGGACGGATTCTCCCGGCAGTTCCTCCCGGGACAGCGGCCCGGCAGCTTCCGTTTTCCGGACGAAGGCTCCCAGCAGTTCCTCCCGGAGCCGCGCAAAAGCTTCCCGGCGCAGCCGGTTGAGCGCCGCCACCGGAACGAAAGAGCGGCCGTCCGTTTCTACGGAAAGGTTTTCCCAGGCAAAATCGCTGCCGCCCGTTTTTTCCAGGGCGCGGCGGATCTCTCCCGCAGCCAGCGGCTGCGTTTTCGCTGCCGTCACGGGCTCTCCCGTCACACACACCTGCGTATCGCCGCAGCGTACGGCCAGACACAGGGGATCGCCCTCGCGCACGGCCGCCTCTCCCTGCACCGGCAGGGGATGCTCCGACGTATCGCAGCGCTTTTCCGCTTCGGCAAGCATGGCCGGATCGCTGCTTTTTTTCTCCTTCGGCGGATCCGGGATGACCATCCCGGCCCCGTTATGCCGGCGGAAATATCCGTCGGTAAAGCCGCCCCGGTCAAACAGGGCGGACAGAAAGGCTTTTTCCTGCGCGTCTGCGCGCACCGTCTCCCGGCCGGCAGCCAGTTCGTCCAGCAGGCGGCGGTACACCGATACGACCCCCGCCGTGTACTGCGGCGTCTTCATGCGGCCTTCGATCTTGAGGGAATCCACACCGGCCTGTGCGAGCTGCGGCAGCAGGTCTGCCGCGCAGAGATCGCGCAGGTTCAGCAGACGGCCGCCCTCATAGGGCAGGCGGCAGGGCTGAGCGCAGCGTCCGCGGTTGCCGCTCCGTCCGCCCAGAAAACTGCTCATCAGACACTGGCCGGAATAACAGTAACAGAGCGCGCCGTGCACGAAGACCTCGGTCTCCATGTCCGGGATGCGGCAGATCTCGCGGATCTCCGGCAGGGAGAGCTCCCGCGGGAGCACCGTGCGCTTCACGCCCAGCTGCCGCAGCAGACGGACGCCTTCCGGCGACATGACCGCCGCCTGCGTGCTCATGTGCACCGGCAGCAGCGGGAATTCTTCCCGGATCACGGCCAGAACGCCAAGATCCTGAACGATCACGGCATCCAGCCCCTGTTCATACAGCGGGCGCAGATACGCCGGCAGATCTTCCAGAAGCTCCTGTTCTTTCAGTAAAGTATTGACGGTCAGGTACAGTTTCCTGCCGCGCAGATGCATAAAGTCAACGGCCTCCCGGAGACGGTCGGCCGTCGTGCTTTCGGCATAGGCCCGCGCCCCGAAGCGCGTGCCGCCCATATAGACCGCATCGGCACCGGCGTTCACCGCTGCCGTCATGCTCTCATAGGATCCTGCCGGCGCCAGAAGTTCCGGCACTCTGACAGGCTTACTCATCGTAGCGCATCCGCTTGGAGACCAGCTCATGCTTGAGGCTGTAGATCTCCTGTTCCAGTTCCGCGACACGGCTCTCCAGACGCGCGGCCTTATCCTGCGCTTTGCAGGCATCGTCGGCCAGGTTCAGCGCCAGCAGCATGGACTGGTAATCGGCCGTCTGACGCAGGAATCCGGACATCTTCCGCAGTTCCGTTTCCTTGCTGTTGACGACAGTGGCGATGCGCCGCAGATATTCCTCATCTTCGAAACCGCCCAGCGTATACATCCTGCCGAACAGCGTGACATTCGTATAAGTCTTGTCAGCCATGGGATCCTCCCTCCGCTTTCCGTTTCCGCGCCAAAGACCGCGCTGCGGGTCCGTGCCGTTTCAGGCCGCACGTTCCCGTCCGGTTACCAGTATACGCCCCGCCGGGAAAAAGCACAAGCAGAAAAAACACCTAAGGCGCGATCTGCAACAACATTTTGGTGCCCGGCCCGCGAGACCGGCTATATCTTGGGGTCAGCTTTCCTTCTCCGGGAGCGGATAACCCAGATGAAGCAGCGCCTGATCCGTGACCATGCGCCCGCGGGGCGTCCGCTTCAGAAAGCCGTTCTGCATCAGATACGGCTCGTAGACGTCCTCGAGCGTTCCGGGGTCCTCTCCCAGCGCCGCCGCCAGCGTGTCCAGGCCGACCGGACCGCCGCCGTAATAATCGATGATCATACGGAGCATGGAACGGTCGATGCGGTCGAGGCCGCAGGCATCCACCTGAAGGATGCGGAGCGTCTCATCGGCGACCTGCCGCGTGATGCGTCCGTCATAGCGCACCTGGGCGAAGTCGCGCACGCGCCGCAGGAAGCGGTTGGCCAGCCGGGGCGTTCCGCGACTGCGCGAGGCCAGTTCAAAGGCGCCTTCCTCGTCGATCTCCACGCCCAGCACGCCGGCCGAACGCAGGACGATCTGCTTTAATTCTTCCGGGCGGTAATACTCCAGCCGCTGCACCACGCCGAAACGGTCGCGCAGAGGCGCCGTCAGCATGCCCGCGCGCGTGGTCGCGCCGACCAGCGTGAACGGGGGCAGTTTGTAGCGCATGGAGCGGGCGCCGGTCTCCTTGCCCAGCACGATATCGACCACGAAGTCCTCCATGGCCGGATACAGCACCTCCTCCACCTGGCGGTTCAGCCGGTGGATCTCGTCGATGAACAGCACGTCGCCGGGCTTCATGCCGGAAAGCACCGCCACGAGTTCGCCGGGCCGTTCGATAGCCGGGCCCGAAGTGACCTTCAGCGAGGCCCCCATCTCATTGGCGATGATGGCTGCCAGCGTGGTCTTGCCCAGGCCCGGAGGCCCGTAGAACAGGACGTGGTCCAGCGGCTCCCGGCGCTTTTTCGCCGCTTCGATATAGACTTTCAGCGTCGCCTTCAGACTTTCCTGTCCGATGTATTCGGAAAGCCGCTGCGGGCGCAGAGAGATCTCCAGTTTTTCCTCCTCCGGCAGGCGCTGCGTGGTGATGGTCCTTCGTTCCATACACGGCCTCCTTTACAGCACGCTGAGGCGTGCAAACGCCTCGCGCAGGATCTCGTCCACGCTCATATCGGCGCTGCCTTCCACGCTGCGCACCGCGCGCAGGGCTTCGGAAGGATTGTAGCCGAGGGCCTGCAGGGCTGCCACAGCCTCCGAGAAAGCGTCGCTGATGACCACCGGTCCCGCCGAGGGCGCCGCCGACGGAAGAAAGTCAGACGCCTTGAACTGGTCTTTCAGCTCGACGATCAGTTTCTCCGCCGTTTTCTTCCCGAGGCCCGGGGCCCGGGAAAGCGTTTTCACGTCGCCAGTGACTACGGCGATCCGCAGTTCGTCCACGGAAACGGCCGAAAGCACGGAAACGGCCAGTTTGGGGCCGATCCCGCTGACCCGGAGCAGCAGTCGGAAGATCTCCCGCTCCTCCCGGCTGCCGAAACCGTACAGTTTCTGCGCATCCTGCGTCACGGAAAAGAAGGTGTAGATCTTCACCTCTTCCCCGGCGGCCGGCAGCGTTTCCCGCAGCGAGGCGGGCGTGGTGATCGCATAACCGATCCCGCCGGCCTCCACGACGATCCCGTCTTCCGTGTATTCTTCAAGGGTTCCTCTGACAAAAGAGATCATATCCCGGTTTCCTTTTTCTGAGTGTTGTCTGCCGGCAGCGCCGCGTCCAGCGCCTCCCGGACCGTTTCAAGCGGCAGGATCTCCAGTTTCCCGCGCACCTCCGCCGCGACCTCCTCCAGGTCGGGGACGTTGGCTGCGGGGATGATCACCGTGCGGATCCCCGCGCGCTGGGCCGCCATGAGTTTTTCCGGCAGGCCGCCGATGGGCAGAAGGTTGCCCCGCAGGGAGATCTCGCCGGTCATGGCCAGATCGGCCCGCACCGGCTGCCCGGTCAGGAGCGACGCCAGCGCCACCGTCATGGTGATGCCCGCCGAAGGCCCGTCCTTGGGGGTAGCGCCCGCCGGGATGTGCAGATGCAGCTCGCGGTGCGAGAGCGCTTCCGACTCCGCGGGGTACAGTTCGCGCACCAGCGTGAGTGCCAGGCGCACCGATTCCTTCATCACGTCGCCCAGCTGTCCGGTCACGACGAGGCCTTTCTCGCTGCCGACCAGCGCGGTCTCGATGAACAGCGTCTCGCCGCCGGCCGCGGTCCAGGCCAGCCCGTTGACGACGCCGGGTGCCTTGGGGACCAGAACGTTTTCCCGCGGGGCATGCCGGCGTTCCAGAAACTCCGGCAGCCGTTTGGCGCTCACCGTCACGCTCTTCTGCTCGCCGCGGACCAGTTTGACCGCCGCCACGCGGCAGAGCGTCTCCAGCTGCTTCTTCAGCCCGCGCACACCGCCCTCCGCCGTATAATCGGAAATGATAAGGCGGATCGCGTCGTCCGTGACTTTCAGATTGCGTGTCTTCAGGCCTGTCTTTTCCATGGCCTTGGGCAAAAGGTGCTGCCGGGCGATATAGAACTTTTCGACCGCCGTGTATCCGCGGAAAGGAATCACCTCCATGCGGTTGAGCAGCGGCTCGGGGATCGAGTCGGTCGTATTGGCCGTGCAGATGAAGACCACGTCGGAAAGATCATACGGCACGTTCAGATAGTGGTCGGTGAAGGTGGCGTTCTGTTCGGGATCCAGCACCTCCAGCAGGGCGCTGGAAGGGTCGCCATGCAGGTCGCTGCACAGCTTGTCCACTTCATCCAGTACCATCACGGGATTGGAGCCGCCGGAGCGTTTGATGCCCTCCATGATCCGGCCGGGCATGGCGCCGATGTAGGTGCGCCGGTGGCCTCGGATCTCCGCCTCGTCGCGGATCCCGCCCAGCGAGATGCGGGCGTACGGCCGGCTGAGGGCTTCGGCGATGCTCTGGCAGATGCTCGTCTTCCCGGTGCCGGGCGCTCCTACGAACAGAAGGATGGAGCCGGACTGCCGGCGGTTCAGCGCCATGACCGCCAGATGCTGGATGATGCGGTCCTTCACTTTTTCCAGACCGTAGTGATCGCGGTCCAGGATCTCCTGGGCGCGCTGCAGGTTCGGCGCCGTCCCGGGGTTCTTTTTCCACGAAAGCGACGTCAGAAAATCCAGGTAATCATACAGCATGCCGTATTCGTGGCTCTCCGAGCCCTCCTGCCGCATGCGGTTCAGTACTTTTTCCGCTTCGCGGCGGGCGGTCTCGCTCATGCCGGCTTCCGCGATCTTCTGTTCGAAGCGCCGCACGTCCGTCACGCTCTCCGGATGCATCTCGTCCAGCATCCGCTGCAGATATTCGATCTGCTTTTTCAGGGAGGATTCCCGGTAGATCTTCTCGTGGGCCTGCTTCTGTTCGTCTTCCGCGGCCGCCGAAAGCTCCGTGATCTCCATGAATTCATTGATCGCCTCTTCGATGGCCTGAGTCTGCCCGGCCAGCGAATCGATCTCCAGCAGATGGTATTTGTCCACGGAGGACATGCCCAGATGCGGCGCCATCGCGCAGATCATATCGCCGAAGTCATGCCACTGCTGGACCAGGCCGCGCAGCCAGACGCCCCAGGGGAACTGCTTGATGAACTGCAGGAAATGCCGCTTGGTCTTTTCAAAACGCCCGCGGATCTGCTCTTCCGTGATATCGGCCGTGAAAGGACGGTCGCTCACGTTGGCTTCGAAGCGCAGCGGCGTCACACGCAGATCGTCCAGCGAAACGCGGCGCAGCGACCGCACGCCGATGCTGTCGTCGTCGATGCGTTCCACGCGGCCGATCAGTGCCAGCGGGTAAAAATCCTCCGCCCGCATATCCGCCCGGTCCCGCGGCTCTTTGAGCACCAAAAACAGGGCGGGCTCCTGTTCGGAGGCCGGCACCGCTCTCATGCTCTCCAGGTACTCCCGTTTGAAATAAAACAGCACGTTCGGGAGCACTACCGTATCAAATAAGGGAATAACCGTCATACCTTCCCCTTTCAGTCTTCCAGGATGACCGTGAACGGCCCGTTGTTCCGCAGCGTCACATCCATGTGCGCGCCGAAGACCCCGGTCTCTACCGGCAGGCCGCTTTCTCGCAGTTTTTCCACAAAATACAGGTACAGCGCCTCCGCCTGATCCGGGGGCGCCGCTTGCGTAAAACTCGGGCGGTAGCCCTTGCGGCAGTCCGCGTAGAGGGTGAACTGGGAAATGGCCAGGATGCCTCCGCCGATCTCCCGCAGGGACAGATTGGTCCTGCCCTGCTCATCCGGAAAGATGCGCAGCCCGGTCAGCTTTCTGGCCAGCCGGTCGGCGGCCTCGCGCGTATCGCCCAGACCGATGCCGATCAGCACCAGGAATCCCCGGCCGATCTTCCCTTTGATCTCACCCTCCACGCTCACCTGCGCGAAGTCCGTCCGCTGTACTACCAGTTTCATACCTTACTCCGCCGGGGGCTCCGGGCCCTGTTCCGGCTCTTCGCCGGATTCGCCCGGCTGCTCCGGCGGGAGCAGCTCTTCCGGAGGCTGCTCCACGGGCTGCTGCGAAGCGCCCGGGTCGACGATCTCCAGCCGGATCGTCAGTTCGTTGATGCGTTCGAACACATCATCGTCCACGCGCACCGAGACCGGAAGGTCATACGTGCCGGGGCCCAGATCGCTCACGTCCACCGTGGCATGGATCATGCTCACGGAGAAATGGTTGAAATCTTCTTTCAGGGCGCGGAACCAGAGCCTCGCGTAGGAGTCCAGTTTGTGGTACTCCAGGGAACGGTCGATCCCGTACAGTTCGATCTGATTGATCACATCGTAGACATCCGTCACGAGCTGTTCCACGTGCAGGACGATATGCAGGATCTGATCTTCCGGATCGGTCAGCTTGACCGTGTCGGGCAGATATCCGGCGATATTCAGGTCGATCTGGATGTCTCCGGCCGCACCGGCCACGTCCAGACGGCCGTCCGGGATCACGATGCCGGTCAGTTCCGCCAGCCGAGATTTGAGGCCCTGCACCTGGATCCCGGTCTTGGACAGCTCGGCCCCGGTGAAGCGGAAGCCGCTTGCCACGCCGCTCTGGTTCTGCACGGAATAGATGATCGGCAGCGTCTTGACGCTGAAGACCTCCGCGGTGACGGTAGCGGTCTCGGACGTGATCCGGTAATACGGGGTCATGCTCGACGGGTTCAGTTCCTCGCCGGCATCATTGTACAGGATGATCTCCGACACATATTCGGCCGGCTCGGACAGATTGCTGATATTGATGCTCACGCCGGCGTGATCGATCTTGGCGATCACGGATTCCGGCGCGCTGACGACTACGCTGGTCGGGCTGACCGTCGTCTGCCCCATCAGGAAGCCGTCCATGATCTTGCCCACGGTCTCCACCGTGATCGGGAAGCGCCGGCTCATGATGGTCTCGATATTCAGGCGCACGCTTCTGGTCAGCGGCTCGATCTGCTCCGCCTCGATCAGATTGCTGCTGCAGGTGACCACGACGGGCACCTGTCCGGTCAGGTCATACATGGAGGCCACATCGGCCACGGCGGAAAAGTCCGCCGCCGAGATCTGATTCAGGACCGACGTCGTCCCCGTCACGCGGACGCTCGCGTACAGCGACCCGTCCACGGAATACACGCTGCCCGAATCCGTGATCAGATTGTCGTTGACCAGCGAGATGGGGATGAAGGAGATGACCTTGGAGGAACTGGGATCCGCAAAGCTCATGATCACGAACCACAGGATCACGGCCACGACGACGGACACCAGTTTCAGGCCCAGATTTCTGAACAGTTTCATGGCTTCTCAGTTCCCCTTTCTTCTGGATTTCCCGCGGCGCTCCGACGGCTCCTCTGCCGTCTCGCCCGCGGGTGCCGGTGTTTCGGACGTCTCTTCCGGCGTGTAGAGCAGCGCGGTCTTCCCGGTATCCTTGCCGGCTTCGCCGGGACTCAGCAGCACGACGGGCGTTTCGGCTTCCTTCTTTTTCTTTTTGTCCCTGCGCAGACGGCGGGCTTTTTCCGTATCGGGCGTCTGCTCCAGGGAAGCCAGGCCGGCCCGCAGTTCGCTCGGCGAAACATTCTGCCGCAGCACGCCGCTCTCCGCCAGCGACACCTGGCCGGTCTCTTCCGATACGACGATCGTCACGCTGTCCGTCTGCTCGCTCACGCCGATGGCGGCGCGGTGGCGGGTGCCCAGGCTCTTTTCGATCTGCGGGTTGGACGACAGCGGCAGGTAGCAGGTGGCCGCCGCGATGCGGTCGCCCTTGATGATCACGGCGCCGTCATGCAGCGGGGTATTGTGCTCGAAAATATTGATGAGCAGCGCGGAGGAGACCACCGCGTCCACCTGGATCCCGGTGCGGATGTATTCCTCCAGGGGCAGCTCCCGCTCGATCACGATCAGCGCGCCCGTATTGTTCTTGGCCAGATTGAAGACGGCGTCCGCCAGTTCTTCAATGATCTGATGCGTATGCAGCACCTGCTTTTTGGTGCGGGAATTGCTGCCTTCCAGGATATCCATCAGATAGTTCTGCTGCCCCAGCCGTTCCAGACCGGCGCGCAGCTCGGGCTGGAAGATGATCAGCAGGGCGATCACCAGGATGCTCAGCGTCTTCTCCGCGATGTACACGATCACGTTCATGTTCAGCAGATTGGCGATCAGGAAGAACAGCAGGATCAGGATCACGCCGCGGAACAGGAACCAGGTCCGGGTGCTCTTGATCCAGGCGAAGATATAGTACAGCAGGATCGCCAGAACGATGATCTCTATGATATTCTTAAATTCGAACTGGGTCTGCGTGACATACTGCACGGAGCTGTCCCAGATCTTGCGTAAGGTTTCCAGAATCTGTTCCATAAATACTCTCCTGTTCTCGATCAGTTCTCGTCATCGTCTTCGGGAAACGGTTCATAGGCCGTCATCAGAGCCTGATCCGCTTCATCAAAGAGATCCGTTTCCGGGTCCGCGCGCTCCGGGACCACCACTTTAGGCACGGCCTTGACGTAATAGACGAATTCATCATCCTCAAAACTGACGTGTTCCGTGCGCGCATAGTCCAGCGACAGTTTGAAGAACTCATACAGTCCCGCCACGACCAGGGCGAGCAGCGTCCCCAGGATCACCTGCCACACTTTCAGCGACGTGATGCCCAGCGCCGCCGAGCCGATGATCAGCACGGTCATGTTGAACAGCGCCCCCGCGCCGATCGCGATGTAGTGCGAGTAGTTGACCGACAGGCGGCTGATCAGCCAGACGATCAGGGTCGTGAGGCAGAAGAACGCCAGGACCAGATACATCTCCCGGCTCGCGGCCAGGCCCTTGACGAGATACAGCAGATGCTCCACCAGTGACGCGCCCGGATCGGCCAGATACGGGGCCGAAAGGTAACACAGCGACAGCAGATAGTAGATCACCACGCCGCCGCCGACCACCGCAAAGCTGCCGGCTGTCCCGGCCAGGCCCACGATCAGCGGCACCATGAACGGGATGCGCCAGGCGAAAAGCATGGGCAGGACCGCCAGAACGATCCCGCAGCCCGGAAGCATCAGATACCGCATGACGCTGATCAGGAAGACCAGAGCCACGAAGATCAGGGCGCCCGAGACCGTCAGCCCGGCCAGCTGAGCCGTCAGGATCAGGGCGGAAAAGACGGAAATGAAGGCGTGGGGCAGAACGCTGCAGAACAGGCTCACCGCCAGGATCAGCGCCGGACGGCTCAAAAACGGGATGGTATGGAAATGGGCGTTGATGGTCAGAAACAGCGCGAGCATGGTAAAGAACTTGACCGCCATGATCACGTAGGGGCTGTACTCGGCGTAATACTTCTTGATGATCTGCCGGTAGTACAGGACGTCGTCCCAGATCCCTTGTATTTTTTCCAGCATGACGCTCCTTTCCTCACTCCGGCTCTTCGGGGGCGCGTCCCGCGATGATATCGGAGAGCTGCTCCTCTTCGCGGTACATGCGTTCCAGTGCGCGGTAATAGTTCCGGATCCGGCGCATTTTCCGGTAAGCTTTCAGATAGTAGACCGTGTGGAAGGCGATCGAGATCAGGAGACCCACCGGAAGCACGGCCGCATAGCCGATCAGCGCCGTTTTGGCGAGCTCCAGCACGTCACGGATGTGATACGTGACCGTCCAGGTATCGCTGGTGGCTGCCAGCCAGACAGCCCAGACCACCGCATAGCCGGCCGTCACCACAAAAAAGGTCTTCCAGAGTTCCGAGATCAGATAATCCGAAGTCCAGAACCGGCCGGCCGTGAACTGCATGCGGACGTCTTCTTTCTCTTCCAGTGCCAGTTTGGTCATGATACTGACCTTGGATTCGGTGATCACGAAAGTCCCCTCCTTTCCTGCGGCATAGTCATACGCAGTACAGTATACCATATCTTTGCTTTTTTCGGTAGCGTTTTTCGAAAAAGATTGGCTTTCGTCCGTTCCCGGCCGTTTCATCCGCCGCGTACCGCCGGCAGAGAGGGTTCCACGCAAAAGCGGGAGAAGCGCCCGTTTCCGGTCCTTCTCCCGCTTTTGCGTGGATGATCCTGCGCCGGTCTCCCGGCTATTCAGTCCAGATGGACGATCTTTTTGATCGTGAAGCGCAGCACGCCCACCGGCACCTCCGCCTCCACGACTTCTCCTTCATGATGCCCCATCAGCGCGCGGCCGATCGGGGACTCGTTGGAGATGCGGCCGGACAGGCTGCTGGCTTCGGTGGAGCCCACCATATAGAAGGTCACGTCCTCGTCGGCATCGTGATCGTAGACGGTCACGCGGCTGCCCAGATGGACGGTGGTATAGTCGATATCCTCCACGACCTGCGCGTTCTTCAGCACCGCTTCCAGTTCCGCGATACGGGCCTCGATATGGCGCTGTTCTTCCTTGGCGGCATCATATTCCGCATTTTCCGAAAGGTCGCCCTGTTCGCGCGCTTCCTTGATCTTTTCCGCGATCTCCTTGCGCTGGACGATCTTCAGGTCGTTGAGTTCGTCTTCGAGTTTCTTCAACCCTGCCTGTGTCAGGAGTTTTTTATCCGCCATGATGATTCCTCTCCCGGCCGGAAACCGGCCGCTTTGCCGGAGGTCCGGCCGTCTGCCTTAAGGCGCGGATGGTATTATACACCTTCCGGCTTCTCTCTGTCAACCAGTAAAAAACGGGAAAGCCAGGTTTCCAGCTGGCTTTGCGTTTCGATCCGCACGCTGGCGGCCCTAAGCGCGCCGGCGCCGGGCATCCCGGCCGTATACCAGGCCAGCTGCTTCCGCAGCAGGCGCAGTCCGAAGGCCTCGCCATAGAACTCTGTCTGATACCGGGCGTGCCGGCGGATCGTTTCCGCCATCTCTTCCCGGTCCGGGCGCGGCGGGACCGGGCTTCCCGCCAGAGCGGCGCGGATCTCCCGGAACAGCCAGGGGTTGCCCTGTGCACCGCGGGCGGCCATGACCGCATCGCAGCCGGTCTCCGCCATCAGGCGCAGCGCATCCTGCGCGGTAAAGACGTCCCCGTTCCCGATCACCGGCACCGATACCGCCTCTTTCACCCGGCGGATGCAGTCCCAGTCCGCCCGTCCGCCGTAGTACTGGTCGCGGGTACGCCCGTGCACGGCGATCGCAGCGGCGCCGGCGCTCTCCAGCCGCCGGGCGAAGGCGGCCGGTTCGGCATGCGCCAGGTCGAAGCCCCGGCGCATCTTGACCGTGAGCGGCTTTGTCAGTTTTTTCGCCATGGCCTCTACGATGCGCGCGGCCAGGTCCGGGTCCTTCATCAGGGCGCTCCCTTCACCGTTGTTCACGATCTTCGGCACTGGGCAGCCCATATTGACGTCGATAAAGTCAAAGGACTTTTCCAGACGCAGCGCCATGTCCGCCATGAGCTCCGGCTCGCTCCCGAACAGCTGGACGCCGGTCAGCGCTCCCGCCTCCCGGGCCAGGAGCGGCGCCGTGCCGCGGTTCCCGTAGTACAGGGCTTTGGCGCTCACCATCTCCGTAACGAAAACACCGGCCCCCATCTCCCGGCACAGCCGCCGGAACGGCAGATCGGTCACGCCCGCCATGGGACCCAGCCACAGAGGCATGTCAATGGTCAGATCCTTGATTTTCATTGCATCCTCAGCAGTTCCTCGATATAGTCTTCCAGGGAGATCTCCCCGGCATATTCCGTTTTGGCATACCGCTCTGCCAGCAGCAGGGCTTCTGCCTCCTCAGCGGATGCACGGCCGGACGCTTCGGCGCCGGGCGATGCCGTTTCGCCTTCCGGCGGCAGGGCAGATGCTGCCTGCGCCGGGATCTGCCGCAGGATCACGGCCCGGTGGAACAGTTCCAGCTGCAGCAGCAAGGTCCGGTTTTCCTTCAGCAGCCGACGGACGGCCAGTTCCGCTTCGATATCGTCATAGTAATAATCCCCTTCGTCTTTGGCGGTCTCGACCTGCAGGCTGCCGTCCGCGCTAAATCGCAGCAGGATGGTGCCGCCGATCTCCTCGGCAAACGTGACGCAGAGGATCTTCAGTTCCTCCTGCACGCGCTGCGGCAGGCGTGCGTAGGCCGGATCGAAATAGTACTTTTCCCGGTAAGCGTTCGCTCCGCACAGGACACGGCTCTCTTCCATTCGTTTTTCCTCTCCGCCGGGATCCGGGGCCTGCGGGGCGGTCCCCGCACCGCTTCCAAGGACGGCCCGGCTGCCTTTCAGTATACCCGAAAAACAGCGGCGGCGCAACGGGAAACGCCCGCCGCCCCTGGCCAAAGAAAAGCCTTGATTTTGAACGGCTCCGTGTTACAATACCAAAGAAAGGACCGCAGACGGCCGGCAGCAGTCCGGCGGACGCATTTTTCGCGGAAGAAGGGGAAGCATATGATCAGTTCCGGCAGGGGCCATCTGGAATACCCGGAAAAAACACTGTATGAACTGCTGGCGCAGACGGCCGGGGACTGTCCCGAGGCCTGCGCCATGGATCTCTACGGCAAAAAGATCCGCTTCGGCGAGCTTCTGCGTGAGATCGGCCGGGCGGCACAGGCGCTCTCCGCCTGCGGGATCGGCCCGGGCGATACGGTCACCCTCTGCATGCCGAACCTCCCGCAGACCATGATCCTCTTCTATGCGGCCAGCCGCGTCGGCGCAACCGCCTGCATGCTGCATCCGCAGTCCGCGGTAAAGGAGATCGTCTTTTCCCTGCGTCTGACCGGCAGCCGCCTGGTGCTCACGCTCGATCAGTTTTATGAAACGGTCCTTACGGCCGTACAGGAATACGCAGAGCCGGTCACGCTCGTCGTGGCCCGCGCCGCCGACGGACTTCCGCCCGTGGCAGCCGCTGCCGCTCTCCTGAGCAACCGCCGCTACGGCGCCTTTCCCTACGCCGGCCGGGGGATCCTCTGGAAAGAGTTCCTTAGGCAGGGCGCCGCCTCTTCGCCGCTCCCGCCGGCTCCTTTTTCCGCCGGTCACACGGCGGTGATCCTCTCCAGCGGCGGTACCGGCGGCTCTCCCAAGGCCGTCGCGCTCAGCGATCTCGCGTTCAATGCCTGCGCTCTGCAGGCCCGCCATGCCATCGGCACGGAATTCGGCCCCGGGCTCAGCATGCTCAGCTGCATGCCCTGCTTCCACGGTTTCGGCCTGGGCATGAATCTGCACGCCGCGCTGATCCACGGCGTCACCTGCCTGCTCATGCCCGCGTTCCACATCCGCGATTATGCGAAGATGCTCCTTCAGAAGCATCCGAATTATATCGCCGGGGTGCCGACCATTTTTGATGCCCTGCTGCACCTGCCCGGTATGGAAAAAGCCGACCTCGGTTTCCTGCGCGGCGTCTTCTGCGGGGGCGATACGCTTCCCGCTTCTCTCAAAGAGACCGTCGACGGCTTCCTGCGCAGCCATGGGGCTTCGGTAGAGATCCGCGAAGGCTACGGCCTCACCGAATGCGTGACCGCCAGCTGCCTCACGCCGCTCAGCGGCTGGCACCGCGGCAGCATCGGCCTGCCCTTCCCGGATACCGATTATGCCATCGTCCGGCCCGGCACAGAGAAGCTGCTCCCCTGCGGAGAGACCGGCGAGATCATCCTGACCGGTCCTTCCCTCATGCAGGGATATCTGGGCGATCCGGCCGAGACCGAAAAGGCTCTGCGCCGGCTGCCCGACGGGCGGCTGTGGCTGTATACCGGCGATCTGGGCTGTCTGGATGAAGACGGCTTCGTCTACTTCCGCGGCCGGATCAAACGCATGATCATCACCAACGGGTTCAACGTCTATCCCTCGCAGATCGAAGCGGTGCTGCAGAGCTGCCCCGGCGTCAGGGAGGCCGCCGTCATCGGCGTGCCCGATCCGCGCCGTATGCAGAAAGTCCGGGCCTATGTAGTGCCGGCGGAAGGCTGTGCGCCTGATGCCGCATCGCGCGCGGCCATCCAGGAGCATCTGCAGACCTGGATCGCCCGGTATGCGCTGCCGCGCGAGATCGTCTTCCTGCCTGCTCTCCCCCGTACGGACGTCGGCAAGGTGGATATCCGGGCGCTGGAACAGTATGACGAAAGTCTTCCCGTCTGAGGCCGCCGGGATAAAGCGGCGCAGAAAAGCAAAAACCGTACCCGAAGGTACGGTTTTTTTTGTGCAGAGCCGGAATTCCGGTCAGTCTACGGTGAACGGAAGCAGCGCCAGATGACGGGCCCGCTTCACGGCGGTCGTCAGAGCGCGCTGATGTTCGGCGCAGGTGCCTACCACACGGCGGGGCAGGATCTTGCCGCGCTCGGAGATGTACTTTTTCAGACGGGGAACGTCCTTGTAATCGATCTCGCCTTCCTTGCCGCAGAAAGCGCAAACTTTCTTTTTTCTGCGGACCGCTGTATGCTTTCTGGGCGCGTCGCTCTTCTCGCTTCTGTTGAAAGCCATCGTAATACCCTCCTGGTTTTAGAAATTGAACGGGAGTTCCTCGTCTTCGATGCCGTCCGGGATGTTCATGAATCCGTCGCCGGCCGAAACGGGTCTGCTCTCCGTGCCGGCCGTAGCCGGACGCTGGCTGCTCTGAGCGTTCTTGCTCTCGGCAAATTCGATCTCCTCCGCGATGATCTGCACTGCCGTGACCTTCTGTCCGTCACGGTTGGTGTAGTTGTCATTCTGGATACGTCCGGAAAGAAGGATCTTGGTGCCCTTCTTCAGATACTTTTCCACAAATTCGCCCTGCTTGCCGAAAGCGGTGCAGTTGAAGAAATCGGCGTCTGCGTCACCGTTTCTCTTGAAACGGCGGTCAACGGCCAGACTGAAGCGGGCGATCGCATTGGCGTTTTCTCCGCCGGAATATCTCACCTCCGGATCACGGGTGAGTCTTCCCATCAAAATAACTTTGTTCATAGTGACCTCTCTGTTTTCAGGCCTCTTCCTTGACGATCAGGAAGCGGATGACCTGTTCCATCAGACGGATGTGGGCTTCGATCTCGGCTGGCGCTTCGGCTTCGGCTTCGAACTTGATGAAGTAGTAGTAAGCTTCGCTCATCTTAGCGATGTCGTAGGCGAGCTTCTTCTTGCCCCATTCGTCGATGTTCGTGATGTTGCCGCCGAAACGGGTCACATACTCTTTCACTCTCTCCAGAGCGGCGAGTCTGGCCTCGTCTTCGATCGCGGAACTCAGAACTACAGCTAATTCGTACTTGCTCATGTGTTACCTCCTTTTGGACTTTCGGCCTTTCCTCTTAGGGAAAAGCAAGGATGATGTGATATGTCACGGTCTGGAATTATAACATCCGCTCTGCAGGATTGCAAGCACTTTTTATGCAAAAAAACGTTACGGATCGAAGACTTTTTCCTCTGTCCGGGGCCGCAGCGAGAGTTCTCCGGCCAGAAAGCTTTGCAGGCCTTCCGCCGTCTCCAAAAGCAGTTCCCCCCGCGGCGAAATGCCCCGCAGAACGCCCTCCGGGCCCTGTCCCGCCGCATCGCGCAGCGAGACCTCGCGGCCCAGCCACAGAAGGTTTTCCGTATATTCCTGCTGCAGAGAGCCGAGCGTCCCGCCCTGCGAAACGATCGTTCCAATCATTTCGCAGAAGCTGCGCCGGATCGCCGCGATCAGCGCGCAGCGGCCGGCGGCGATCCCGGCCTCCTCCAGAGAAACGGCCGTCCCGGCCAGCGCCGGCCCGTACGCCTGCGGAGTCAGGTTGATCCCAATACCCGTGACGATAGCCCAGTCTCCCGCGGAAAGGCGGATCAGTTCCGACAGGATCCCGCAGCATTTGCGGCCGTCCGCATACAGGTCGTTCGGCCATTTGAGCAGAAGTTCCTTTCCGGACAGCTGCCGGATGGCCCGGCGGACCGCCAGTGCCGCTGCCAGCG
>JAGDDE010000009.1 GCA_017958185.1 Lachnospiraceae bacterium | reverse complement strand
GCCGGAGAGCGTATCCGGGAGCCTCCGCACATATTTGTCCATGCCGACATTCTTCAGGGCGGCCAGGACCCGGGTGCGGATCTCTTCCTCGTCGGTCATGCCGCACAGGCGCAGGGCATCCGCGACGTTGTCGAAGCAGTTTTCGTCCTTGTTGAGATTATAGTTCTGGAAAATGTATCCGATCATGCGGTTGCGCAGCGTATCGGTATCTTTCCGGACATCCTCGCCGAAGATCTCCACGCTGCCGCTGTCGAAGCGGTCCAGCCCGCCGGTGACGTTGAGCAGTGTGGTCTTCCCGCAGCCGCTGCGGCCGAACACCGCGACCATCCCACGCTCGGGCAGGACCAGCGTCACGTCGTTCAGAACGTGCAGTTCGTTCGCTTTCCCTTTGTTATAGCTTTTGTGAAGGTGCTGAATGCGGATCAACGGTCTTCCCCTCCTTTCAGCGAAGTCTTGACGCTTTCGCCGAACAGCCGGCCGAGCTGCTTGTGCGTCACGCGGGTCGCAATGATCGCCAGTCCTGCGAACATGAGCAGATACTGCCACACATACAGGTAGCGGAAGATCCCGTTGAAGCGGGGGACCAGGAACATGAGCGCCGCGAAGCCCAGCACGAACAGGATGGCCGGGATCAGCGCCAGATACATGCGCACATACATGGCCGTATGGACCGTCCGCATGGGGATGCCCATGGAGCGGAGGATCCCGATCTCCCCGCGCGAGCTTTCCACGCCGCGGGACGTGCAGAGATGGATGAAGAACGCCAGGAACAGGATCGTCAGCAGCCAGGTGAAAAGGAGCGAGACGCCCGACATGGTGCTCATGATCGTCTCAAAGACAGAGGGCTGGTAGCTCGTGTCCGAGGGCACGGCGATATACTCTTTTTCCCGCAGCGTCTGCGCGGCTTTCTGCGCTGCCGCGTCGGTCTTGAAATACAGTGAGGCCTGGCGGTAACTCTGTTCCATCGCCGGCTGCGCCAGCTCCTTCATATCCTCTACGCTGATCATGACGCATTCGTCGAGGCTATAGGTGTCTTCCGGCGTGTTCAGCACCGTGATCTGCGCTTCGCCGAATGTCTTTTGAAGCGATGAAGGTCCCGAGGCGCCCGGCGTATAGGCGGAATAGGAAAGGCTCAGAACGGCCCGCAGCGCCGTTTTGAAGCTGACCGGCAGATCCGGACCGCCAAGCTCCAGCTTTTCGCGGTACTGATCGAAGGCCTTCATGGTCTGCGGCGCATAAACGGCAATCTGTCCTTTCTGCAGCGTGAACGACGGCCTTACGACGAGGGAGGCGCGGTACAGCACCTGTTCGCCCTCCGGAGCGCCGGCGACATCCAGGAACATGTTCAGCCGAAGGTTGCTCCTGACGCGCTCGATGAGGCTGACCAGTTCGAATCCCTCCTCGGAGAACAGGACTTCCGGCTGAAGGTTGTTATCCACGTAATAATGCAGGCCGGTGATCTTGAAGGACGGAAGCCCCGTGTAACTGCCCAGCGCCTTGAACGGCACCAGCCGCGCAGGATCCGTCCCCAACTGGGCCTGATAATGCAGCGGCAGGGAAAGCAGGACTTCGTCGGCTTTTTCCGGATACCGGCCGTAGATCTTTCCGTACATCTTCTGCCGCACATATCTGGGAGTGATGTACTCGTACGAAACGTTCGGAAGGTATGTTCCTCCGTCCGTAGTCCCGTCCAGCAGCCAGTCGTAATGCAGGACCTCGGAAGCACCCAGTTCCTGTTTCAGGCCGTTCAGTTCCTCCTCGGTCATCACCATGCCGTCCTGCCGCGTGACGATCAGCCGGCCCCGGGAATACGTGAACATGGTATACCCGCCGAAGTAGTCGCCGGCCTGGGACGCGGTACTGGTGACGATGAACAGCGCGAGCCCCGCTACGATGAGCAGCAGGCACAGGAAAAAGGACAGCCGAGGCCGGGCCGTGAACATGGCGGCGCCGAGCGTCAGTCCGTTGGAAAGATCCTCCTTCAGGTCTTTGGCGCGTTCGGCGCGGCGCTGCCGGGCTTGTTCGCGGCGGGTGGGATAAATCTGATCGGCCGTCAGCTGTGTGCCGGAGCTCTGGCTCTGCGGCACAGCGGCCGAGGCGGCTTTCAGGCGGAAGTCTCCGCCCACGGAGCCGTCAAAGATCCGCACGTGACGGGTGGCATAGGCTTCCACCTCGGAAAAGTCATGGGTCACCACGATCAGCAGTTTGTCCCGGGAGACCTCCGCCAGGAGTTCGATGATCTCCCTGGAAGAGGTCGAATCCAGGTTGCCGGTCGGCTCGTCCGCCAGGATGATGGGGCTGTCTTTGGCCAGGGCGCGGGCGATGACCGTCCGCTGCTTCTGGCCGCCGGAGAGCTGGCTGCCTTTCTGTTTCAGGAAGGCCCCCAAGCCCACCCGCTCCAGCAGGTCCACGGCCCGGCGCCGCCGCTCCGCGCGGTCGCGGATATGCATGAGCGCCAGTTCCACGTTCTGCAGCACAGTGAAACTTTCCAGGATATTGTAGTCCTGGAAAATGAATGAGATATACTTTTCCCGATACTCCTCGCGGTCCGCTTCGGAGAAGTGCGAGGTCGGTTCTCCCTCCACGAGCATCTCGCCCTCTTCGTAGGAGTCCATGCCGCTGATCACGTTGAGCAGGGTCGATTTGCCGGAGCCGGACTCGCCGGTCACGGCGACGAATTCGCCTTGCTCAAAGCTCAGATTCACGCCCCGTACGCCGACGGCCACGCTCCCTTCGGAAACGTAGATCTTGCCGATGTTTTTCAGTTCCAGAAAAGCCAAGGCGGCTCCTTTCTCCTGCGCGCGGCAGGAAAAGCAATGTCAGGGTGTCCCCGGAGGCACTCCGGGAAAAGCGACGCAGCGCTTCGTCAGTCTTCGCGTACGGTATAGTCGAAGCAGGTGCGCATCGCCGTGAAGGGGCGCACGAAGGTATCGGCGGCCGCCGTATGCAGCGGATGCACCGCATAAGCCGCCAGCGCCTGCGCGTCTTCGAACGTGCTGTCCAGCAGCAGATCGGGCCCGTCCGCTTTGATCCGGTCCGTCTCCACTTTCAGAGAAAGCAGGCCAGGGATCTTCCCGTTCAGCGCTTCCAGATTCTCTTTGATGCCGCGGATGACGACTTCCCGCTCCACGGGCGTCATCTCCTGCAGTTTCCACATGATGATATGCTTGACCATGATCCTCCTTTCTGCCGGGGAAAGCCCCGGATCAGTTCAGGCGGCTGCGTCTGGCAGCCTCTTCCCGTTCTTTACAGATGGCCGCCCAGCTGGGTGCCGTCTTCATTTTTTCCGTGAACGCCTCCATCACCGAAGGCACGTCGATCCCCTGCGGGCAGATCGCCGCGCAGGCGCCGCAGCCCAGGCAGGCATCGGGCCATTGATCCCTGGGCAGGACGTCCATCTGCATGGGCACCGTGAAGCCGCCCCCGAAGCGCAGATCGTTGTAGGAGCGGATCAGCAGGGGGATATCCAGTCCGGCCGGGCAGCCGTCGCAGCAGTAGCGGCAGCCCGTGCAGGGGACCGCCCCCTTCAGCTCTTCGGCGACCCGAAAAAGCGCCGCCCGCTCTCCCGGGGAAAGCGGCTCCTCCGTGGAAAAAGTCCGGATATTCTCCCGCATCTGCTGCAGATCGGACATGCCGCTCAGGATCATTTTGACGTTCGGCAGGTCCTGTAGGAAGCGGAACGCCCACGCAGCCGGAGTGCGCTCCGGGGCCAGCGCCCGCAGTGCGGCCTCCTGCGCGGGGGGCAGCTGCGCCAGTTTTCCGCCGTGCACCGGCTCCATGACCCAGACCGGGATGCCCCGCTCTGTCAGGATGCGGTATTTTTCTTCCGCCTCCTGCAGCGTCCAGTCCAGATAATTCAGCTGAATCTGTACGAATTCGACGGCGCCGCCCGCGTAGTCCAGGAATTTCTCCAGCGTTTCCGGACGCGCGTGGCTGGACATGCCCAGATGCCGGATACGGCCCAGTTCTTTCTGCTTCCGGAAGTAGGGAAGGATGCCCCAGCGCTCACTGGTATACACGTCGTACGAACTCTCGCAGACGTTGTGGAGCAGATAAAAATCGAAATAACCGGTGCGGCACTTCTTCAGCTGCTGTTCAAAGACATCGGCCGGATCGTAGCGGGAAGCGATCTGATGGCCGGGATATTTCGTGGCGAGGCAGTAGCTCTCCCGCGGCCAGCGGGACAGCGCGCGGCCGGCGGCAAATTCCGACATGCCCCCGTGATACGGAAAGGCGGTATCGAAATAATTGACGCCCGAGCGCAACGCCAGATCGACCATCTCTTCCAGCGCGGCTTCGTCGATCTCTCCGGCGGGCGTCTGCGGCAGGCGCATCATGCCAAAGCCCAGCCGGCTGAGTGTCAGTTCCTGAAATCGGTTCGTCTGCATGGGGATCCCTCCTTTTGCGGATCAAAAAAAACGGAAGGTTCTGAATACTGATTATACCAAATCCGCTCCTTTTTCGCAAGTACGCAAAAGCCGCGCGGGTCCTTTCGGGGGCCTACGCGCGGCTCTGGCTCCCGGGGCCGGAGCAGACCGGTCCCGGTGCTGTTACATATTGATCTGCTGCTCGGTGAACGGCAGGAGCATGATCTCCAGGTTCCCGTTGCGTGTGCGGATCTCGTCGATGAAGGCTTTCTCCTCGGAAGGGTCCTTCATCCTCACTTTATAGGAGAGGCGGAACATGGAGCCCATCCCGACCGTCTTGACTTTGACCCTCTCGCAGCTTTTCAGATAGTGGGCGAAGATATCGTCGAAAGCGCCCGCATATTCCAGGGTCTCGGGGATCGTGATGTTCAGCAGCCGCTCTTCCAGCAACGTGCCGTGATCGAACAGCGGCAGGGAAGCCAGCGCGAAGAACAGCACGCCCAGCAGGAGGATGATCAGCACTCCGTAGGCGATATAGCCGTTGCCGAAGGCGATGCCGCCGGCCGTGCCGATCAGGATGGCAGCCAGTTCATCGGAGGTGCCCTGCGCCGAACGGAAGCGGATCAGGCCGAAAGCCCCGCCGATGGCCACGCCGGCACCGATATTGCCGCTCACGAAGGTAATGACCGTTGCCACCACGAAGGGGATCAGCGAAGCGATGATGAAAAAGCGCTTGTTGGCCCGGATCTTAAAGGAGATCAGCCAGGCAAAACCCAGTCCGGTCAGCAGGGCTGCGCCGGCCATGATAAAAAACTGGGGGGCCGTTACCGGATTCGTAAAAATCGTGTCAAACATAGTCTTTGTCCTTTCTGCAGGCGGCCTGCACCTGCATGCCGTACGCGGTTCCATATTTTGAAAAAGAATCTTTATAGATGCGCGCTCCGGAGAGCACGGCGCTCAGCCACAGGGGCACCGCGTGCTGGATCTTGACCTCCAGGACCGCATGGCCTTCCGGCAGGAGCGGCTCACCGGTAAGCGGAGCCGTCAGATCCAGTCCGGTCATGCGCCGGCGCGGATTCCTGTCGATGGTGAGGCGCAGGTCGCCGCCCGGTTCAAAGTAGGCGGTCCGCTCATAGATGATGACGCAGGCCGGGACGAGTTCCCGGTAATAGTTGCGGAAGTAGGTGATCTCCCGGTTGATCTGGCCGCCTTCGAACACTTCGTCATCTCCGGCCAGGAACTGTCTGACACGGGGGATGGTCGACATCACGCGGCGCTTGTACACGATCCCGTCGAATTTCCGCTTGAGTTCCAGGAACACGGAGGAACTGTCCGTGGCGGGGCCGTAACTGCGCAGCCTCAGCTTTTCCTTGAACACCGGTTTCTCTACGGAAGCCCGGATCAGCCGGAAGTCCGGCGTATCGTAGTAGAGCGACTGGATACTGGTCTCGCCATACCGGTCGATCTCCATACGGCCCCGCAGTCCCGCCAAAAGGGCCGGGATCTGCTCGGGTGAGAGGAGATATTTGAATTCATACCGCATCATGACCTCGATGGGTTTTGCGGAAGACGTCTGTTCCATACAAGGCCTCCTTCCCGGATCAGAGGAGGGCTTTCAGCACGAACTGCCCGCCGGCCACAGCAGCGCTCACGCGCCCCTGAAGGCCTTTCACACAGTCGCGGACGTACGTGAGTCCCAGACCGGCCCCGTCTTTGCCCGCGGCGTTCTCCAGACGGACGAAACGGTCGAAGATCCGTTCCGCCGGCTGATCGGGAAGATCGGTATCGCTAACGGCTTCCAGCACGATACGTTCGCCCTCTTTCGTGAGCCGCAGAGCCGCTCCGGTCAGCGAGAACTTTTCCGCATTGGAGAGCAGTTCCTCCAGCATGCGCCGGACCGACGCCGCATCGCCCGTGAGCGTGACTCCCTCTTCCGCTTCCACGGTCAGCGTCAGCCCTCTGGACGCAAAGGCGGGGCGCGCCGTTTCCGCGGTCTCCCGCAGCAGGGCGGAAAGGTCGATCCGCGTTTTTTCTCCGGAGTCTTCCTCCAGGATCCGCAGGCCGGCCAGTTCGTCGGAAAGCGCAAACAGTTTGCTCAGCTGCCGCCGCATCGACTGCGTCTCCTCGCTGCTGCCGCAGTTCTTCTCAAGAAGTTCCGTATCGGCGGCAATGACGGTCAGCGGGACGGTGAATTCGTTCTCCGCGCTGCGCAGGAACTGCTTCTGTTTCCGGTCGGCTTCTTCGATGGGTCCGAAGATCCGTCCCGAGGATGCGGCCAGGATCGCGAAACCGGCGATCAGCGCCAGCGCCCAGCCGGCAGCGGAGATCCAGAGCGTCCGGTACGCGGGCAGCATCTCCCGCCCCTGATCGATCACCGTAACAAGGGTGGTATCGCCTTCCTTCAGCACACGGTAGCGGTAGGTGCCCCTCGTCCAGCCTACGGCGGCGTCATCTGCGCCGTTTTTGAGGGATTTGGCCCATTCGACCGCTTCCTCTTCCGTAACGGCCGCCAGACGGAAGACCTTCATCTCCGCCGGCTCGCCTTTCACGAACCGGACCGTAAAATACCGGAGGGAGAAGCCCATCTCCGGCGAACCGGGGCCCATGGGGCCGAAATTCCCCGGCTTCTCCTGCGCGGGCGGCACGGTGCCCTCCCGGATCAGATGTTCCGTGAGCCGGTCCGCGTCATCGGCCGCCATCGTAAAATTCAGCCCGTTGATCACAGCCAGCAGAACGGCCAGCAGCGTTCCGAGGGCCAGCAGCGCGTAAAGGATCATTCTTCTTTTAGCTTTCGTAACTTCCATGGATCAGACAGACTCCTTTCTCCGGCACCCAGGCGGCAAAAACGCCGGCCTGAAGCGCCGATAATTTTCGGTTGAGCGCCAGGCGCGTCCGTTCCGGATCGCCCGGGGCTTCTCTGCCCTCCTTTGCCGCAGCACGCAGCAGCAGGATCTCGGCCGCTGTCACGGCCCGGCCGGAAAGAGAAAAACGGGACGGCTCCAGCACGGCGCTCCCGTAATGCTCCGCTTTTTTCTGCGACAGGAGCGTCTCTACGGTCATCACCGCTTCCAGTAGCTGCCGGGAGCGGAAAGGATACGCCAGATAGACGGAAGGGAGCGCCTTGCCGCACAGTCCGCCGGCATCCGGGAGACGCCGGACCAGCAGGATCAGCGGGATCTCCTGCCGGCGGCACAGAAGCGCCGGCGTTTCATTCAGCAGAGGGATATGATCATCGGCAATGACCAGGTCCGGTCTTTCCCGGTCCAGCTGTTCCTGAAGCTGCGCCCCGTCGGTCACGCAGCCCGTTTCATGGTCTTCGGCGGCCAGCAGCCTGCGGAGGCTCTCCAGCAGGTCCCGGTCGGATCCGGCAAGCAGGATCTTCATGACGGATCCCCCTTTCTTTTGGATAGTCCTATCATAAAAAAAGCGCCGGGGGATGTCAATTCCCCGGCTCTGACGATTCTGTGAGAAAAAGGTGAAAAGAATGTGTCCTCGGCGGCAGGAACGGTCCCGCGCCTCGCCCGCCGGCATCTCCGGCGGAAAACGGACCGCCCCCTGCCGCAGCGCTCCCCGCGGCCGCTCCGGCCCGGAGAGCGCCCGTCAGGGGGCGGATCGCTTCAGTCGATATAACTGTCATGGCGCGAGAAACGCCGGACCAGCAGGAAAGAGGTCAGGAACATCAGGGCGATGAAGACGATGAAGACCGTCGTATAACTGTCCTCTTCCATGGAAGCGACGTAATCGTAAAAGCCGTGGAGCAGCAGGGGGATGAGCAGGCTGAGCACCCGGAAGAAACGGCTGCGCTGCGGATATCCGTAGTTGTCGTTCTTCTTGGCCATCCCGTACCAGACGCCCATGAACACGCCGAAGCAGGCGTGGCCGGGCACGGCGGTGACGGCGCGGAGCATGGCGGTGCCGAAGCCGTATATCAGCACATACTGCACGTTTTCCAGCAGCGCGAATCCCAGCGAAACGAAAACGGCATAGACGATGGCGTCATACTGGCAGTTGAAGGACTCGGAATACCAGGTCTGCTGTTTCATGAGCAGATACTTGAAGCCTTCCTCGGAGCCGGCAACGACCAGGAAATACAGCAAGAAGTAGTAAACGCGCGGATCCGAATAGGTGAACCAGGAAAGGACCAGGCTTCCCAGCTGTTCGGTCAGCGAAGCGAGGAAGGTGGCCGCCAGGCCGGCCAAAAACAGGCGCCACAGCAGCTGGGGCGGTTCTCCTTCCAGACGGTCGGCCCGGTAGACGTAGATCATCAGGATGACCGCGGGGACCACGGCCGCGATGATCAGGACGGGTCGGAAAATGAATGGCATAAAACGACTCCCGAAGTCAGGATAGAGACGACGCCGGACGAAAAACGTTCCCGCCTTTCTCTCCGGCCGTTACAGCCGTTTGTAGGCACGGATCAGGACGAGGGTCAGAGCCGCAGCACCGAGGATGAGGGTCATGACCGCAAAAAACGGTACGCTCGCCCGGAGGAAAGAGCCGATCTGATCGCCGCCGAACCACTGTCCGGACCCGTTGGCGCGGGAAACGGGGGTCTCCTGCGCATGCTCCGATGCGCGGGTCTCTTCGCCGGACGGACGGGTGGCGTCGTAAGCTGCCGACGACTCGGCCGGCGCCGCGGTGGACGGCTGCGCGGGTGCGGCGGTGGACGCCTGTGCCGAAGGCTGCAGCGGGGCGCTGCTGCTCTCCTTCACCGCAGCGGAAGGATCCGCCGAAGGATCGGAAGGGGAAACAGAGGCATCGGTCGGGGCAGAAGGCGGCATGCTCGGCTCAGTAGGCGGCTCGCTCGGCTCAGTGGGCGGCTCGCTCGGCTCAGTGGGCGGCATGCTCGGCTCAGTGGGCGGCATGCTCGGCTCAGTGGGCGGCTCGCTCGGCTCAGTGGGCGGCACGCTCGGCTCAGTGGGCGGCTCGCTCGGCTCAGTGGGCGGCTCGCTCGGCTCAGTGGGCGGTACGCTCGGCTCAGTAGGCGGCTGCGTAGGCGGCTGCGTAGGCGGCTGCGTAGGCGGCTGTGTAGGCGGCTGCGTGGGCGGTTGCGTAGGCGGAGCGGGCTCCGTCAGGTAGGCTCTGGCACAGTAGAGGATCTTTCCGTCATAAATGATGTTCACCCAATCGCCGAGCCATTCATAGATCCGCAGAGAGGTGCCGGCCGGGACCTCGGTATAAATGTTGTCGATATCGCTCCGGGGGCGGAAGCGAAGGTTCAGTTCGTCGGTCGTGACCATCTCCGGGAGCGTGAGCGGATCGACGCCGGCCGGGGCATCGACCGGAGGTTCGATCGCTTCCGTCGGCGGCTCCGTGGTCGGAGGCTCCGTGGGCGGCGGTGTTGGCGGCTCTGTAGGCGGCGGTTCCGTCGGCCGGACGGGCTCCGTGAGGAAGCGTTTGGCGCAGTAAACGAGCTTCTGCTCGAAGATCACGCTGACCCAGTCTCCCAGATCCTGATAGACATGCAGAGTGGTCCCGGCCGGAACGACGGCAAAGGTATTGTCCGCGGAGGAATCCGGCTGCATGCGCAGACGCAGCGCGTCGGTGGTGACCATCTCCGTCAGTTCCTCCGGCGGGACGTCCGGCGCATCGGCGGCCGTCGGCCGAGGCTGCGTTTCGGGAGGCACCGTCTCCGGCGGATCCGTCTCGGGCGGCACCGTTTCGGGCGGATCCGTCTCGGGCGGATCCGTTTCCGGCGGATCTGTTTCGGGCGGATCCGTCTCGAGCGGATCCGTTTCCGGCGGATCCGTTTCCGGCGGGACATACTCCCGCACGAGCGTGATATAATCCGGAGAACAGTACATTAGACGGCCTTCGTAGATCACGCCGGCCCAGCCGCGGGATTCCGTGAAATAATAAAACTCCGTCCCGGGTTCCACCGTAGTGAAGATATTGCTGCCGTTCGTGAACGCGTAAGGGCTCGAACGCATATGCAGGCGTTCCGTCGCCGCATAAACGTTCAGCACGGAAAGATCGGTATCGGGCGCCCATTCCGGGGTCCCGGACCCTCCGGGGAATTTGATGTACTTGATATATTCGTACTTGTGGAAACCGTTGTAGGCCGCTTCATTGCAGTCGACGGCGTAGGCATAACCCTCCCAGGTATAATACGTTTCTTCATAATACGGATAATTGGGGTATCCGCCCTGGAAGACCGTAAAACCGTTCTCATCGTAGTCCACGATAATCTGGGTATGCCCCCATCCGTCCTGACTGGTGCTGCGCAGATAGTCCGTAGCATATCCGGTGCGGGCATCGCGGCCGTCATGGCCGATATCGCCGCAGATCCGCATAATCGCGCCGGGGACGCTCAGGGTGACATATTTCTTCAGATTCTCCGGCGTGAGTTTCAGGGCCTCGTAGTTGCCGGCGTCGTGATACTGCTTGAGAAGATTGTCGAACGAATACGGATTCTGATTCTGATAACTACCCCAGATACGGGAATAGAAGCGGTTGCCATAGACCCAGCATTCGTCCGGCGAGGAGATGCCCAGGTCGCCTGCGTGCCACTCCCGTCCGTTCAGGACATAGCCGTTTTCCGCACCGGCATGCAGGCCCGCCCCCAGGAGGCCGGCCAGCAGAACGATGCAGAGCATCAGGGCATGGAGTTTTATCGCGAGCGCTTTTTTCAAGGCAGTTTCCCCTGTCATCCGATCAAAGTCCGTGGCACCCGGCAAAAAAAGCCCCGCCTGACGCACACCGGCCCGGTGCATCCGGAAAGCTCTCCGCAGAGCCTTTACAGACGCACTTTTGCCATTATAACACAAAAAACGCGATCAGTCCAGTTCCGGCTGATCCGGATGGAACCGTTCGAAGATCACCGTGCAGCCGTCGCGTTCCGCCGCCCGCATACGCTGGCGCGTGCGGACGGTCCAGGTGAATTCCTCGGCTCCGTACAGGCCGCGGGCGATCTTCAGCGACAGGTTCCTGCGGTCATAGCAGTGATAGGCGATGAAATCCGGGACCGTCAGGAAGTTGGTCAGCAGATGCGTCAGCAGGAACTTGACCGGCCAGGAGATCCCTTCGACGCGCCGCTTGAACATGTTCTGCGACAGCTGCCCGCGGATGATCTCAGGACGGTTCTTCTTCAGCCACCTCAGGCAGCGCGGATCGAAGCTTTCGATGCAGTACGTCACATCGTCGTAGCGGTCGAGCAGTTCGACGGCCGCCTGCGCCAGAGCCTCCGCGTTGTCTCCCTCGCTTTTCAGTTCGATGATCAGGGGCGTCTTGCCCTCGAACAGCGGGAGCACCTCGTTCAGCAGCGGGATCGGTTCCTCGGTATCCGCCAGATGATACTCGTTCATGTCTTCCAGCGTCAGATCTTCGACCCGGACGTCGGCTCCGGTCATCCGCAGCAGGGAACTGTCATGGATGACGGCCAGATTGCCGTCTTTCATCAAATGGACGTCCAGTTCCGCCCCGTAGCCGTAGCGGAGCGCGAGCCGGAAGGCCGACAGAGAATTCTCCGGGACCTTCATCTCGTCGTGCAGCCCGCGGTGGGCATAGCGGTGATCGAGGAACTCTTCCATTCTTTCGTGGCTCCCGCGGCAGCGCAGCGCCAGAAGATACAGCAGACAGATCACAAGGATCACGCCTAAAATGATCCAAAACCAGACCGGCATATTCGGCCTCCTTCTCCCGGTTCTTCCGGGTCCTTCCCGAAGGAAGTCTTTTTTATCGACTTTCCGTGGAACGTCGTGTCAGTTATCGAGATCCTCCAGCGCTTCCAGGCCTTTCTTGGGCTGAGGGCGGCTGTCGCCGTGCTTCACGAGCAGCATCGTCACGAAGGCCAGCGCTACAAAAGCGGTGGCGTAGGGGAACAGCACCCGCATGCCGAACAGGTCCATGAGCAGGCCGGAAAGCATAGGCGTGGCCACCTGGGCGGCCATGCTGGCAGTGTAATAGAAGCCGGTATACCGGCCGATATTGCTGCCGGTCGCGAGTTCCACGACCATGGGGAACGAGTTGACGTTGATCGTGGCCCAGGCGATGCCCGCCAGGGCAAACATCGCGTTCATCAGCAGGGTCGGACTGTCGGAATTCATGAAGGCGGCCGCCAGGAAAGCTACGGCCAGCATGACCACGCCGGCCAGGATGGTCTTCTTCCGGCCCACGCGCGAGGCAATGAAGCCCACGGGCAGATACGAAAGGATGGCCGCGGCCTGCGCGATGATCAGCGTCAGATTATAGTCCTTCTGAAGGATATTCGTGGCATAGACGGAATACTTGCTGGTCACGGCGTTGTACCCGAAGAACCACAGCACGATGGAGATCAGGATGAAAATGAGCGAGCGCCGTTCCGCCGCGGAAAGATGCCGGCTACCGGAGGCGTCCTCCTCGCCGGACTCTTCGATCCCCAGCCGCAGGCTCTCTTCGCGCATCTCCTGCGCCCAGGGCACTTCCTTGACGAAGAGCATGAAGACCAGCAGCGCCCCCAGCATGATGGCGGCGATGACCAGGAAATACGGCAGGTAGGCCATCAGCGCGTTGCGCACATGGGATGTGGAGAAGACCATGCCCAGACCCAGGATCAGGATGCCGCCCGCGCTGCCCATCAGATTGATGACCGCATTGGCTTTGGAGCGGAGCGGCTTGACGGTCACGTCCGGCATCAGCGCCACGGCCGGCGAACGGAAGGTGGCCATGCTGAACAGGATGATCAGCAGGACCAGGATAAATAAGATCAGTGTGCCGGCATGGGCCATCGTTGCTGTATTGGCATAGGCTTCGCGCGCCGGGACCACATAGGCGACGTATTCCGGGTTCTTGACGGTCTTTCCGGAATCATCGGTGATCTCGCAGCGGATCTGAAGGAATTCGTCCCGGCTGTAGCGTTCGCCGAGGACGTAGGTCTCTCCGTCGGGCGTCATGAGCGTTTTGGCGGACGCGTCGTCGTAGATGGCTTCCAGCGCCTGGCGGTCATCCAGGCCCTTGATGGCGTCAAGGTGCTGCAGCTGGGCGCCGTCCAGGAAGCCCAGACCGATGAGGGCTGCCGCCGCCACGATCGTGCCGGTCAGGATGAAGGGCGTCCGTTTGCCCATCCGGTGTTTGCAGCGGTCCGAAATGGCTCCGAACAGCGGCAGCATGAAGAGCGCCAGGATATTGTCCAGCGCCATGATGATGCCGGAATACGTCTGACGCATGCCGAACTTGTTGGTCAGGATCAGCGGGATGATGTTATCGTAAGCCTGCCAGAACGCACAGATCAAAAAAAAGGCAAAGCCCACGAGGACCGTCCGCTTGTAGTCGAGTTTCATTGCAAGTGCCTCTCTTCCTCTAGGATCTCTTGATAAACCGCCGCGATATCGTCCAGGATGCGGGTCGGTGTGTAACCGTATTTTTCACAGTCGGACACAACGCCCTCGCCGCTCAGCACCAGGATGCTGTCGATGCCGGCCTTCACGGCGCAGGCGATGTCCGTATACACGCGGTCCCCGATTAGGACCGCCTTTTCCGCCGGAAATCCGCTCCGGCGCAGGGCCAGCAGGGCCATGCCGGGCTCGGGCTTCCCCAGGAAGCGCGGCGTGCGGCCGGTGGCGCGGCGCAGCATCTCGCAGATGCTCCCGCAGTCCGGCACGTATCCGAAGGAGCAGGGACAGACCCAGTCCGGGTTGGTCGCCAGAAACTCGGCGCCCTGCCCGAGCAGGAAACTGGCGTCGACGAGCTTGCGGTACGTCAGTTCGGTATCGTAGCCGCACAGCAGGATATCGGTCTCCGGGACCGGTTCGGTGACGGTGCGGATCCCCGCCTCCCGCAGCTGCTTCTCAAACGAGGCCGTCCCCAGCACATAGCAGATGCGGCCCGGCCGCTCCCGCCGCAGAAAGTCGATCGTCACGTCGACGGAAGTCAGGAAATCGGAAGGCCCGGCGGGGAGGCCCAGCCGCTTCATTTTCGCCAGATAGGCATCGATCCCCCGGGAGGAATTGTTGGTCAGGAAGTAATACGTCCCGCCGATCCGGCGGATGCGTTCCAGGAATTCCCGCACGCCCGTAAACAGCCGGTCGTCCAGATACAGCGTCCCGTCCATATCCAGCAGAAACAGCTTTTTTCCGGCCAGATCTGTCACCTTGCTCTCCTCCCCGGTATCCATGCCTAATCATTGTACAACATAACACAAAAGCCGCTCCGTTGCAAGCCGGAGCGGCAGAAAATCAGGAGAAAAAACCTACAAATTGTGCCGACAGTGCCGAAGCGGCACTAAAGATTGGGGTCGGAAGCCCCGGGACCCTGTTATTCGCCGTGTCCGCTCCAGGCGTCGATGATCAGCTGCGCGGTCTCCCGCTTGTTGTCGGTGACGTAGACCTTTTCATCGGCGGCCGCGTTGTACAGGGGGATCCGCTGGGCGCTGAGCTTACGCAGAGCATCCGGGCCGGCAGACAGCGGACGCCCGTGAGTGGACAGCCGGGAAAGTTCGCGGACCAGGTAGATCACGCGGCCGTTTTCCCGCAGGGCCGCGCGGTTCTCCGGACGGAGCACGGTGCCGCCGCCCGTGGCCAGGATGATGCCCGACAGCCGGGACAGTTCCCGCACCGCCGCGGCCTCTTCCTCCCGGAAGGCCGCTTCGCCGTACTTCCGGATGAATTCGGGGATGCTCTCCCGCACACGGTACTGCACCGCCAGATCCGTATCGTATACCGGCCGGTCCAGCAGCCGGCCGAGGATCTGCGCCTGGGTGCTTTTGCCGCTGCCAGGCATCCCGATGAGCACCAGGTTGGGCAGTTCCTGTTCCGCCAGGCGGACGAGCGTACGGAGGTTCCCCTCCTCCGCCGGGAGACCGGCCCGCAGCAGGGTCAGGGCGGCCAGGAACGGCATGCCGCTGTCGGTCGTGACTTTTTTCTGCCCCATCTCGGTCAGGAACGCCCCGCGGTACGGGAGCGCCGTCAGGTCGATCGCTTCGCGCAGGAAAGGAAAGTCCTTCCTCCCGGCCCCGATGCTCCGGCCACGCGGCGCATCGCCGCTCTCGTCCACCCGGACCAGCAGCGTTACGCTACGCAGCGGCGTGTCCGGAATGCTGCCGGATAAAACGGTGCGGACGCCGGACCGTTTCAAAGCCTCCGCGATGCGGCCGGCTGCGGGCGAAGTCCCCAGCACCAGTGCCTGGCGGGCCTCCCCCAGACGGTAGATCTTCGGGAACAGATCGGCCTCCTCCGGCGTCAGATCCGGCAGATACAGCGGGCCAGGGATCCAGCCCAGGTCATAGCCGTCCGTATCCGCCGCCTGCCGGAGCAGCTGCCAGGCGCTCCGCAGCGCTTCCGCTTCAACGGGGAAATGACCGCCCGTCATGGGCCCCGCCGGTTCGCCCGCCCGGCTCCTGACATCCAGAAGGCGCAGCGCCGAACGGATCTCCGCAGCCGCTTCTTCTCTTCGGCGCAGCCCGGCAGGGCCTTCCGGGCCGCAGGCTACCAGCGAAGCGATCAGCGTTTCGCGGTCTTTCGGCTGTGCCGGAGCATTCAGGGCTTCGGCCGCAGCGGTTTGTGTCCCGACTGCCCCGGCCGGCGGAGCGGAGTCCTCCCGGCCGTCCTTTGCTTCTGTTTGTCTCTTTATGCGAAACCAGTCGGAAAATGCCATGTCCCTGTTCTCCTTCCGCCGTGTATTGCCCGGCCGGACGCTCCCGGAGCCCGTGCCGCCTGTCTTCTCCGCTCTTTCCCGTTTTTTTAAAAAACTTTCAAAAAGGTGTTGACAAACCGCCCTCAGCGTTGTATCATACGTTTTGCGTCCGAAAGACGTATGCGCGAGTGGCTCAGCGGTGGAGCACCACCTTGCCAAGGTGGGGGTCGCGGGTTCGATCCCCGTCTCGCGCTTTTTTTAATGCCTGCGCCCGGTCTCCGGCCGCAGGCTCTTTTTATACAGCAAAGCCCCTCTCCGCGGAGAGGGGCCGTTTGCAGGGACTGCCGAAGTTACTTCTGTTTCAGCAAATCGCGGATCTCGGCCAGCAGGATCTCCTCTTTGCTGGGTTCGGGTTCCGGAGCCGGCTCGGCAGCGGCGGCTGCAGCGGCGGCTGCGGCGGCGGCTTCCTCTTCGGCCTTCTTCTTGGCTTCTGCTTTGGTGCGGGCGCCGTTGATGGCCTTCACGATCAGGAAAATGACGAACGCCAGGATGACGAACGTCAGGATCGCGGAAAGGAAAGCGCCGAACTTGATGGCCACTTCGGGGACTTCCACCCCGTCAACGACCTGCGCCTTGCGGATCACGATCTTCAGCGCATCGTCCAGGCTGTCCACACCGGGGATCAGACCGATCATGGGATTCACGATGTTCGTCATGAATGCGGCGACCAGTGTGGAGAACGCGCCGCCGATGATCACGCCGATTGCCATGTCCACCATGTTGCCTTTTACGGCAAAGGCTTTGAATTCTTCAAAAAACTTTTTCATAGGACCGTCCTTTCTTCAGAGAATTCCTGCTTCCATCGTACACTTAATCGACAAAATGTCAAGCGAAACCGAAGGTTTTCTGCAAATTTTCTCTTAATAATCGTAGCCCAGCGAGATCGCGCGCAGATAAGCCAGCCGATCATGCAAGTTGAAAACATATCCCGACGGCGAATAGTTGGGATTGTTGAACAGGAACTCGTGCAGGCGGGCGTTGTTGTCCATCAGGCCGGCGATATAGATCGTATCCTTGGAATTATACCAGGTGGGATAGCCGGCGGTGTTGTTCAGATCATACGACGAAATATCGGACAGGAGCGAAACGATCTCGCTGAAGTCAAAGGAAGTGGCGATCTCGGAAAAGACCGTCTCGACCATGCCCAGAAGATCGGTGAGCGGCAGCGTCTTGGCCTTGTTCAGCATGGCCGTGATGACCTTGCGCTGGCGCTGGGTACGGACGATGTCGCTGTCCAGTTTGCGGATGCGCGCGTAACTCACGACCTGCACGCCGTCCAGCTGGTAGGTGCCGTCCTCTACCGGCAGATTGCGAGGCGTCTTCACTCCGACGGCGGCAGCGACTCCGCCTTTCGTCTGATTGATCTTCTCGCACTCCGCCGCAGTCAGTTTGAGTTCCACTCCGCCCATGACGTTGACCGCATCCACGACCGCCTTCCAGTTGAAAGTCACGAACTTGTTGATCCGCAGGTCGAAATTGCGGTTGATGGCCGAAAGACTGCCCGCCACGCCCTGCGAGGCATAGACGTTGGTGATCTTGTCGTAGTAGTTGTTGCCGCCCTCGATGAGCGTATCGCGGTAGATCGAAGCCAGCCGCACCTCTTTGGTCGTCTTGTTGATGGAAACGATGATGACCACGTCGCTGTTCGTCCAGCGCAGCAGCGTGCTCTGACTGTGAGCATCCACCCCGTAGATGACGAAGGTGTAGTAATTCGACATCGCATTCAGCATGGACTGCGGCAGGTCATTGGTGTAGATATTGCTGGTATCCACGTAGATCGTCTGGGAAGGCCCGGGATCGGCCGTCTGAGGCGCCTGTGTGGGCTTCCGGGTGGAAGACGTCGGATTCTGTCCCTGGGTGGCCGGTGGCTGGGTGGCCGGCGGCTGGGTAGCCGGCGGCTGCGTGGCGGGCGGCTGAGTGACCGGCGGCTGAGTGACCGGTGGCTCGGTC
>JAGDDE010000070.1 GCA_017958185.1 Lachnospiraceae bacterium | reverse complement strand
TCGATTCGGGTCATAATGATGGTCGTTTTTGCGGCGCTTATCATCGTAGCTCTTCTAAACTACCGAGGCACATTGGTTATTCCTCCGGGAGTGTGGATTGTATGCGGGCTCCTTGCTGCCGCGCTGCTCCTGGTTCAAACAACTCTCGTTCTGGGAAGAAAAGAGAAAGCCCGCTGGCTGATACTGATGATCACTCTGGGAGTTGTCCTGATAGTACCGCTGTTTGCGGGGCTGATCGCCGGTCTTTTACCTGCGGCGGATTCACTGGGAATGATCTTCTGGTTCGTTGTTGCGGCAGGTATGGGCCTTCTGGCGGGTATTGTTTACGCGGCGTGCGAGATCGGCGGTCTTCTCGGGCAGATGATCTATCCCGGAAGCAGTGAGGAAATACTGAATCGAAGGAAAGTGGGAGATGAATTGGCTGCCCGCTGGTTTTTCTGGCTTCGGTTGCTCGGAATCGTTGCTTTTGCGGCAGCAGTCTGGCTGAGCCGGAAGGATCTGGCACAGCCAGGTATCCGTCTCATTACATGCGGCATCTATCTGGCTGGTGTCCTGATCCAGCTTCTTTATGTCTCCGTTGTGAAAACGTCGGATAACACATTGCCGGTGAATATCGGAGTTTTCTTGTCCTATCTGTGGCCTTATGCGGCCGCGATCGCGGTGCCGTTGCTGCCCCTGGCCGGCAACTGGCTTACGTTCGGTCTTCCGCCGCTGGCTTTCTTTGCCGGGTGTGAAACCGTATGGATGATCCGGCGTCTTCTCGGAAAATAACGCAAAAGCAGAGGCTCCCGGTCAGGAAAACCCTTGCACTTTTTCGGCGGATTTGGTACAGTAAATGGCGGACAAAAAGTCCGCCATTTTTATTGCGGGAGTTTCCCGGGAGGATGCCATGAGCGAATTCATCAACCAAGTCAAGAAACGTGCCGCCGCCGACAGAAAGACCATCGTTCTGCCGGAATCGAGCGACCGCCGTATTTATGAAGCCATCGAGATCATCAGGAAGGATGATTATGCCGATGTGATCCTGATCGCCAGCCCGGCTGACGTAGCAGCCTACGGACAGGGCTTTGACCTGACGGGCGTGACCGTGGTCGATCCGGCCACCTGCGACAAGACCGAAGAGTACGCCCAGGCCTTTGCCGAACTGCGCAAGAAAAAAGGCATGACCTATGAACAGGCCCTGCACATCCTGCTGACGGATTATGTGTACTTCGGCGTGATGATGGTCAAGATGGGCGATGCGGACGGTCTGGTATCCGGCGCCTGCCACACCACGGCCGACACGCTGCGTCCTTCCCTTCAGATCCTGAAGACCGCTCCCGGCGTCAAGGTCGTTTCCGCCTTCTTCCTGATGGTGGTCCCGAACTGCGAATACGGCGAGCACGGCGCTCTGATCTTCGCAGACAGCGGCCTGGTGCAGAACCCGAGCGTAGACGAACTGGCGACCATCGCGGGCACCAGCGCGGCCTCCTTCCGCAGCCTGGTGGGTGCGGAGCCGCATGTGGCCATGCTGTCCCACTCCACCAAGGGCAGCGCCAAGCACGATGACGTGACCAAGGTCGTGGAAGCCACCCGCCTGGCCAAAGAGCAGTTCCCGAACGAACTCATCGACGGCGAGCTGCAGCTCGATGCCGCCATCGTCCCTTCCGTAGCCGCCTCCAAGGCGCCGGGCAGCCCGGTGGCCGGCCGCGCGAACGTCCTGGTCTTCCCGGATCTGGATGCCGGTAATATCGGCTACAAGCTGGTGCAGCGCTTTGCAAAAGCGGAGGCCTACGGCCCGCTGACGCAGGGCCTGGCCCGTCCCGTCAACGACCTTTCCCGCGGCTGCAGCGCCGAAGATATCGCCGGCGTGGTGGCCATCACCGCCGTACAGGCGCAGCAGTGATCCGGATCGAAACCATACAGGCACGGTCAAAAAGTTTTTTGACCGTGCCGCTTTTTTATGGTATACTTCTTATAATGCCCGGAGTATGGGCATCCTTCGGCAGGGGCGCGTTTTCGCCTCCCGGAGCATAAGGCAGCCCGCCGCCCGGCAGCGGCGAGCGGGAAAGCGCAGGCGGTCCTTCCGTCTGCGGAAGGAAGCAGGAAGAAGGAAGAAGCATGATCAGAGAAGATGTCAGGAATGTGGCGATCATTGCCCACGTCGATCACGGAAAGACGACGCTGGTGGACGAGCTGCTCAAGCAGAGCGGCGTGTTCCGGGAGAATCAGGAAGTGGCGGAGCGCGTCATGGACTCCGGCGACCTGGAGCGGGAGAGGGGCATCACCATCCTCTCCAAAAACACGGCGGTCACGTACAGGGGCGTGAAGATCAATATCGTGGATACGCCCGGCCACGCGGATTTCGGCGGCGAGGTCGAACGCGTGCTCAAGATGGTGAACGGCGTGATCCTGGTGGTGGACGCCTTCGAGGGCCCCATGCCCCAGACCCGCTTCGTGCTTTCCAAGGCCATGGAACTGGACCTGAGCGTGGTCGTCTGCATCAACAAGGTGGACCGTCCGGAGGCCCGTCCCGACGAAGTCGTGGACGAAGTGCTGGACCTTCTGCTGGATCTGGAAGCTTCGGAAAAACAGCTGGACTGCCCCTTTGTGTTCGCCTCTGCCAAGGCCGGCTGGGCGGTCCGCAGCCTGGACGACGAGCGCCGCAGCATGCGCCCGCTCTTTGACGTGATCCTGGAATCGATCCCGGCGCCCGAAGGCGATCCGGACGCTCCCCTGCAGATGCTGGTGAGCACGATCGATTATAACGAATATGTGGGCCGCATCGCGGTCGGCAAAGTAGATAACGGCGTGATCCGCGTGAATCAGGCAGCTATCCTGGTCAACGCCCACGCCCCGGAAAAGAAACAGCGCGTGAAAGTGTCCCGCCTGTACGAGTTCGAGGGTCTGGCCAAGAAGCCGGTGGAGAGCGCGGGCGTGGGGTCGCTGGTCGCGGTCTCCGGCATCGCGGGCATCCACATCGGCGATACGCTCTGCGACCCGGAGCATCCCGATCCCATCCCCTTCCAGAAGATCTCCGAGCCGACCATCGCCATGCAGCTCATGGTGAACGATTCGCCCTTTGCCGGACAGGAAGGGAAATACGTGACCTCGCGGCATCTGCGCGAACGGCTGATGCGCGAGCTCAATACCGACGTTTCCCTGCGGGTGGAGGAACTTTCCCCCGACTGCTTCAAGGTGAGCGGCCGCGGGGAACTGCATCTGTCCATCCTCATCGAGACCATGCGCCGCGAGGGCTACGAATTTGCCGTCAGCAAGGCGGAGGTCATCTACAAGCGCAGCGAGACCGGCCGTCTGCTGGAACCCATGGAGCGCGTCTACGTGGACGTCCCGGACGAGTTTTCCGGCACCGTGATCGAAAAGCTCAGCCTGCGCAAGGGCGAGCTGGCCGACATGCGCCCCTTCGGCGAAGGCCGCACCCGCCTGGAGTTCATGATCCCTTCCCGCGGGCTGATCGGCTACCGCGACGAATTCCTGACCGATACCAAGGGCACCGGCATCATGAACCAGCTCTTTGACGGCTACGCCACCTACAAGGGCGACATCCACTACCGCACGCAGGGCTCCCTGATCGCCTTCGAGACCGGCGAGACCGTGACCTACGGCCTGTTCAATGCCCAGGAGCGGGGCACGCTGTTCCTCGGCCCGGGCGAGCGGGTGTACGCCGGCATGATCGTGGGACAGGCCGGCAAGAGCGAGGATATCGAAGTCAACGTCTGCAAGAAGAAGCAGCTGACCAATACCCGCGCCTCGGGCTCGGACGACGCCCTGAAGCTGACGCCGCCGCGCATCATGAGCCTGGAGCAGTGCATGCAGTTCATCGATACGGACGAACTGCTGGAGGTGACGCCGCAGCATCTGCGCATCCGCAAGCGGATCCTCGATCCGACCCTGCGCAAGCGCGACGCGATCCGGCGGAAGTCCTGACATCTCAGTCCGGAAGGAGGAGCGCATGAAGCAGCATAAAACGAAGCCTTTCCGACAGACGGTCCCGGCCCTTCTGGCCCTGCTGATCCTGGCGGGGGCCCTGGCCGGCTGCACGCCGCAGCAGCCGAAGACCGGGTGGAAGAGCAGCGTGACCATAGGGACCGATGCGGCTTTCCGCACCATGGACCCGCAGCAGATCTCGAACGCGGCGCACGATCAGGTCTTCCGCATGGTCTATGACACCCTGCTGGCGCCCGATCCGGAAACGGGGCGCCCGGGCCCGGGCCTGGCGGATTCCTGGTCCTGGACCGACGGCAGCTATACGGCGCTGCGCCTGCATCTGCGGGAGGGCGTCCGCTTCCAGAGCGGCGACTCCTTCGGCCCGGAAGACGTGGTCTTCACCATGGACCGCATCACCAACAGCACCGTCAAAAGCAGTTATGACCGGACGGAGATCACCGGCCCTTCTGAGGTGGTCATCTATCTGAGCGGCCCCAACGCGGACTTCCCCTGGCATCTGGCCGCCTGCACCACGGCGATCGTGAGCAAAAAGGCGGTGGAGAAAGACCCGGAAGCAGGCGCTTCCTACGGGACCGGCGCCTGGATGTTCGACCGGGCAAACACCGTGCCCGGCGACCACGTGACGCTGGTGCGCTTTGAGGACTGCTGGAAGGAAAAGCCGGTGACGGAGACCATCGTCCTGCGCTACTTTGCCAATGAATCCGCCCGGCTGATCGCGCTGGAAAACGGCGAGATCGACTGCGCGATCACCCTGTCCTACAACGAATACGAGATCGCTCAGAAGAATCAGGACCTGGAAGTGAACATCTTCGTGGGGACCGGCCTCAACTACCTGGCCTTCAATACCACGGCGGAGCCCGGGGACCGGGAACTGCTGCGGCTCGCGGTGGCCTACGCCATCGACCGCAGCGCGATCATCCGCTCCGTGGGCGATCCGGCGGCGGTGCCGGCCGTGAGCGTGTTCTCGCGGGACGCCTCCGCGTATACCGAGAAGTTCTCCGAGGACCTTTCCTATGACCCGGCGGCGGCGCGCGAGATGATCGCCCGCCTGCGGCTGACTTCGGGCACGGTGCCGGAACTGAAGCTGCTCGTCAATACCACCATCCAGTCCTACAAAACCATGGCGGAAGTGGTGCAGGAGCAGTGCCGGCAGGCCGGGATCACGGTGACGCTGGAAGAGACTGACGGCTCGGGACTCACGGCCCGGTCCAAATTCACGAGTCCGGAGCACCAGGTGCTCCTTTATACCATTTTCCTGAACGAATACAACAGCGATATCAGCCGGCTGTTCAGCCCGGGCATCAGTTCCAACAAAGCCGTGCTGACCGACGAGCGGGTGATCTCGCTGCTGGAGGATGCCCGCCGCGCCGGCGATGCGGAGGCGGACCGTCTGTATAAAGAGCTCCAGACGCTGGCGCACGACAGCTGCTGGTACATCCCGCTGTTCTACGGCAGCGGCTGCATCGCCTGGAGAAAGGGCGTGGAAGGCGTGGTGCTCCGGTCCACCGGACGCTACGATTTCACCTATATCCGCGCGCCCCGGTAAGCACCGGAGAAGGGAGGGCGCATGGGAAAGTATATCCTGCACAGACTGCTGCTTCTGATTCCCGTCATCCTGGGCGTCTCTCTTCTTGTGTTCGTTTTTATGGATCTGGCTCCGGGGACCATGCTGGACAATCTGCCCAACGACCTCTCCGAAGCCGAGATCGCCAGACTGTATCATGAATACGGCTACGACCGCAGCGTGTTCTACCGCTACGGCCGCTATATGCTGGGCTTCGTCCGGGGCGACCTGGGCTATTCCTACATTTATCAGACGGGCGTTCTCGGCCTGTACCTGCAGCGCCTGCCGGCGACGCTGGCGCTGGCGGGAGCGGCCGTCCTTCTGGCGATCGCCCTTTCCGTCCCGCTGGCCGTGCTGGCGGCGCGCCGTCACGGGAGCGCTACGGACCAGGGCATTTCCGCGCTGGCCGTGCTGGGCATGTCCATGCCCAACTTCTGGCTGGGCATCCTGCTGATGCTCCTGTTTGCCCACACGCTGCATCTGCTGCCTTCCGGCGGCATGCAGGAGCCGGCCAGTCTGATCCTGCCGTCCGTGACGCTGGCAACGGGCCTGATGGCCTCGCTCACCCGCACCGAGCGGACCGCGCTGCTGGAAGAGCAGCAGAAAGACTACGTGCTCCTGGCCCGCGCCAAGGGCCTTACGGGCCCGCAGGTGACCGTGCGCCACGTGCTGCGCAATACCCTCGTGCCCCTTCTGACCGTGGTGGCCATGCAGCTGGGCGCGGTGGTCGGCGGCGCGGTGGTCACGGAGAACGTCTTTTCCTGGCCGGGCGTGGGGCGGCTGCTGGTCGACGCCATCCATGAGCGGGACGCGGTCACGGCCACGGGCTGCCTGATCATGACGGCCGTCATGATCAGCCTGATCCAGCTGGCGGCGGATATCCTCTGCGCGCTGATCAACCCGCAGCTGCGCGGGCGCATCGACCGCGACCGGGCGATCGGCCTGCGCCGGGAAGGGGGCGGAGCCGCATGACGGAAAAACAGCTCTGGCAGCGCTTTAAGAGGCGGCCTTCGGCCGTGGCGGGCCTGTGTTTTCTGGGGCTCCTGCTTTTTGTGGCCCTGACGGCGGATCTGTGGCTCCCCCGGGAGTGGGTGATCGGCCAGAATTCCGAGGAACGGCTGCTGGGCCCTTCGGCCGCGCACTTTTTCGGCACGGATGAGACCGGCCGCGATCTGTTCTGGCGCGTGGTCTACGGCACCCGCAGCTCGCTGCTGATCGGCGTCTTAGCTACGCTGATCGGGCTCCTGGCGGGCGTGCCGCTGGGTCTGCTCGCCGGGTACTTCGGCGGCTGGGCCGAACAGCTGATCATGCGCGTCACCGACGTGTTTTCCGCGCTGCCCTCCATGCTGACGGCCATGGCCGTCGTGGCGGTGCTGGGCGCCTCCTTCGTCAACCTGGTCCTGGCCGTCGGGATCGCTTCGGTGCCCCTGTTCGTACGGGTGAGTCGCGCGGCGGCCATGGAAAAGGCGCAGGAAGGCTATGTGGACGCGGCCCGCACGCTGGGGGCGGGGCCTGGTTTCATCCTTTTCCGGCATATCCTGCCGGGCATCCTGCCCCAGATCCTGGTGCACGTCACGCTGCGCATCGGCTCCGCCATCATCGCGGCGGCCGGGCTCAGTTTCCTCGGCCTTGGCATCGGCGCGCCGGACCCCGAGTGGGGGGCGCTGCTGGCGGCCGGACGCAATTTCATCCGCACGGACGGTCACCTCTGCTTTTTCCCGGGTCTGGCCGTGACGCTTACGGTCCTTGCCTCGTGCATGGTCAGCGACGGCCTGCGCGACGCCCTGGACCCGCATACCTATGACACCTGACGAAACGGTCCCGGACCGCATAAAGAGCGGCAAAGCCGCGCGAAAGGAGAGCTCCTTGAAACCTGTAGCCATCGATGACTTCTGCCGCCTGAAATTCCTTTCGGGCATCACCTGGTCCCCTTCCGGAAAGACGGCCGCGCTGGCTGTTTCCGAGGCGGACCGGAAACAGAACGGATACCGTTCCTTCCTGTACGTCTATCAGGACAAAAAACTCAAAAAGCTGACCTCCTTCGGGAAGGAGCGCAGCTTCCAGTATCTGGACGAAGACACCCTGCTCTTTGCCGGCGACCGGGAAAAAGAGGAGAGCGGCCAAAGCCCCGCATCCCGCTATTACCGGATCTCCCTAAGCGGCGGCGAGGCCGAGACGGCCTATGAGTTCCCCATCCCCGTCTCCCGCGTGCTGCCCCTGCCGGGCGGCGACCTGCTGGCCGTCGGCTCCACTTTCCCGGGTTTTGAAAACCTGTACGAGGGCAGCCCCCGCACGGCGGCCGCCTGGAAGAAGCACCGGGAAGAGAACGCGGACTACGAGGAGATCGCCCAGGTCCCCTGGTGGTGGAACGGCTCCGCCTATACGAAGGGAGCCTATTCCTCCCTGTTCTACTACGACAGCGCCAAAAAGAAGCTCCGCCGTCTGACCGGCCTGAACGAATCGGTCTTCGGCGCGGAGCTTTCCCCCGATAAACAGACGGTCTTTTACCTGAGCCGCCCGGTGGCGCCGCTGCTGCCCCTGCACGGAAACGTTTCCGTCTGGAAGCAGATGCTGCCCGCCGGAGAGCGCACGCTCCTGGCCGAAAGCCGTGAAGGCTTCGAGCCGGAGTGGGTCGCCCCTGCCGACAGTTTCCTGCTCCTTGCGGCCCATGACGGCAGCCACGGCCTGAATACGGACGGCGATTTCTGGAAGATCGATTATACGAGCGGCGAGCTTTCCTTCTATGCGCGCCACGGAGAGTCGATCGGCTCCTCGGTGGGGACCGATATCCGCTACGGCGGCGGCCGCAGCGCCCAGATAGAGGGCGACGTGCTCTATTTCGTCTCCACGCGCTTTGACAGCGCCGGCCTCTACAAACTGGAAAACGGCACGGTCGCGCCGGTGATCACGCGGGAGGGTTCCGTCGACTGCTTTGACGTGAAAAACGGGAAGATCCTGCTGATCGGCCTGTACGGCATGAAGGCGCAGGAACTCTACGACGGATCGCTCCGCCGTCTGTCCTCCTTCAACGAAGCGGCGCTGCGCGGCCGCTATGTGGCGCAGCCCGAGCCGCTTTCCTTCACCCGCGCCGGGCAGGATCTGCACGGCTTCGTGCTGAAGCCCCTGGGCTTTGACCCGGCCCGGAAGTATCCGGTCATCCTGGATATCCACGGCGGGCCCAAGACCGTCTACGGCCCCGTGTTCTACCATGAGATGCAGTACTGGGCCGGCAAGGGCTACTTCGTGATCTTCTGCAACCCCACGGGCTCGGACGGACGCGGCGCTTTTTCGGATATCCGCGGCCGCTACGGGACCGATGACTACGAAGACCTCATGGCCTTCTGCGACGAGGCCCTGAAGGCGTATCCGGCCATGGACGCGGACAACTTCTTTGCGACCGGCGGCTCCTACGGCGGCTTCATGATCAACTGGATCATCGGGCATACGCAGCGCTTCAGGGCCTGCGCGAGCCAGCGGTCCATCTCCAACTGGTTCTCGTTCTACGGCGTGGCCGATATCGGCGTGGGCTTTGCGATGGATCAGTGCGCGGCGGACCCGTGGAAGGATCCCGCCGGGCTCTGGGCCCGCAGCCCCATGAGCTATGCCGATCGGGCCAAAACGCCTACGCTGTTCATCCATTCCTTCGAGGATTACCGCTGCCCGGTGGACCAGGGCTACCAGATGTTCACCGCGCTGACCGCGCACGGAGTGGAGAGCAGGATGGTCTGCTTCCGCGGGGAAAACCACGAGCTGTCCCGCAGCGGAAAGCCGAAGCACCGCCTGAAGCGCCTTAACGAGATCACCGGCTGGTTCGACAGCCACAGGGGGTAAGGATATGGATAAACTGACGATCGAAGCCGCCCGCGCGCTGAATGACAGCGCGGTCACGCAGGAGCATCTGAAGCTGCACGCCGCCAACGTCATGTATGCGATGGGCGCGATGGCCGGGCACTTCGGCGAAGACCCGGAGCACTGGATGGCGGTCGGCCTGCTGCATGACTACGATTACGAGAAGCATCCGGACGAGCATCTGGCCCATACGAAGGAGCCGCTGCTTACGGCGGGCGTGCCGGAAGAAGACGTGCGGGCCATCCTCAGCCACGGCTGGGGCATCTGCACCGACGTCGAGCCGCTCTCGCCCATGGAAAGATCGCTCTTTACGGTCGACGAGCTGACCGGGATCATCCAGGCCTGCGCCAGGATGCGCCCGCTCGGGATCACCGATCTGGAAGTGAAGAGCTTCCTGAAGAAATTCAAGGACAAAAAATTCGCCGCCGGCTGCGACCGGGAGATCATCCTGAAGGGCTGCGGCCTGCTGGGCATGGAGCTGAGCGAGGTCGCCGGGATCTGCATCGAGGGCATGAAGCCCCACGCCGCAGAGCTCGGACTGGCTCCCCGCGGGTGAGCGCATGGAAACGGTGACCGTCACCGCGCGCGCCGCGGATCCCTGGCACAACCTGGCGCTGGAGGAAGCGCTCCTTGAGAGCGCGGGCGAGCGGGCGGTGCTGTATCTGTGGCAGAATCAGAACACGGTCGTGATCGGCCGCAACCAGAACGCCTGGCGCGAGTGCCGCAGCGCCCTGCTCGAATCCGAAGGCGGAAAGCTCGCCCGGCGAAGCTCCGGCGGAGGCGCGGTCTTCCACGATCTGGGGAACCTCAATTACACGGTGATCCTGCCGCGCGCCCTGTACGATGCGGCGCGGATCGGACGGATGCTGAAGTGCGCCCTGGCCGGATGCGGCATCGAGGCGTTCGAGAGCGGACGCAACGATCTGATCCTGGCCGGGGGCGAGAAGTTCTCCGGCGCGGCGTATCAGTTCACGGCGGGGCGGGCGCTCCAGCACGGGACGCTGCTGGTGAGCGCCGACATGGAAAAGCTCGGCCGCTACCTGGCGCCCAGCCCGCTGAAACTGAAGGCCAAGGGCGTTCTGAGCGTGCGAAGCCGCGTAAAGAACCTCTGTGAGGAAGCGCCCGGCCTGACCGTCCCGCTGCTTTGCCGGGCGGTGGCGGATTCCTTCGCGGAGGAATTCGGCCCCGGCCCTCAGGTGGAGGAAAAAGACCTGGTCGGATCCGGATCCGCCTCATCAGGGGAGCGGATGAGCCACGTTTTCTCCCTCGATCCTTCCCGGGTGGAGGAACTTGAAAAAAAGTACGCTTCCTGGGAGTGGCGCTACGGCGAAACGCCGCGCTTCGATCTCCGCCTGGAGGAGCGCTTTGACTGGGGCACTATCGAACTGCTCATCAGCGTACGAAGCGGCATCGCCGAGACGGTGCGCGTCTTTACCGACGCGATGGACGAGACCCTCTCCGAACGCGCCGAGCGCCTTCTGGCCGGCTCCCGCCTGACCGCTTCTGCGCTCGCCCGGCGCGCTGCGCTGCTCGGCGGCCTCCCGGGCAGGGACCTGGCCGCGTGGCTTAAGGGCATTGGCCCTCTGCAGATGTAGTACCTTCTTCTATGACAAATAAAGCCAAGGAGACACTATCATGACACTATTCGAACTCTTTTCGCTGTTCGGCGGCATCGGCCTGTTCCTCTACGGCATGATGATCATGTCCCAGGGTCTGCGGAACGCCTGCGGAGACAGGCTCAAGACCCTTCTTGAGAAAGCGACCGGCAACCGTGTGACCGGCGTGCTCGCCGGCGCCGGCGTGACCGTGCTGGTCCAGAGCTCCTCCGCCACCGACGTCATGGTCATCGGCTTCGTCACCTCCGGCCTTATGACCCTGAATCAGGCCATCGGCGTCATCATGGGCGCGAACATCGGTACCACCGTCACCGCCCAGATCACCGCCTTCAACATCAGCGCCTACGCCCCGCTCATCCTGTTCGTCGGCGCCGTCATGAATCTCTTTGCCAAAAACAAGACGGTCCGCTACGTCGGCGCCGTCATCCTGGGCTTCGGCATGCTCTTCCAGGGCATCGCCTTCATGAAGGGCGCCATCTCGCCGCTGGCCCAGTCCGAGCAGTTCGTGAAGTTCATCTCCGACCTGTCCAACCCGTTCCTGACGGTCATCCTCGGCGTTCTGATCACGGCCCTGCTGCAGAGCTCGTCCTCCGCGACGGTCATCTTCCAGGCCTTTGCCATCGAGGGGATCATCAGCTACCAGATCGCGGTCTACCTGATCATCGGCGCCGCCATCGGCTCCGTCGCGCCCAACCTGCTCGCATCCCTGACCGCGAACCGCGCCGGCAAGCGTACCGCGCTGCTCAATCTGATCTTCAACCTGTTCCGCGCGGCCATCGTGCTCACGCTGATCGGCATCTTCCCGCAGATCCTGGACTTCCTGCAGTCGCTCTCGCCCGGCAACGTCGGCCGCCAGATCGCGAACACGCACACCATCTTCGCGGTGGCCGCCGTGCTGATCATGCTGCCGTTTGCCGGACTGATCGTAAAACTCACCGAGAAGATCCTGCCGCCCTCCGCCGAGGAGGCGCGCTATGCCGAGGAGCACCGGCTGGTGTACCTGACGCAGACCGAGCGCCTGCCTTCGGCCATCGCGCTCGATCTGGCCCACCGCGAGATCGCGCGCATGGGCAAACTGGCCGTCGACAATCTGGACAACGCGCTGAAGTCCTTCTTCAATAAGGACGGCGCGCTGCGCAAGCAGGTGGAGGCCACCGAGGATACGGTCGACTACCTGGCCGAGGCCATCGTCGACAAACTGGTCACGCTGCGCTCGCTCGACCTGACGCCGCGCAACCTGACCCGCCTGTACCGCATGATCAAATGCGTGGACGACATGGAGCGCATCTCCGACCACGCGCAGAATATCGTGGAATACGAGGAACGCCTCCAGGAAGGCTCCGCAAAGATCAGCGAGGAGGGCGTGAAGGAGCTGAAGCAGCTGGCGGAGGTGACGATGAAGTCCATGCAGACCTCCCTGAAGATCTTTACCGACGAGAACTTCGAACTCATGGAAGAGGCCCTGAGGCTGGAAGACCGCGTCGACCAGCTGAAGGAGGAGATCGAGCAGAACCATGTGGTGCGTCTGGCAAAAGAGGCCTGCGACCCGCGCGGCGGCATCATCTTCACCGATATCTGCACCGACCTCGAGCGCTGCTCCGACCACGCCGTGAACCTTGCCGAGGCCCTGCGCGAAAGCGCAGCCTGACGCGACTCCTCCCGAAGGCGGCCGCGCCGGGAAAGCTCCCGGAGGGCGCCTTCTTCCCGCCGTATGATCCCCCCGCCGCCATGCCCTGCGGGCAGGCAGGCGGCAGACAGGAGATGCCCGCATACCGACTATGAACGAAAAAGTACTGCACACTCTGGAATATGACAAGATCCTGGAACAGCTGGAAGCGCTGGCCGGCTCGGAAGGGGGCAAACGCCTCTGCCGCAGCCTGCGGCCCTTCTCGGAAATGGAGGAGATCCTTCCGGCGATCCGCGCCACCTCCGATGCGGAGATGCGCCTGATCGCCAAGGGCAGCCTGGCCTTTTCCGGCATCCGGGACGTACGCGAGCCGGCGCGCCGCGCCGCGCTCGGCAGCTCCCTCAGCATCGAGACGCTGCTGGAGGTGCGGGGCCTTCTGGAAATGGCCGGCCGCGCCAAGAACTACGGCCGCGAGGAACTGCGCGAAGAGCCGGACTCCCTGTCGCCGCTCTTTGAGAGCCTGGAGCCCTGTGCGCCGCTGCGGCAGGAACTGGACCGCTGCATCCTCTCGGAAGACGAGATCGCCGATTCGGCCAGCCCCGGCCTCTTATCGGTCCGGCGCCGCATGGGCTCCATCGGCGAACGCATCCGGAACGAGATGAATTCCCTGCTCCTTAAGCACCGCAGCTCGCTGCAGGACCAGCTGATCACGCAGCGCGGCGGGCGATGGTGCCTGCCGGTCAAGGCGGAATACCGCTCTGCCATCTCGGGCATCGTGCACGACCAGTCCGGCACCGGCTCCACCGTCTTTGTGGAACCGCTGTCCGTCGTGCGGCTGGGCAACGAGCAGAAAGAACTGGAGATCGAAGAAAAACGCGAGATCGAAAAAGTGCTGGCGGCGCTCAGCGGCCTTACGGGCGAGAGGGCGCAGGACATCGCCTGCGACTACGAGACCCTGACACGGCTCGATTTCATCTTTGCCAAAGCGCGGCTCTCGCGCAGCTACAAGGGCACCGCGCCGCTCTTTGACACGCGCCGCTGCCTGGACATCCGATCCGGCCGCCATCCGCTGCTCGACCCCAAAAAGGTCGTGCCCATCAGCCTTCGGCTGGGCAAGGAATACGACATGCTGGTCGTGACCGGCCCCAACACCGGCGGCAAGACCGTTTCGCTCAAGACCGCGGGGCTCTTCACGCTCATGGGCCAGGCCGGGCTGCACATCCCGGCGGCGCCGAACTCCCGCCTGTCTGTTTTTAAGGAAGTGTACGCGGACATCGGCGACGAGCAGAGCATCGAGCAGAGCCTGTCCACGTTTTCCTCACATATGACCAATATCGTGCGGATCCTCTCCGAGGCCGACGAGCAGAGCCTGGTCCTCTTTGACGAGCTGGGCGCCGGCACCGACCCTATCGAGGGCGCCGCGCTGGCCCGGGCCATCCTCACGCGCCTGCACGAGCGGGGCATCCGCACCATGGCCACCACCCACTACAGCGAGCTCAAGCTGTTCGCCCTTTCCACGGAAGGCGTGGAGAACGCGTCCTGCGAATTCGACGTGGAAACGCTGCGGCCCACCTACCGGCTGGTGACCGGTGTCCCGGGCAAGAGCAACGCCTTTGCCATCGCCGGGAAGCTGGGCCTGCCCAGAGACGTCATCGACCTGGCCGGCAGCTATATCGACAGCGATCAGGAAGCCTTCGAAGACGTGATCGCGGAGCTCCAGGACCGCCGCCGGCAGATGGAAGAAGCCGAGGCGGAGATCAAAGAACTGAAGGAAGAGACCGCCCGGCTGGAGCAGGAAGCCCGCAAACGCCAGGGCGCGCTCGAGGCCCAGAAGGAGAAGATCCTGCGCGAGGCGCGCGAGGAAGCCCGGCGCGTGCTGCAGGAAGCCAAGGATACGGCCGATAAGGCCATCCGCGATCTGCGGCGGGGCGGCGGCTCCGTCAGCCGCGAGATGGAACAGACCCGCAGCGGCCTGCGCGAAGCCCTGACCGGGGCGGAAGACGCGCTCTCCGCGTTGGGAGGGCCGCAGCAGCGGCGCGTGACTGTCACGGAAAAGAAGCTGCGCGTGGGCGATGCGGTCTTTGTGCATTCGCTCGGGCTTAAGGGCACCGTCAGCACGCTGCCCGACGCCAAAGGCAACCTGTTCGTGCAGATGGGCATCCTGCGCTCGCAGGTGAACGCGGCCGACGTGGAGCTCATCCCGGAGGAAACGGTGACCGTGGAGGGCAAACGCCGAAGCACGGCTGTCGGAGGGAGCATCGCCAAGGCCCGGAGCATCTCGCCGGAGATCAATCTCATCGGCATGACGGTGGATGAGGCCGTCCCGGCGCTCGATAAGTATCTGGACGATGCCGTCACCGCCCATCTGGAAAAGGTGCGCATCATCCACGGACGCGGGACCGGCGCGCTGAGAAACGCCGTGACGGGAGTGCTGCGCAAAGACGGCCGCGTGGCTTCCTACGAGACCGCCCCGTACAACGAGGGCGGCTACGGCGCCACGGTCGCCACACTGAAAAAACATTGATCATTCAGCAAAAACGGCGCGGTAGGGCGCCGGCCCGCGGGCTGTTTCCCGGCGGGCGGGAAGGAGACTTGCTGTGGGAAAACAGCGCATACTGATCGTGGACGACGATCCCAATATCGCCCAGCTGATCTCTCTGTATCTCACGAGGGAGTGTTTTGAGACGCGCATCGTGGGGGACGGCGCCGAAGCGCTGCAGGAATTCCACAGCCTTCAGCCCGATCTGATCCTGCTCGATATCATGCTGCCCGGCATGAACGGCTACCAGGTCTGCCGGGAGATCCGTTCAGAAAGCGACGTGCCCATCATCATGCTTTCGGCCAAGGGCGAAGTGTTCGACAAGGTGCTCGGCCTGGAGATCGGCGCGGACGACTACCTGATCAAGCCGTTCGACAATAAGGAGATGGTGGCCCGCGTCAAGGCGGTGCTGCGCCGCTGCGGCACGCAGGCCCGCGCCCAGCAGGAGCCGGCGGAAGAAAAGGTGGAGCTCCCCGATCTGAGCGTGAGCTACACCAACTACTGCGTCACCTACAAAGGCGAGACGCTCGACATGGCCCCCAAGGAGATCGAGCTTCTGTATTTCCTGGCTTCCCGCCCCAATCAGGTCTTTACGCGCGAGCAGCTGCTGGACCGGATCTGGGCTTATGACTATTCCGGCGGCAGCCGCACCGTGGACGTGCACATCAAGCGCCTGCGCGACAAACTGCCCGACCACCCGGCCTGGCGCCTGGCGACGGTCTGGGGCGTGGGCTACCGTTTTGAGGTGAACCGGTAATGAAGATCCGCAGCCGCGTTTCCTACAAACTGATCCTGACGTATGCGGTCTTCGGGGTCCTGGCGTACCTGATCGTGGTATTTGCCGGCACGGCCCTGTTCCGCCATGCCGTCCGGCAGAACGCGGCTTCGGAACTGTACGCCACCGCCGTGCGCATCGCCACGGAGCAGAGCCGCGTCTACACCAGCGCGCACAGCTTCGACGTGAGCGAACTGGAGATCCTGCCGCACGTCGCGGATTACCGCGCACTGCTGATTTCCACCGGCGGCGTGATCGTCTTTGACAGCGAGGGTTCCTTGAACGGCCGGAACCTGCCGGACTTCGACCCGGCGGATTCGGCCAGTTACTCCCGCACCGGCCTCTTTTACGGGGCTTTCCGCGAAAACATGCTCAGCGTGATCGCGCCGGTCGCGGCCGGCTATGCCGTGCGCGGCTACGTGACCCTGCACCAGCCTTTGTCCTTCATCGAAAAGCGGGTGGATTCGGTCCTGACGTACGCCTACATCCTGTTCGCGGTGCTGGTCGTGACGGCGCTGGCCTTTTTCCTCGTGGTCCAGCAGCTGGCGCTGCGCCCGCTGCGCGATATCCTGGAGGGCGTGCAGGCTATTTCGGAGGGCAATTACGACTACCGCATCTCGCTGAAGCGGCGCGATGAATTCGGCTACCTGGCCGACGCGCTCAACGTGATGGCGGGCGACCTCAAGGCGGCCGAGGACTATCAGAAACGCTTCATCGCCAACGTGTCGCACGATTTCCGCTCGCCGCTGACCTCCATCCGGGGGTATCTGCAGGCCATGCTGGACGGGGTGATCCCGCCGGAGGAGCAGGGCCGGTATATGCAGGTCATCATCGGGGAGACGGAGCGCCTGACCAAGCTGACGCAGGAGGTGCTCTCGCTCAGTTCCATGGACCGCGGCGAAATGACCCTCACCCAGTCGGATTTCGATATCGTGGCGCTGGTCAAGAAGATCGTGCGCACCTTCGAAGGCGCCTGCCTGCCCCGCGGGATCCGCTTCGAGCTGGAATTCTCTTCGCCGGCGCTGCCCGTGCACGCCGACTACGAGCGCATCCAGCAGGTGCTCTACAACCTGATCGACAACGCGGTCAAGTTTTCCGAAAACGATTCGGTCATCCGCATCCGCCAGACGGAGCGCGGCGATCTGGTCTACACCTCGGTCCGCGACTACGGCGCGGGCATCCCGGCGGCCGACCTGAAAAAGATCTTCACGCGCTTCTACAAGAGCGATTCCTCCCGCGGGCGGGACCGCAGCGGCACCGGACTGGGCCTCTCCATCGTCAAGGAGATCCTAAACGCCCACCATACGACCATCGACGTGACCAGCACCGTCGGCAGCGGCTCGGAATTCACCTTCCCGCTCCCGATGCCCGGCCGCGGCGAAGCGGAGGAGTGACAGGGCCGCCTGCGCCGCATACAGGTCAAGACTTGAAATATCCGCTTGAAAAACAGCTCTTTTTCCGTTATAATACCGCGCAGGACTGCGGTTTTTACGGGAAAGGAGCTCTTTTGATGAAACACCGGATCCTTCGCCGTATCATTTATGCGCTGTGCTGGCCCCTCGGCTGGGTCTTTCTGCACCTGCGTTACAGACTCACGGTGGCCAGGCGGCCGCGCCTTCCGGAGCGGTATCTGGTCATCGGCAATCATACGACCAACCTGGACCCCGTCCTGGCGGGTTTCGCGCTGCGGCGCCACATGTATTTCGTCGCGACGGAGCACATCCTGTATACCGGGAAAGCCGCCGGCCTTTTGCGCGCGCTCTTCGATCCCATTGCCCGGCCCAAGGGGGGCAACGGCACCGGCGCGGTGCTGGAGATCCTCCGGCGGCTGAAAAGCGGCGCGAACGTCTGCCTGTTCGCGGAAGGCAACTGCAGCTGGGACGGCCGTACGCAGCCGTTTCTGGAAGCCACCGGGAAAATGGTCCGCTCTTCGGGCGCCTCGCTGGTCACCATCCGCACGGAGGGCGCCTACTTTGCGGAGCCCCGCTGGCGCAATAAGCCCGTGCGCGGGCCGGTGCGGATCGGCGTGGTGAACATCTATTCCCCGGAAGAACTGAAAAGCATGACGCCGGCGCAGATCAACGCGCACATCGCGGAGGATATCCGCGAGGACGCCTACGAAACGCTGGAAAAGAAGCCGGCCGTCTATCCCGGGAAAAACCTGGCGGCGGGCATCGAGCATCTGCTCGTGATGTGCCCGGCCTGCCGCTCGGTCGGCACCCTCCGCGGGGAAGGCAAGCGCTTTTCCTGCCGCTGCGGGCTTTCCGGCACGTATGACGAACACGCGCGGCTCTCCGGCGAGGGAGTCCCGTTCGGGACCCTTGCGCAGTGGTCCGACTGGCAGAAGGAAGAGATCGCCCGCCTTCCGGCGGACGAGAGGGAACTTGCGCACGACGACGATCTGATCCTCAACCGGATCGAGGCGCACGCGCGCACCCTCATAGCCCGCGGCCGCGTGAGCATGACGCCCCGCGAGCTGACGGTGGGAGAGCAGAGCTACCCGCTCTCTGAGATCAGCGACATGGCCGTCCGCCTGCAGGGCACGGTATCGTTCTCGCTGCGCAGCGGCGGCTACTACGAGCTGGTGGACCCCGGCAAAGAGCGCTACAGCGGTTACCGCTACTACCTCTTGTATCAACACTTCAGGGAGGTATCCCATGACTTCGGGAATCAACTTCTGGGATGACAGCGTCTGGTCGTTCCTGCTGACACTGGCCATCCTGCTGGCAGCCATGCTGGCGGCCAATATCCTGCGCGGGCTCATCCCCGCGCTGCGCAAGGCCATGATCCCCAGCAGCGTGCTGGGCGGCTTCCTGGCGCTGGGCATCCACTTCCTCGTGAAGCAGTTCAACGGCACCGGCCTCTTCGAGACCTCCCTGCTCGAGTCGCTCACCTATCACGGCCTGGGCCTGGGCTTCGTGGCCATGTCCCTGCGCGATATGGGCGAGCAGAAGGGCCGGCAGCGGGGCGACACCTTCCAGACCAGCGTGAGCGTGGTCAACTCCTACCTGCTGCAGGGCATCTGTGCGCTCTTGATCACGATCGGGCTCTCGTACGTCCTGAACTGCTTCTTCGCCTCCGGCCTGCTGCTTCCGATGGGCTTCGGCCAGGGGCCGGGCCAGGCCTACAACTGGGGCCGCACCTACGAAAACAACTACGCCTTCACGGACGGCACCAGCTTCGGCCTGACCGTCGCGGCCGTGGGCTTCATCGCCTCGTCTATCGGCGGCATCCTGTATCTGAACAACCTGCGCCGCAAGGGGATCATCGAAGGCGAGGCCGAGTATCTGGAAGAGGACTTAAGCGTCCAGAAGATCACCGGGCACGACGAACTGCCGCTGACGGATTCCATCGACAAGTTCACGGTCCAGGTGGCGCTGGTGTTCGGCACCTACGCGCTGGCCTATCTGTTCATGAAGGGCCTGAACGCGGTCATCGAGACGGGCGCCTTGGGCAGTTTCGGCTACAATACGCTGCAGCCGCTCATCTGGGGCTTCAACTTCCTGTTCTCGTCGCTGTTCGGCATGCTGGTCAAATGGATCTTCCGCAAACTGCGCAGCACCGGCGTGATCAAGCGCGAATACACGAACACCTTCATGCAGAACCGCATCGCGGGCTTCATGTTCGACATCATGGTGGTGGCGTCCATCGCGGCGATCAACCTGAGCGCCTTCACGCGTCCGGAGTTCATCGTGCCGCTTCTGGCGATCACGGTCACGGGCAGCGTCCTGACCTATATCTATCTGAACATCTACTGCAAATACATCTTCCCGGCCTACCGGCATGAGGCCTTCCTCTCGCTGTACGGCATGCTGACCGGCACGGCCTCCACGGGCGTGATCCTGCTGCGCGAGGCGGATCCCGCCTTCAAGACGCCGGCTGCCGCCAACCTCGTGTATCAGCAGGGCTGGTCGATCCTGCTGGGCGCGCCC
>JAGDDE010000008.1 GCA_017958185.1 Lachnospiraceae bacterium | reverse complement strand
GGCTGCGTCCGGCGAGCCTTCCAGATGCACCATCGCGCAGGCTTCGTCGAGCAGGTCGAGCGCCTTGTCCGGAAGACAGCGGTCCGTGATGTAGCGGCGGGAGAGTTCTGCCGCTGCGCGCAGCGCCGCGTCGCTGATCGTAACGTTATGATGCCGCTCGTACAGCGCGCGGCGCCCCGCCAGGATCCCGGCGGTCTCTTCGACCGAAGGCTCCTCGATCAGGATGCTCTGAAAGCGCCGTTTCAGGGCGGTGTCTTTTTCGATGTGTTTGCGGTATTCGCTCAGGGTCGTAGCGCCGATGATCTGCACTTCGCCGCGGGAGAGGGCCGGTTTGAGGATGTTGGCGGCATCGAGCGTGCCTTCGGCTGAACCGGCGCCGATCAGCGTGTGCAGTTCGTCGATGAACAGCAGGATCTCGGGATGCGCATAGGTCTCGTCGAGGAGATTCTTCATGCGCTCCTCGAATTCTCCGCGGTACTTGGTGCCGGCGACGATCGCGGAAAGATCCAACTGTAGCAGACGTTTATTCTCCAGAGAGGGAGGAACGTTTCCGGCGGCGATCCGCTGCGCGAGCGCCTCGACGATGGCAGTCTTGCCCACGCCCGGCTCTCCGATGAGGCAGGGGTTGTTTTTCGATTTGCGGCTCAGGATCTGGATAAGACGCTCCTGTTCGCGCGGACGTCCCAGGACCGGATCGAGCTTGCCGGAGGCCGCCATGCCGGTCAGGTCGCGCGTGAACTCCCGGAGGGTATCGGTGCCCGGCACCGGCGTGCCCAGCACTTCCTCAAAAGAATAGCGGTCGTCGCCCATCCCTTCGCCCAGCGCCTCCTGCAGTTCCAGCGGATCGGCGCCCATGCCGCGCAGGATGCGCGTGGCCAGACATTCGCCCTCCTGCAGGATTGCCGTAAGCAGATGCTCGCTGCCGGCGGAGGGATCGCCCATATCCTGCGCCAGCGCGCAGGCGTCTTCCAGCAGCAGAGAGCAAAGCGGCGTGAACTCCTGCAGGCGCGTGGGGACCGTGTCCGGCGCCGGGCTCTCGGTCTCTTTCAGGAGATCCGCGAGCGCCGCGCGGATGCGTTCCGCACTGTATCCGGCGTTTTGCAGCACATGGGCAGCCAGGGTATCGGAGGCTGCCAGCGCGAGCAGTACATGTTCGCTTCCGGTGGCGGGAGCGCCCAGCAGAGAGGCATTGCGGCGGGCCTCCAGCAGGATCTTCCGAACGGATGATGTATAATTTCCTTCTTGTGTCTTCTCGGTCATAGCGTGATCTTTCTTCCGGGGTAGCGCCCGGAGCGTCGCTTCCTGTCCCCATCGGGACTGTCCTTTACAATAAAGCACAAAAACGGTGTTTTGTAAATCCCCTGCGCCGAAACGGCGGGAAAAACCCCTCCCGCAGACCGGCGGGCAGCCCGCAAAGAGGCGGAAAAAGCGATTATTCCGAAACACAATTTCTTGACAAGCCGGGACTTTCCCTATACAATATATGCGAAATCAAACTCCATGAGGTCTTTTGATGGAAGAGAGAAAAATCTCCAGCGCCGTCATCAAGCGGCTCCCCCGTTACATGCGATTCCTTTCGGATCTCAAGCTGGAAGGCGTCGAGCATATCTCCTCGGCCGATCTGAGCCGCCGTATGAAAGTGACGGCCTCGCAGATTCGTCAGGACCTGAACCATTTCGGCGGTTTCGGCCAGCAGGGCTATGGCTACAACGTTTCCTATCTGCTGGCAGAGATCAGCCGCATCCTGGGGCTGGATTCGCCCCACGATATGGTCGTGATCGGCTGCGGCAACCTGGGCCGGGCCCTGGCCGGCTATACCCGCTTTGAGACTCGGGGCCTGTTCATCCGCGCTATGTTCGATATCGCGCCGCCGGTGGATCACGTCCGTGATATCCCGGTCTTTCCCATGCGGGAACTGGAAGGGTACCTCCGGACCCATGCCTGCGATATCGCCATCCTGACCATCCCCAAAGAAGCCGCGCACGATACGGCCCACCGTCTTTATGCCTGCGGGATCCGCGCGTTTTTGAATTTTGCCCATTTGGATCTGGCGCTCCCGGACGATGCTTTCGTGGAAAACGTGCATCTGTCCGATTCGCTCATGCAGCTGACTTACCGGCTGAAGGAATCCGGGAGCACCGCTTCCGGCAACGGGAGCGGTGACTCCCGCGGGAACTGAGATGAACATACTGAACAACCGGGCCTGGCTGGTCGTGAACCTGCCGGCTCTGAAAGAGAATATCGACCGAATCATGGAGCGCCTGCCGGAAGGCACCAGGACCTGCCTCTGCCTCAAGGCGAACGCCTACGGCGCCGGTGCCGTGGCCGCCGCGAGATATCTGGGCTCCCGCCTGGACCTCATCGCGGTCAGCTGCGAGCAGGAGGCATTGGAGCTTCTGTCCGCCGGTGTGACGGTGCCGCAACTGGTGCTGGGCCATATCTGGCCGGAAAACTATGAGGAATGCATCCTCGCGGGGCTTCGCTTCAATGTCGACCGCTTTGAGGAAGCCCGGGCCGTTTCCGACGCCGCTGTGCGTCTGGGCCGCAAGGCGATGGTGCACATTTCCGTCAACACCGGCATGACGCGCCTCGGTTTTGCCTGCACGCGGGAAAACGCCCGGCTGGCCGCGGCGATCAGCAATCTGCCCGGCATCTGCCTAGAAGGCGTCTTTTCGCACTTTGCCTGCGCGGACGCGGCCGACCGCCGTTTCACCCTGCGGCAGTGGGAGAGGATGCAGCGCTTCCTCGGCTGGCTGGAGGAAGAGGGCGTCAGCGTTCTGCTGCGGCATATCTCCAACAGCGCCGGAGCCATTTTCTATCCGGAATGCTCGCTGGATATGGTGCGGCTGGGCATTTCCGCCTACGGTGTCGTCCCCTCATCGGAAGTGGCCTGCCCGGTGCGGTTGCGCCAGGTGCTGGAACTGCACGCACGCATCATCCTGATACGGGAGATCCCTCCCGGGACGGGCATCAGCTATGGGCAGACGTTCACGGCACAGCGGTCTATGCGTATCGCGACCGTGGCAGCCGGTTATGCGGACGGTTATCCGCGGGCGCTCTCCAACCGCGGCGAAGTGCTCATCCACGGAAAAAGAGCCCGTGTGACGGGCCGGGTCTGCATGGATCAGTTGATGGTGGACGTCACGGAGATCCCGGAAGCCGCCGTGGGCGACGAGGCCGTGCTGATCGGTCCCGACGGCGGCGACTGCGTGACGATCGAGGAGGCCTCCGACTGGGCCGGCATGCTGACGGACGAATTCATGGTCAATCTGACCCGGACGCGTCTGCCCTGCATCGATCGCACTTGACGGCCCGTATCCATTCGTGATACAACAGAACAGAAGCGGAAAAGCAGGCAGCCGCCTGACTGCCGCTTCCGAAACAGAACCAGAAGAAGGAGATCATATGTCAGGACATTCCAAGTTTTCCAATATCAAGCACAAGAAAGAAAAGAACGATGCCGCCAAGGGCAAGATCTTCACCCGCTTCGGACGGGAGATCGCCGTGGCGGTCAAAGAAGGCGGCGCCGATCCGAACAACAACAGCCGTCTGAAAGATATCATCGCCAAAGCCAAGGCCAACAACATGCCCAACGATACCATCGAGCGGAGCATCAAGAAGGCTGCCGGCGAAGGAGATACCACGACCTATGTGCGCGCCACCTACGAAGGCTACGGCCCCAAGGGGACGGCCATCATCGTCGAGACGCTCACGGACAACAAGAACCGTACGGCGTCCAACGTCCGCAACGCCTTCACCAAGGGCGGCGGCAGCGTAGGCACACAGGGCTGCGTCTCGTTCATGTTCGACGAGAAGGGTCAGATCATCATTGACAAGGAAGACTGCGACTATGACGCCGAGACCCTCATGATGATGGCGGTGGAAGCCGGCGCGGACGACTTCTCCGAAGAAGACGACAGCTACGAGATCCTGACGGCTCCGGAAGACTTCAGCGCCGTCCTGGAAGCGCTGCAGGCGGAAAACCTGCCCATCACTTCCGCGGACGTGACCATGATTCCACAGACCTGGGTGGAGCTGACCGACGAGACGGACATCAAGATGATGAACCGCACGCTCGACCTCCTGGACGACGATGACGACGTGCAGAACGTGTATCACAACTGGGACGAATGAGCGTAGGTGCGGCCGCCGGCCGTCAAAAAACTCCGGAGCGAAGGCTCCGGAGTTTTTCGTTTTGCGCCTGCCGCGCCGGAAGGATCAGAACAGACCCTCGTACAGTTCTTCGTAGCGTCTGGCCGAGGCCTTCCAGGAGAAATCCCGGCGCATGGCGCGTTCGGCCAGCACATTCCAGGCCCGGCGATGGTTGACGAAGGTGTCGGCCGCCATGGAGACGATATCGGTCAGGACGTCGGGACTGTAATGCCAGAAGGTGAAGCCGGTGCCTTCGCCGGTATAGCGGTTGTAGGCTTCCACGGTATCCTTGAGACCGCCGGTCTCCCGGACGATGGGCAGGGAGCCGTAGCGCAGCGCGATGAGCTGGCTGAGGCCGCAGGGCTCGAAACGCGAGGGCATCAGGAAGGCGTCGGAAGCGGCATAGATGCGGTGGGAGAGCGGCTCCGAGTAGGTGCAGACAGTGCTGACCCTGTCCGGATGCGCCTTGGCGGCATCCTGGAACGCGCGCTCGAAGCGTTCTTCGCCGGTTCCCAGGACCACGAGCTGGATGGGAAGTTCCAGCAGGCGGGGCAGCGCCTCGGTCACCAGATCGAAGCCCTTCTGTTCGGTCAGACGGGACACGATGCCGATCATCATGGCCTTTTCATCCACGGTGAGGCCCAGTTCCTTCTGGAGAGCGGTCTTGTTTTTCTTCTTGAGTTTTCGGAAATCGTCCGCATTGAAATTGACGGCCAGCTCGGCATCGGTCTCCGGGTCGAAGAACTTGTCGTCGATCCCGTTCAGGATGCCGCAGAAGTAGCGGTTCTTCGCGCGGAGCACGCCGTCCAGGCCTTCTCCGAGTTCCGGCCCCAGGATCTCGGCGGCATAGGTCTCGCTGACGGTATTGACGTAGTCCGCGTAGACCAGTCCGCTGCGGAGATAGTTGCCGTCCTCACCGCGCTCGGGATGGGCGGTGAAGAGCTCCGCCGAAAGACCAGTGATGAAGCTCAGTTCCTGCGCGTTGTAGGTGCCCTGGAATTTCAGGTTGTGGATCGTCATGACCGTGCGCATGTTCTTATAGAAATCGCTGGTAGTGAACTCCGTTTTCAGATACATGGGGATCAGCCCGGTATGCCAGTCGTTGCAGTGGATGACGTCCGGACAAAAGCCGAGGGACGGAAGCACCGAAAGGACGCATTTGGAGAAGAAGGCGAATTTTTCCAGATCGTACCGGTGGTTGGTATACGGGGAAAAGCCGCCGAAGTATTCCTCATTGTCGATGAAATAGCAGCGGATGCCGTCCTGTTCCAGCGTCTTGACGCCCACGTAGCGGTCGCGGCCGTTGAAGAAGGTATAGAAGTGGGTGAGCGTCTCCATGCGGCTGCGGAAGCGTTCGGGGATCATCGTGTAGCAAGGGATGATCACGCGGGCATCGAACTTCCCGCGGTCCAGATACTGGGGCAGCGCGCCGACCACGTCGGCCAGTCCTCCGGTCTTGACGAAAGGAAGACATTCGGATGCGGCAAATAGAATCTTCATAACAAATCTCCTGTAGGATTGGGATCGCTTCTATCTTACCCTATTTTGCGCCCTGTGGCAAGGGAGGCGCCGCCGAAACGGCACGAAAATTTTTTTTCAAAAAACACTTGCATTTTTCGGGGAAAAGGATTATAGTAACGTCGTTCGCTAGGAACATGGGCCATTAGCTCAGTTGGTAGAGCACCTGACTCTTAATCAGGGTGTCTAGGGTTCGAGCCCCTAATGGCCCACTCGCCGATCTCCGCGCCGCGGAGATTTTTTTATGCCCGCCTCTTGACCGGCGCCGCGGTCTGCGCTACAAAGATCATAGGGAGAAGTGTCGGGCGCTTTTCCGGTTTTTTTGTCCGAAACCCCCGAAATTTCGAAAAAAAGTGCTTGACAAACGGTCACGGATCTTATACGATACGATCAGAAAACGAACATAAGTTCGATGGAGGAAAGAATGAACCTGGAAGAAAGAAAACGCGCAATAGAGACTGCCGTCGCCAACATCGAGAAGGACTTCGGCAAAGGTTCCATCATGCGGCTGGGCGACAACAACGCCATGAATATCGAAACCATCCCCACCGGAGCCATCTCGCTGGATCTGGCGCTGGGCCTGGGCGGCCTGCCCCGCGGCCGCATCGTCGAGATCTACGGTCCGGAATCCAGTGGCAAGACCACCGTCGCGCTGCACGTGATCGCCGAAGCGCAGAAGCTCGGCGGCATCGCCGGCTTCGTGGATGCCGAGCACGCGCTCGACCCCACCTATGCCCGCAAGATCGGCGTGGATATCGACAACCTGTACGTCTCCCAGCCGGACAACGGCGAACAGGCCCTGGAGATCGCCGAGACCATGGTCCGTTCCGGCGCCATGGACGTCGTGGTCATCGACTCAGTCGCGGCCCTTGTACCCAAAGCGGAGATCGACGGCGATATGGGCGACTCCCACGTGGGCTTACAGGCCCGCATGATGTCCCAGGCCTGCCGCAAGCTGACCGCCGCCATCAGCCGCAGCAACTGCATCGTCATCTTCATCAATCAGCTGCGCGAAAAAGTCGGGGTCATGTTCGGTAATCCGGAAACGACCACCGGCGGCCGCGCCCTGAAGTTTTATTCCTCGGTCCGGCTGGACGTGCGGAGAGTGGAATCCCTCAAGGCCGGGGGCGACGTCGTCGGCAACCATGTGCGCGTCAAGATCGTCAAGAACAAGGTGGCGCCGCCTTTCCGTGAAGCGGAGTTCGACATCATGTTCGGTACGGGCATCTCCCGGGAAGGCGACCTGCTGGATATGGCGGCCAAGATCGGCGTCATCGAGAAGAGCGGATCCTGGTATTCCTACCAGGGCAGCCGCATCGGCCAGGGCCGCGATAACGCCAAGCTATACCTTCGCAACAACCCGGAGATCATGGAGGAAGTGGAGGCCAGGATCCGCGAACACTTCCATCTGCCGGTAAGAAAGGACGGACAGGACTGATGTTCCCCGGATTTTTCGGAAAATTTTCCGGAAAAACCGCAAAAAAACGCTTGCAATCCGCCTGATCGGGTGGTATAGTTACAAAGTAATATGTTGGCGCGAAAGAGTGGATGGAAATCCACTCTTTCAGTTTTGTAAAGGGGAAGGAAGCATTTGAGCAGAAGGGAAGACATCGAAAGGAAAACCGAAGAACTGCTTTTGCCGATCCTGGCAGAAAGCAGCTGCGAACTGGTCGATGTAGAGTATGTCAAGGAAGGCGGGGATATGATCCTGCGCGCCTACATCGACCGCGAAGGAGGCGTACGCATCGATGACTGCGAAGCGGTCAGCCGCGCGCTGAGCGTCCGCCTGGACGAAGCGGATCTGATCGCGGAAGCCTACACGCTGGAAGTCAGTTCGCCGGGGCTGCTGAGGCCGATCCGCAAGGACAAGGACTTTGCCAGAAACCGGGGCCGGGAGGTCGAACTCCGCCTGTTCCGGGCCAAAAACGGCGAAAAGGAGTTCATCGGAACACTGACGGATTACGATCCGGAGACCGTCACGCTGACCGTGGACGGAGAGACCCGCAGCTTTGCCCGCAGTGACATCTCGCTGCTCAGACCCTATATCGATTTTTCAGAACTATTGAAATAACAGCAGAAAGAGGAAAACGGAAAAAATGAACACCGAATTACTGGAATCCCTGGCCACCCTGGAGAAGGAAAAGGACATCAGCCGCGACGTGATCATGGAGGCGATCGAGAATTCGCTCCTGACGGCCTGCAAGAACCATTTCGGACGCATCGACAACATCCACGTCCACATGGACCGCGAGACCGGCGACTATGAACTTTACATCGAGAAGACCGTCGTGGAGCAGGTCACCGACCCTTATGCGGAGATCTCTCTGGAAGCGGCCCGCAAGGCCAGCCCCAAGTATCAGATCGGCGATGTGATCCGTCAGGATATCCCGTCCCGCTCTTTCGGCCGCATCGCGACCCAGAATGCCAAAAACGTGATCCTGCAGAAGATCCGCGAAGAGGAACGGAAATCGGTCTTTGACCGCTATTTCTCCCGCGAGCACGAGATCGTGACCGGTATCGTACAGCGGAACATGGGCAAGAACATCAATATCAACCTGGGCAAGGCCGATGCCATCATGCCCGAGAACGAGCAGGTCAAGACGGAAAACTATACGCCGTCCTCCCGCCTGAAGGTCCTGATCCTCGAAGTGCGCGATACCTCCAAGGGGCCGCACATCCTGGTCAGCCGCACGCATCCGGAACTGGTTAAGCGCCTGTTCGAATCCGAAGTGACGGAGATCCAGCAGGGGATCGTCGAGATCCGGGCCATCGCCCGCGAGGCGGGCTCCCGCACCAAGATGGCGGTCAGCTCCAACGATCCGAGCGTCGACCCCATCGGCGCCTGCGTCGGCATGAACGGCACCCGCGTCAACGCGGTGGTCGACGAGCTGAACGGGGAAAAGATCGATATCATCAACTGGAGCGACAATTCCGCCGAGCTGATTGAGAACGCCCTCAGCCCCGCGAAGGTCATCGTCGTGCTGGCCGATGACGAAGAGAAGGAAGCGCTGGTCATCGTCCCGGACTATCAGCTGTCGCTGGCGATTGGACGCGCCGGCCAGAACGCCCGCCTGGCGGCCCGCCTGACTGGCTACAAAATCGACATCAAGAGCGAAACGCAGGCGAGAGAGAGCGGCATTTTCGATGAGATTGGCTACATCGACGACTATAATGAACAGGAATACGAGGAAACTCCCGCCGAAGAAGGCTACGAGGAAGACTACGTAGAGGAAGATACGGAGGAATAAACAAACGCTATGAAACAGGCAGGCAGGCGGCCCTTGCGGACGTGCATCGGCTGCGGCAGTGAAAAAGAAAAAAAAGAACTGATCCGTATCGTACGGACGCCGGAGGGTGAATACCATATCGATACCGGCGGGAAACGAAACGGACGCGGTGCTTATATCTGCCCCGATCCGGCCTGCTTTGAGAAGGCATTGCGGCAGAAAGCACTGGGACGATCTTTCCGGGAGCCTGTCTCCGCAGAGACTGTCGAAGGACTGCGAAAGGAGCTGAGCGAGCTTGGCAGCGGATAAATTCTGGTCGATGCTGGGGATCGCGCGCAAAGCCGGCAAGGTGGAAAGCGGCGCCTTTGCAGCGGAAAAAGCTGTCAGGAGCGGAAAAGCCCATCTGCTGATCCTCGCGGAGAACGCTTCCGATAATACAAAGAAACACTTTCATGATCTGTGTGTTCGCTTCGGCGTGCCGCTTGCGGCTGCCGGCAGCGACAGTGATCTGGGCCGGGCGCTCGGACAGGAGAGCCGCATGGTGGCCTGTGTTACCGATGAGGGCCTGGCTGCAGCCGTCAGCAGACTGTATGCCGAACAAAATGTCATCCGATAAGGGAGAAACTGTATGGATAATGAAAAAGAAATGACCAATAAAAGCGAAGGCGGAGAGATCAAGAAGAAGAAATATACCGTCGTCTTCCGGCAGCAAAACAGCCAGCAGAACAGTCTGAAGACCCGTCCTGCCGGCCAGAGTGCCGCGCCCAAAAAGCCGGCTGCTCCTGCCGCAAGGCCTGCGGTTCCCGGACAGAAAGCGGAAGGGAAGACGCCCGCCGCCAGACCTGCCTCGGAAACGCCGGACGAGAAGATCCGGAAGTCTGCTTCAGCGCCGGCCGCCCCGGCAAAGAGCGAGACTCCGAAGCCCCGCACAGAGACCGTGACCCCGAAGAGCGAGACCGCCAAAACGGAGAGACCCGTGGCGGAAAAGACCGAAAAAGCGTTCGCCGGCGAAGAAACAGGGACCAAGACGCCTGCCGCAGCCGCTTCGGAAGCGCCTGCAGCGGCCTCTGCCCCCGTCCAGGAGCAGCCCCGTCCCCGTTTCGTGGATATGAATCTGGTCCGCAGCGAAGAACGCGAGGCCCGCGAGCGCACCGAGCGTCTGAACCGTCAGCAGCAGGAACGCGCCGCCCGCGCCAAGGCCGCCCGCACCGGGGAAGGCCGTCCTGCTGGTCCCGGCAGCGGCCGCGGCCAGG
>JAGDDE010000069.1 GCA_017958185.1 Lachnospiraceae bacterium | reverse complement strand
TCCACATGACGGAACTGATCTTCGGGTCATCCTTCAGTTCGCCCAGTTCCATGGGGGAGACGGTCTGGATCAGAACGATGACCTTGTCAAAGTTGTCGGTGGCGAGCTTCAGAAGGTTCTTTTCCTTGGTGGAAAGCGCCAGCGCGTTGCGGGAGCCGACGCCGTCCGCCACGCCTTCGGCGCCGGGTCTGTAGTCGGCGCCTTCGCCTTTGCCGCGGCCCAGCACGACGATGCAGGCATCATGGTAGTCGCTGAAGCTGTCCGCAAAGTTGGGGACGACAGCCGCCAGATCCTCGCCGTCGCGCTCGTTCGGGTTGTACTTGAAGTCCAGCGTCTTGTTGCTGGCCCAGCCCGGATTCGCGTTGGAGATACGGAAGCCTCCGTAGATGTCACTGATCGTGGGGTTGATCTGCAGACTGGTGCTCTTTAAGCCGGTCATGACCGAGTTGTTCGTGTAGGCGCGGTTGCCGAGCACGGTGATCTTCGCTGTCGGAGCCAGCGGGAGCGCCTTGTTCTCGTTCTTTAAGAGGACGCTACCCTCGCGGCAGATGCGGCCTCCGAGCGCCTTATGCACGGCCACATCCTTTTCGACATCCAGTTTGCCGTCGGTCAGGAAATCCCCGTCGGGGATGAAGGCGGTATACAGAGACCCGTCATCCTCCTCCGAGACGATCAGCTGACTGTTCGTCTTGAACGTCTGGTCCACCATGATCCGGTTCTCTTCCAGCACGCTGGAGGCCAGCAGGCTGAGGATGAGAAGGAAAGCAAAGATACAGGCGAGACCACGGTACAGATTGGGTTTTTTGAACATAATCTCTCCTTTTTGATCGTTTTGCGGTACGTCCGCAAAGAAATGGCGGGACACCGGGACGCGCGCCGTGCAGAGGGAAGACTCCCCCTCTTCCCTCCGTACGATCGCAGCAGACCTTCCGGTCCCTTCCGTGTGCCTCCGAACACAGCCGCACACGGATCTTTATAAACGATGATAGAACGCCTGCACACTTTTATGTTTATTTTAGAATAAGCTGTCGTTTTTCGGAATGAACTGTCGAAAAGCAGGCTCCGCCCTGCTTTCGGGCAAAAAAACCCCGGACTTTCGTCCGGGGCCGCGTAGGACCGCGATCGGGTCTGATTTCAGGAAAGACTCCGGGGCGGGGGTGCACCCCGGAGCCTGACGTCAGTCAGAGGATCGGATCATTCCGCTTTTTTCTTCTTCTCCTGAAGCAGGGAGATGACCGTCCAGGCGGCAAAGCCTGCGAAGATCACGCCCAGACCGATGCAGACGCCGGTCAGGGTCGGCTGCCACCAAGGAGTGATCTGTACGATCTTGGTCGTGGAGGAGATGCCGTTCATAGCGCAGGACCACAGAGTCTGGTAGCACAGACGCTTCGCGGAGTCACGCATGGCCCAGGCCATCTTGCCGTAGCCGGTCTCGTACATGCCGAAGTGGTCGCCCTGCTTGGGCTGCTGTCCGTCGGGGATGTCACTGCCGCGCACGTAGGTGCCATAGACCTGCTCGAAGTACGGGTCAACGTTCTGGTTGCCGTTCATGTCGCCGTAGAAGTCGGTGACGATGACGCCCTTCATACCGCATTCGCCGCGCAGGAAGCCCTCAGCCAGAGCCGCGCAGGCAGCACCGCTGTAGGTGCCGAAACGGGAGAAGGAAGCCATGGTGTTGAACGCACCGCCCATGGTGATGGGCAGTTCGAACG
>JAGDDE010000068.1 GCA_017958185.1 Lachnospiraceae bacterium | reverse complement strand
TATACGCTGATGTCAGTACCAAACTTGAATTTCTCTTCGGGATTCGAGTGTTCAACCGTATCGTGCGTGTATCTGCACAGGAAATCAATGAACTGGTCCGCGGTGGTGCCTTCCGTCCAGGGAATCACTATGTCCGAATCATCATAATAGTTGTTCTCTATCTGACCGAAAACATATTTGCCGTGAAGAGGCGCGATCTGCCAGACCGGGGTCTTCTTTTTCATCATCGGCACGGTTGCCCAGTAGAACTCCCCGCGCAGCTTTTCCAGCGCTTTTTCGTAATATGCGTTGATATCCGTTCCGTATTTGAAGAGCTCCGGATCTGTCGAAGGGTTCCTGTTCAGTTTCTTTTCGCGCTTTTTCTCATTCTCCCACTCTACTTCCTTCGCAAAGATCTCATCAGAGCTAAGCGGCGTCCACGCCCACACCTTGTCCGAGCTGTGGCTCGCCAGCGCCGATGAGTAAATAAAGGCTCCTCCGGCCTCGTGCCGCCACTTGTTCCATCTGCCTGCCGCCAGACGTCCGTCCCTCATGATCAGAAGGCAGAACTGCTCCTCTTTCGGTTTCTTTTTGTCGGCAAAGGACTTAAACCCTTCAAATTGAACATTTCGCTCACCTTCTTCCTCTTCGCGACCAATGTTTATCCAGTTTACCCCTTCTTTTTCAAGACTCTCCGTCAGGTCATAGCGATCGAGAGAGTGCCATCTTGCCACCTCTTCGGAATCAACCGTATCCGCGGTTCCGCGGATGAACTTGCCTGCCGCGGTACGTCCGTTCCCCGACGGATGCCAGCCGCCCGCGGTATAGTCTCCCGTTTTCAGTTCGAGCAGGCAGTATTCTCCGTACTGCGGCAGATCCGCGACCGTCAGGTCGTGAAAGTCATTGAAAGACAGTCTGAGTTCCTTATGATCCACGGTAAACATGTTTCCCCTCCTCGATCCCCGATCCGCCATACGCATGATCCTTCCGGCGTTCCGGTGAGTTTCATATCGAATTTACTTTTTTTCCCACACGCAGAGCGTCTTTGCGCCGTGCTTTTCTACACAGATCTTCACCAGATCGAACCAGCCGATACAGTGATCGAGGATGATCGAATCGGCCGTGATGACGTTGTCCTTCTCCCAAAGCACGGAATCGACGGCTTTCAGCACCTGGATATCGAGTTCAAACGGATACTCTTCACCGCTCCCGGCAATCAGCGTTTTCAGACGTCCGGAATTGGACACCGGAGCGTCGAGCAGGATGTGCGCGGCACGGATCTTCTGTTCCTTCAGCACATCCAGAAGCGCACGCACAGCTTTTTCCGTTTCCGGTATGATCCTGTACGTGCCGCGCAGGGCGGCGAGGTCGCGGATAGTTCCGTCCATGCATTCATAGAGAAGGGAATCGGAGAACATGACCTCCAGCGTGATGACCGTGTTGAAGCCGTCGATCCACACCTCCGCGCCTTCAAGCGAGATTTTCTCTTTCGCCTCTCTGATCCTCAGCTGTTCATCCGTCGCGACGCTGCGTACGATCGCCAGCCGCTGACGTTCGGACAGGACGAAGTGATTGCCGACAAACGCCGACGCGGATCCCAGATCGTAGCCCTCATTCAGCAGATAGACGATATGCCGCGAGGCGGTTTTCATCGTCTCTATCGCCGCCGGAGAAAAGAATCTTTCATCTTCCGGCACAGTTCCCCGCTTTGCGTTCATTCGACTTCTCCTTGCCAGCGTTTATTCCGGACGGATCGGGATCAGTTTATATTCCTGCTCCCGGCACACCTACAGTATACCACATGGCTTTGGATCATGGGCGGTTTTTTCAAAAAAAGCAGGCGGTACGGGACCTCCGCACCGCCTGCCTCCGGCGCCCTGTGGAAAAACCGGGGCGCGGCAGTCCGTTTTATGTCATTTGCCGATCGTGATGCCGCCCGACCCCGATGCAAAGGATATCTGAACGCGGTAGCCCCCTGCGTTATAGGCCGTATAAGTGTAAACGACGATCCCGTAAACACTCTGGTCTACTTCCTCAGCGTCAACGGTAAAGCCTCTTGCCTTGACCTTTTCGGCATACGCCCTGATCTGCTCCGCGGTCACCGACTGGAACGCGGCGGAGAATCCGTCGCCGGAAGCCGTTGCGCCCGCAAGCTTGAAGTCGGGCTTCGGCACGAGCCTGGTGAATTCATTGTCGGGCCAATCGCCGCCCAGCTGGGTGCTCTGCCCGTCTCCCTGCATCGTCCAGCTGCCGTCGGGTCCCTGCACAAAAACCGTTCCCTCTTGATCCTTCACGGTCATACTGCCGTCATCGCCGAACGAAACGTCATATCCGTCCGCTTTCGCTGAATCGATGATCCGCTGTCTTGCCGCGGGATCCTGCAGGCCCCATACCGTATCGGTCCTGCCGTTTCCGGCCATGATCGAGGAAAAATCCGGAACGGCCGCGCCGGAGGATACCGGATCCTCCTCTCCGGTATTCTCTTCCCGCGTCAAAGGCGGGTCGTCATCAAAAAAGATCCCCGGCACGAAAAGGCCGCACGATGTAAGCAGAAACACCGCGGAAATAAGACTTAGGATCAAAGCAACAGGCTTTTTCATCTCGGCTGGCTCCTTCTTTTCTCCCTAATCGGAAAAACCGATCGTGATCACCGGTTTTTTGTCAAGCGGCGAGAAGACGGTTCCGGGATCCTGCCCGAAGACCTCGGTCGAATCCTGCTGCGTTTTGACTTCGCCGCCCTGCGTCACGCGGGACGATGACCTCATCGTGACCGACGTTAAATCGGAGGAGGTAAAAGACGCTTCGGTGATGCCCCTCGCCCCGAGTGCCGCCATCGTATCGTCGTGCCACTCCAATTTTCTCGCAAAGCTGAACGTCAGCTCGTCGCCGCCGGAGGTGAGGCTGCCGGCAACTTCCGGCCTGACAGTCCCGGAAGAATTTGTCACGTAGACCGTGAGCTCGCCCTGCACCTCGCGCCTCAGAACGGTTTTTGACAGGGCGGTATCGGACACCTTCCTGTATCCGCCCGTGCTGTAGATCAGATTTTTGAACGCGGCAAGCCCCGGCGTGTTCTCCAAATTCCTCTCCACGGGGGAAAGGTCCGCCGCCTCGAGATCAAGCCACAGCGTGCCGGAGTACGCGCCTTCCTTCTCCTTGCCTCCGGTGAGCTCGCCGCTCAGCGTGCAGCTCATCAAATTGCCCGGTATCCCCCAGAACGTGCCGATGTAGGTACGGGAATTGTTTTGCTTATCGAACCTGATCACCCATGCGGTCTGTTCGTCTTTTGATTCCGCCATTTCCACGGCACGGCGGCTGCACGCGGCGTAGAAATCGCTTATAACGGCAAGGTTCTCTTCCAGCAGTTCCGTATACTCCTCGAAACGCTTGCTGCCGTTATTCCAGTCATTGGCGACCATGACCGTATTTTCTATCGCGCCGAATAAGGGAAGGCTTCCCACGGTGTTTGTCACGCTCTTTGCGACTTTTCCGACCTTGCCGAGCTTGCCGCCCTTCGTCGCGGCTTTTTGGATCACGGCTTTTGCCGCGTTCTTTGCGCCGGTGATCGATAAGGTCTTTTCGGCGGAAGCGGCGCTTCTGTGAACGACCGCATCGTAATAATCCCCTACGCTGAAGGGCGTTTTGGGGATCTTCAGATAGGAAAGCAGCCCTTCCAGCACCTGGTCTCCCCAGTAAAGTGCGGCGTCTCTCTGCGCGCGGGAAGCGATCTTCGCCACGAGTGCCACGCGCTCGGCCGTGAGGCCCTTCTCGGTCAGCGTTTGACGGATGATCTCATTCAGTTCCTCGTAGGTGAGGCCGATGTCGGCGGACAATTCGCCGTTAAACGTGACGTCGCCGAGCTTGAGTTCCACCGGATACGTTTTCAGTCCTCCGCCGGCTTTCTGCGTGATCCGGTCGTAGTCGATACCGACGATCTCTGCCGTATTGTGCGGCTGCGCAGCGGCCGGGGAGCCGACAGCGGGGAAAAGCGGGCAAGCCGCAAGCAGGAAGACCAGCAGACAGGCGATGATCCTTTTGATCTGTTTCATTGTCCCGCCTCCATTTCCGATACCGCGTCGATCATCGACTGCCGGATCATCCGAAGAGTCTCATCCTGAGGGAATATCGCAAGGCCTTCGTCTACGTATTCGCCCATCAGTTCAAGATCGAGCGCGTACATCGCGCACATCGCCGCGCTGTGCCAGACCGTCACGTTGAACGGATCGGCTTTCAGCGCGTTCTTTGCGTACCGGAGAGCGGCGCCGTAGTCGCCGCTTTGCACGCAGTCGTACGATCTGGCGACAAGAAATTCCGCATCGAACAGACCGCGGTCCCACTCGGCACCGGTGAGCACCGGTGTATAAGCGCCGTAGATCGTATCTTCGAGATCCCGCAGCTCGTCGCGCAGTTCATAAAGCGAGGCAACGTCCATCTTTTTCAGATAGTAAAAATCGATGCCTTCTTCCGGAAACATCGGCATGACCGACGCCCACGCATAGGGTTCGAGACACTCCTCATATTTGCCCTGGACTTCCAGCAGAAGCCCCTCAAAATAGCTCGGATACGGAGAGGCGTAGTTGATCTCGGCAATCGTTTCCCAACCGGTATAACGGCTGTCAGCCATGAAGGACGCGCGTGTATCGCCTTCTCCCTTGAGCCACAGGATATATTCCACAGCATAGCGCAGCGCGCTGACCGACGCTCCAGCGAACGAATAGTAGTATTCACTGTTGACCGGAAGGCCGAGCTGCGCCGTTTTGTCTCCCCGTTCCTTGATCTCTTTCATCACAGCGATGAAATCGCGATAGGACGTGGCGTCGCCGATCAGTTCGTCCGTCCCGGTCGAAGGATGGTTCCCGGGGAACAGCTGGTTGAGACCGCAGGCGCAGAGGCTCATCGTCAGAACGAGCGACAGTATCATCAGAAGGATTCTTTTGAACAATTCAGGACCTCCTATAAAGCAAACGGGGACGGAACCTGTCCGCCCCCGAGATCATCCGGCGACCCTTTTTTCCGGCAGGGCGTCCGTCATTCGTGCATGAGCGCTTCCAGCTGGGCGCCGGATTTGACGGTGAGCTCGTTTTCGGCATAAAAGCGGGTCTGAAGGACGGCGATGGCTTTTCCTTCGTAAGTGAAAACGAAATCGTAATAGCCGGGGTTGCAGTCATCCTTATTCAGATAAAAACTGCCCCATTGAGATTCATCGGGTTTTTCCTCATCCGCAGGATAATGCAGATCGCAGTAGGTCACAAAGTTCGGCATCAGGTCGGAGAACTGGCAGGTGTTGTAATACGCCCAATCGTCGCGATGCTTAAGGACCCACACGCGAAGAGCATAGTTCCTGCCGGTATCCGGATAGAATGCGACCCACTCATTCAACTCAAAAATGCAGCGGACGTCGGTAAGGGACGACTTTTTGCCGTTGATGTCCTGTGACGTACCGGCCACGTTTCCGATGATGCGTATACCGCGCAGGATGGACGGATCTCTGTCGCTAAGGCTGATGAGAGCCAGTTTGCCGCTGAGCTTTGCGCCCCCGGCGTTGCCCGCGTTCTGCGTATCGCCGCCGTTTCCGGACCCGTTCCCGGATTGCTGGTTCTCTCCGTTGCTGCCTGATTGCGAGCCGGTGCCGTTGTTGGTCTTCCCGCAGGCGACCGTGCTGAGGAGCATCAAAACTACAAGGGCCAGTGTCAGTATCTTCTTCATAAACAGCCTCCTGAGCTCTTTTTTGTCTGATCCCCGATCCCGAAAGGGGTCGCGGAACGAATCCCGTACTTCCGTACGGCGGAGCGTGGGAAAAAAGAATAATGATTATCTATATTGTAACACGGGATCCACAGGATTGCAATTCCCTCCGGAGCCGTTTGCACAGTTCCTTGCGGCGCTTTCCTTTCGGGACGCCCTCCTATACGCCGGCCCGATCTCAGACCGGCGCACCGCCGCCTACAGTTTTTTGCAGATGAGACCGCCGAACATCAAACACTCTTCGCCGAAGGTCAGCCTGAGCAGGCCGCGTTTTCTGCCGAATTCGTTTTCACCGATGGGATAGAGTCGGAAACTGAGCTTATCGCCTTCTTCGTCGATCGCGTTCGCATGAAGCTCGCCGTCTTTCAGAAAGACCTCGTCGATAATGAAATCGGCGTCCTCGGGATGCTCGTATTTTCCGCAGAAACTCTCCCACCGGGACTTATCCGGATCCTTGACCGCGAGTTCCTCGATCGTCTTGGCGGGTTCCGGCTCTTTATCCCTCGCGATCGCCTCCAGCCCCTGTTCAAAGCCCAGATACGCTCTGACGTCCGCAAAATCGCGGCAGGTCATAAGGACGATCACTCTGTTCGCGTCTACGAAGCGTTCGAACCAGGTGCCGAGTCCCGGCATGCCGCCCGAGTGGCTGACGACGAGCCCCTGCCCGGGTTCGGTTTTGAAACCCCAGCCGAACCCGTAGCCGTCGTTATCCTCATTGGCACCGGCGATCCCGCCGCCGGTGAGCGGCATCGGGGCGTACATGATATTCTGCTCCTCCATGGTGAGCACCTTTTCTTCGCGGAGCGCCTTATCCCACGCGAGCATATCGAATACGGTCGTATACAGATAGTCGCAGCCATTCATGCCGTCCGAGCCGACCACGTACCTTGCGGTAAGCTCCGAGACATCCGAAGGAACATAGCTGCCGTCGTCTTCCAGCACCATATTGCGGGTAAAGCGGTCGGAAGGCCTGCCGTCCCGGCGCGTATGGTAAATGCCGGAGTCCTTCATGCCGGCGGGCTCAAAGACATTCTTCTTCATGAAATCCTCGAAACTGCTGCCGGAGGCCTTCTCCACCGCATTGGCGAGCAGCATGTAGTTGACATCGGAATAGTTGAACTCTTTGCCCGGAGCACAGGCGGGAGCCTCTCCGGCTTCACGGATCAGACGGATGATCTCGCCGTTTGCCGGGATCCTCTTTTCTTCGTCAAGAACGGGGCCGACCAATTCTTCAACGTTAAAATCGGGCATGCCGCTGGTGTGGGTCAGCAGGTGCCTGATCGTAACGCCCTTATAGGGGTATTCCGGAAAATACTCTGTGTATTCGGCATCGAGGTCCAGTTTGCCGTCCCGTACCAGGAGCATGACTGCCGTCCCCGTGAACATCTTGCTGACGGAAGCCATCTCAAAAATGCTGTCCTCTGTCATCGGGAGCCGATCTTCCGCGTCGCGGAAGCCAAACGCGCCCTTGCTCACGATCTCCCCGTTCTCGGCGTAGAGCCATGCGCCGTTGAACGAGTCCTTTTCATAGGCCTCACAGGCCAGTTTCTCCAATGCCGCCTTCTTATCCATGTTCATTCCTCTCCTTGCCGTTGTCAGATCCGGTCAAAGCTTTCAGAGATCACCTGGCCGCAGCAGCCGCCCCGCCGATCCCCGTCAGGCTTTCCTTACCGGATGCCGCATCACCGTTTCCCGCGGGCGCAGTCCCGCCGGGCAAGTTTTGCGGCATCGAAGAGATCCATCTCGTCACGCCCGCTGTCAAGCGCTGCCGCCAGGACCCGGCAGAAGCCCGCTTCGTCGTATTCCTTATCGTGATCCTTCGCATAGTTCGTTTTCACTGTTTTTCCTGCCGCGAATACTTCCGTCAGAGTCTCCGTAGTATAGGCATTATGAAGCGTGCAGACCAGCCTGCCGCCCTTCCGCAGATACAGGCAGGGCTCATACGGATGAGAGGTGAGCCGGTAGGTTTCGCCTTTATACTCATAAGCCGCTTCCTCCGGACTCAGATGCAGCGTTCCGAAAGTTTCTTCAGGAGCAGCTTCGCTTTTCATTTGCTTTTCTGACACGATCTGTTCCTTTCCGGTCATAACGCTCCTTTCGTGATCGAGCGCTGTTTCATGGAGCCTTGCGGTATGCGCAGGACGCCTCCGCGGCGCCCGGATTCGGATACTTTTGACAGCGCTTGATATCTTCCCATCGGGATCGATCCAACTCTCATGTTCCCAGTATAGACACAGTATACCACAGGTCTTCGAAGAATGTGCAGCCTTTTCAAGCTTGCTGTTCTTCAATGACCGAAACTATGATACAGGCCGGCACGATGATCGCGCTTTCCGGCTTTGCCTGTCTGAAAGGGCAGATGCGTATGAAAAAGCCGCAGGAAATCGTCTCTGCGGCAGATCAACGGCATCCGTTTTCAAGGGCTCAGTTGGACTTATTCTTATCGATAAAAGCCTGACATCCGGTTTCTGCAGCAAGTTCAAACGCCTTTTCATAGAGATTGCCGGAATAGTTGCTGTACTGTTCCAGGACTACTGCTTCGGCAAGTTCCACATCTCCAGTGGATAAGGCATCTCTCAGATATGCCTCTATCTCGTCATCTTCGGGAATGATTTCCTCTGCATCATCTGGGAAGAAAACAGAGATTGCATAGCCACAGTCAAATGGGCTTTTAGAATTGGCAAAGCATTCAAGCGCGAAAGCATCGTCTGCTTCTTCTTTGAGTTTCTCGATTTGCTGCCTCTCGATTTCATGATATGCCTGATTACAAACCACCTGAAGTTCAGGGACATCCTCATAATATGTTCCTGTCATAATAGCCTTTTTCACAACACGCTCTATTTCAGCGTCGGTGTTTTCAACCTCATACTCGAAAACATCATCGTTACCGTCATACTTACCAAGTTTGACAGTATAGTTCAAGAGAAATCTCATAGCATAACCTCCTCGTCTCTTTTCGAAATCTTTTTTAATCAAGGGTTGCCGGGACACGGCCTCCCGACAACTTATACTTTATCATAAGTATCCCCACGGCAAAAGATGCTTTTACGACCCCATCATCTCTTTTACGCCCCTATCCGACATCTTGACGGTCCCAACCGGAATAAGCATGCTGTACACTGCCTGCCCGACGGTGTCACAGACCATTGCCGCCGGGGAAAACTCATCGTCAAAACCCGAATCCACCGCTATATAGTGATTCGGATAACAGAACCCGGCCGCGGTTCTTCGATACCGTCGCCGTCATGTTCTTTGGAATCGCTTATCTCGATGAAGCGGAGTGCAGTACGGTCGTAATCCCAGTGCGGTTCTTTATACCAATAGTTCATCAGACGGATGTGCTCCCGCACTTTCCTTTCCCAGCGGTCACGGGGAAAGCCGTAGTGAAGGATGCGGAGAAAACTCTCGAAGCCGTAAAGCCGCGAGTCCTCTATGGCGTTATAATCGTAACTTGTGCGCTCTGTATAAAACCACTTGCCGTCTTCGGCATGATGTCTGGAATATCGCCAGATCTTCCGCGCGGGCGGGTCCGGCTCATGAATAAACGGCAGACCTGTTCAAGCTGCCACCAGCGCAGATCTTCTTCATCTTCCGCACGGTAAACGACGACATCTTCTCCGCCGCGTTCTCCCTCGTGCATCACCGTCAGCCCGTCCAGATACTCTCCGGCAAAGTAATCGACACTCTGCGCGGAAAGTTCCCCGGGAAGATGTGCACGGATCCATTTTTCATCCAGTCTCATTTCTGATCTTCCTTTACAAAGCCCGATCCATTGGGAGGTCCATCCTTCGCTTTCGTTTTCCAAACGGGGACCTGTCTATGCCTGCCTGCGGCCAATACAGAGGATATCGATGCGGGCAAAAGCTCTTTGGCACCAGGTGAACAGAGCAGCGAAAGCCTGATCGAAATCGTAACCGTCCGGAAGGTCAGCCATTTCCAGAATGATCCTGTCTTCCTCCTCAACTGTTTCCTTCAGTTCCGCCTTACGCAGGATAAAGCACCCGCTTTCCAGAAAGTGCAGATTCTGTATCAGGTAAAACGCACTCTTGCAGGTACCGCGAAACCTGACGGCGTTCCTGTCCCTGTCTGCGTGGATATAGCGGTGGCAGAGTTCGTGATACAAATTCCCCAAACTCAGTTTGACATAATTGATCTCATCTTCCCGGGTCGCGGGCGGAAGGTGATCTGCCAAAGCGCCGAACAAATCTCTCGTCGTATGGCGCAGCTGGCACACCTCCAGAGGATTCCAGCGATCCATTTCTTCTTTTCCGCAGATGAATCCACAGGATCTCTCATAGAAGCCGATCTCTTTCAGAATCCTGCGGTATGTATCCATATCCTGAACAGAGAACCGGTCCAGGATCACCATAATGTCGATATCGCTGTTTTCACGGGCTTCACCGCGCAGATAACTTCCCTGCAGCCCCATGTACAGCAGCCTCTCTCCGAAGACTGACTGACAGTTCAGGATGAGATCATTCAAATACTTATTCAGATCAAACATAGTACTTCACCCCATAGCCTCGCTCTTTTGGATCGCAAAGCTGAGACCCGGCGATTTTAAAGGAAACCTCGGCTCTTTCAGTTGTTGACGCTCACTGATAAAATCCAGACACCTCGCCGCCGCATCCCCGATTTATCCGATCGATCCTGTCCATGGTTTCCAGAGGTCATGACTGTTTTCGGCAGATGTACAGGAGATGGCTGGCGGTCCCCAATAACTCTCTTTTTTCAGAGAAGGCCAGATACCACTCAGTAAAAGCTTCAAAGTCTTCCTCTGTCATAGAAAAGTCAGGACGACTTTCGATAGGCTCCAACGATCCATCTACGCCCGCGGTCGTGATCCATTCAACCGGTTTCTTTTGAAACGGTTCCTCAAACTCAGCTACATCGTACCCGGTAAAGAGCTGTTCTTTGAAGTGCCTGACCTTATGATCCTCTGTAAAATTCTCTTTCTGCCCTGCTGCCCAGTTCCCGTAAAAGTAGTTCGCGTACATAATGGCAAACACCGAAATAAAGGCAAACAGGATTACGCCCCCGGGTTTCGTGACGCGGATTGCCTCATCGATCGCACGGTTTACTTCTTCTGCTTCATACAGATGATACATCGGACCGAAAAGAAGCGTCACATCAAACGAGTTATCGGCAAACCGGCTGAGATCTGTTGCATCCCCTTGATAGGATTTAAGATTCTTCAGATTTTACTGTTTTCCCTGAGGACCGCAAGATTGCTTTCGACCAGCTCAACAGCCGCCACCTCCATCCCTTCTTTTGCAAGAGCAATGGAATACCGGCCGGTCCCGGCTCCGACCTCAAGGATCCTGGATCCCGGATCTGCAAACCGATGGATGTACGCCATAGTCGTGCGGAACTCCAACTGACCGTGCCGCGATCTGGCAGTGCGTCCCTCTTCGTCGTACCGGTCATAAAAGCTGCTTATGATTTCTTTTCTTGTGCTCATATGAGTTTCCCCGCAAAATCCGAGTTGCCGAACTCTTGCCCTGATCCCGGGCTGCCGATCACGATGACTCTCCCCGGCTGCGGTTTCAGGTCCTTCTTCAGCATGATGATCTCATCCGTACGGTACTCCTCTGTGAACCCGGCTTTCAGGAATAGCCGGACTGCAGGATTCCCGATAGCGATATCATCCCGAAGCACATCTACGCCATTCTCTCTCGCCGCCTCACATAACAGCTGAAGACCCTCGCTGCCGTAACCTCTGCCGCGATATTCAGAAGCCACGATCACATCTGCCAGCCAGATCTCCCGTTCTTTCTCGTAATGATACGCGATCTCCCCGACAAGGGTCTCAGCTTCGGGATCCCGGAGATACCGATAGAACCGCTTATTCTCATGATGGATCAGCCAGTGATCATACCACTCTTTCCATGCGTTTTCCGGGAAGGGTATCGTCCCGCCCCAGGCACGGTTATAAGACATGGTGGCTTCATCTGCCATGAAATGCTGCCGGAACCATAGATCCTGCAGCGCGGGCTTGTATGTCGTGATCATCGTTCCTCTCCCAATAATCCTTCAGCGATCAGCATCTCCAGAACCCTTGTTTCACGTTCCAGCATGACAGGATCCTTGGGTCCGTGATCGGGCCTGCGGTTCGTCTCTATCGCTGTCTTCGGATCGACATGCTCCAGAGTAAACTGCTCTTCCGCTTCATAGCCGTCAAGATCCTGTGTCTCTACCGTATCCGCCGCTTCACACAGATAATAGTAGTTGTCCTGAACGAAACATTCCGTTTCGACGACCGTGCTTTTCTGAATGCGATGTACGAGCCCGTATTCCCGAACGGTTTCCGGAAGGACGATGAGGCCGGCTTCCTCCCTGGTTTCCCTGATCATGGCATCTACGGGATTTTCGCCGTCTTTGATCCCGCCGCCGGGGAACTTGTAATAGTCGTATTTCAGGCTGTGTACCATGGCGATCTGCCTGCCGGAAATAATGATACTGCGGGCGGAATCACGGACAAAGGTGCGTGTGCAGCGGGCATAGTCTTTCCTGTCAAGATCAAACAACAGTCTCATCATGAGTCACCTTCTTAAACAGTCTGGCGCTCCGGGATTCCATTACTTCCCTATATGGGATCGGTAATCATTCACCTTGTGCTTTAAAGATCCACTCCTCAGCGTAACGGTTGATACAAATTCTATGTTCCTCCAGCTTTTTGAGAATTTGATCTTTCGGAATAATCTCCGTCGTTATCATCATTTGCTGCATAGTGCTATATCCTCAAAACCTCGAGTTGTCGAGGTCTTCGACTCCCGACATGTGCATAGTATAGCATGGTCTCTATGATTTCTTTTTTACCGGGATCCAGATTGCGCTATGGTAATCCCGATCGGTCTTTTCGCCGTTTATGCAGTCATACCATTCCACGCTGGCATTTCCCCAAAGCTCATAGTCCGGATTGCCGGGCAGCCATTCGCTGAAGATCCGCGTATTGACGGTCTGAAGCGCCTCCGGGATTGGGCCGATGCAGTCGAACACTGCCCAGTTGCCGCGAGGGAATTCATAAACGGCCATTCCCTCCGGAACGTCTCCGCCCGTGTACCTCCCGGCGACGAGATACCGGAATTTCCCGCCTCCGATATCGTCGATACAAACGCCGTACTCGCCGATGCAGTTATCCATGAGCGCCTGCTCATACGGATTCGCCGGCGCGTTCCCGGCATACACGTTGAATGCATACTTCTCGCAGATCTCATCCCAGAACTTCGGGATCTCAGCGTATGCGGTCTCATTATCGAACACCTTCTGAAACCCGATGACCTTAAAAGGGAACATGGGTACGATTTTATAATCCATTTGATGACCCCCTTGAATAGAGATTTTGATGGTCAAGGGAAGGAATACCGTCACGGAAGCGCCGCTGCGCACCTGGGAGGGCGTCGAACAATGAAAGCGAGTAAAGGCTTTTGTGAAGCTCTCCGGCGTCTCATAGCCGTACCGGAGGGCAATGTCGATCACTTTTTCATCCGTTCTCTGCAGGTCGAGCGCCGCCTGATACAGCCTGCGGTTTCGGAGGTATTCTCCGATCCCATAGCCTGTCATCAGCGAAAACCCCCGCTGCAAAAAGAACGGGGAAAGAAACACCTGCGCGGCCACATCCTGCGTACTGACGTTGTCTGTAAGGTGATTCTCTATGTAATCGATCGCTGTCCGAATCGCGGAAAGCCACTCCATGGCTGTCGCCTCCTCTCCTTGATGGGATCAGTATAATCCGGGGGTGGATCCCCGTCCTGTTATTCTCTGCGCAGTTTTGTCCGGAGGGGCGTTCGGGTCAAACTTTTACCGCAAAACGGCTTTGATGAAGCTCAGATATTTCCCGCTGCCGGCTTCCATGGACTTGACAATACTTTGATCTCACAGCCTTTGTCAGCAGAATACGTGAGCATTTCCGGCTGCTTCTTCAGATTATAGCCGATGATGCAGTCAATGATAACGTGTTCGTTCTATCCTGCCTTCGTCCTGTTGAAGCAGGCGGATCGAATGCTGGCCGTGGCGTCTGCACCGGTGATGCAGAATTCGTCGATGCAGTATGCCCCCGATGTATTCTGAGAATGCTTCGCTCGTCAGCGCATTGGCCTCTTCCTGTAAATACCCGCAGTGGATCCCCTGTTATACAGAGTATTCAAAGGATATCGACAATGCGTTTTTTCAGCGCTTCACATAGGGAATCAGCGTCCCCGGAGACTCCGTCGAAGCGATAATCATAAGTCGCGTCGTCGAACATCCCGTGCTTTCTCTCCAGCATCTGTGCGACCGGCAGGGGCAAATTGCCACGCATTCTTGCCTTAAAGCGCTCCTTGATCGTGTCCAAGTCGGCGCTCACAAGAATTCTGATTGCTCCTTCCGGCAACAGTTTTACTTGCTCCGGTTCAGAGATCACATAGATAAGATTCTCCCCATAAACCGCATGTTTCAGTCTTTCTGTAAACAGTGCTGTTGCTTCGCTTTCGGATTTTGCCAATCGCAGATAATCCTTTCCTGAAATGACCTCCGCACCGATCTTCCCTTTGATTTTGTTCGCCAACGTGGACTTCCCGCAGCAGTTCTCTCCTATAATGCCGACAATCATTTTCACGCATCCTTTCGTCCATAAATCCGGATAAAATGTCTGCTGAGCGTCTCGACCCAGGCCATCGCGTCTGCGATCTTTCCCGGTTCCCTGTCACACAGATGAATTAGAGCCGAGATCGGGGATGTATAGGCAGAGGCTAGCAGTGCGGGGGAACATCCCGGCAAAAAAGGCCCTTGTCCATCATACCCTAAAAACCCGGTTCTATACGAAATGTTAGGGTGGGACTACCTGCCCCGGCATTTCGTATAGAACCGATCATTCGGAAAAGAGCCCCAGATACTCTGCCGGGAGGTCGAAGAGCAGATCGCCGGAAAGCACGGGGATCTCGCCGCCGGAGCCCCCCAGAGGGGCATACGTAAACACATCGTGTGCGCGCGTGAGCACCAGCGCGGGAATCACATCCCAACCGGGACCGAAAATCACCTCCAGAAAGGGCGCGTATTTGGCAGCCTGCGAGACCTCGCCGGGATCGATCCGGTCTTTCATTTTGAATTCCAGTGAAAAGACCCTTCCGCAGGCGATCACCAGGACGTCGGCGTAGATGCGGATGGTTCGGGAACGGCGGATCCGCAGTTCAAAGACCAGTTCCCACGCAGACGTATCCGTGAGGGGCGCGAGATCGGCCAGCATGCCGCGGACTGTCTCTCTCGTATCCCGGAAGGAGTGAAAGAGCCCGCGGGTATCGTTCAGATTCCGGCCGATGAACGCGCAGCCGCGCTCCAGTTCCCGCAGGAACGTTTCTTCGTCCTGAGCCAGGAAGGCGGCAGCGCTCCCGTACCATCCGGCATAGTCCGAAAGCCCGCGGTGCGGCACCGTCTGACGGATCGACCCATGCCATCGGAAGCTTTCGTCGCGGTAGCAGAGATCGCTGATGTAGGGGGAGGCGTACAGATACCGGTTGACGGTCGTACGGTCCGCGCCGATGACAGCGGCGATCTCCCTGGCGCGGATCCCGTTGCTGCGGCAGATCTGCGTGTAGATGGCACGCTCCAGATCGTCTGGTTTTTTCATGGCGCTCCCCCTTTCTTTCTGCCTTGTTTTCTGCTACAGTATACCACAAACGAGGCGAAAAATCTTTGAGAAAAAAGCAAAAATGCGGTTGACAGTCCGGGTCCGTTCGCGTATAATATCTCAGCGTGACGTTTTCGGGCCGCAGTATCCATGCCCCGGACAGCCGGACGAAGACGCAGGCACTCATCACCTGATTTTTTCTTCTCATATTTTTGGAGGTCCATAATGAAGAGTTTTTTGGCTAACCCTGCCACCGTCGAAAGAAAGTGGTATGTGGTCGATGCAAACGGCAAGACGCTCGGCCGTCTCGCTTCCGAGGTTGCCAAGGTCCTGCGCGGCAAGAACAAGCCCACCTTTACCCCTTCCGTGGATACCGGTGATTACGTGATCGTCGTCAACGCCGAAAAGGTAGCCGTGACCGGCAAGAAACTGGAGCAGAAAACCTACTTCAGCCACTCCGATTACGTAGGCAACGTCAAGGAAGCCACCCTTCGTGAAATGCTGAACAAGAAGCCCATCGAAGTGATCCGCAAGGCCGTTAAGGGCATGCTCCCCAAGGGTGCCCTGGGCAACCAGATGTTTGACAAACTGTTTGTTTACGCAGGCCCGGAACATCCTCATCAGGCGCAGCAGCCTGAAGAGCTGGCGATCGAAGCATAAGGAGGATCTGAGACATGTCGAATCAGTATTACGGAACCGGCAGACGGAAAAAGAGTATTGCCCGCGTGTATCTGACCGCCGGAACCGGCAAGATCACGGTCAACAAAAGAGATATTGAAGATTACTTTGGTCTGGAGACCCTGAAAGTGGTCGTCCGTCAGCCCCTGGTAGCGGTTGGCTCTCTGGACAAATTCGATGTGAACGTCAGCGTTCATGGCGGCGGCTTCACCGGCCAGGCCGGTGCCATCCGTCACGGCATTGCCCGCGCCCTGCTGAAGGCCGATGGCGAATTCCGCCCGACCCTCAAGAAGGCCGGATTCCTGACCAGAGACCCTCGCATGAAAGAAAGAAAGAAGTACGGTCTCAAAGCGGCACGTCGTGCACCGCAGTTCAGCAAGCGCTAATCGTCCCTTGCAAACATCAAAAAACCGCGTAATACCAACGTATTTCGCGGTTTTTTCTTATGTCTCATACCGAATTCCGGGCCGGGTATAC
>JAGDDE010000067.1 GCA_017958185.1 Lachnospiraceae bacterium | reverse complement strand
GACCGATGATGCCCAGGCTTTTGCCGCGCTCCAGCGAAAAGCTGATGTCTTCCAGCGTCAGGGCCGGGGTGTGATCTTCAGCGGGCGCGCCGGACTGTGCGTCAGAGCCGGGAGAAGAGGCCGGGTCGGCGGGAGAAGCGTCGCGTCCGGTATAGCGGAAGTTCACGTGTTCGAAGCGGATGAACTCCGGACCGGAGGGCGCAGAGACTTCTTCCGGCGAAAGCACCGGCTGGTCGTCCTGCGTCTGCAGCACTTCGTCGATACGGCGGGCGGAGGCGCTGGCCTTGCTGACCATCATAAAAATGCGGGTGAGCGCCTGCACGCTGAAGAGGATGATATTGAAGTAGGTCAGAAAGGCGAGGATCACGCCCGGGCGGGCCAGACCGGCATCCACGCGGCGGGCGCCGACCACGACGACGAGCACGAGGCCGATATTGAGACAGATCTGCATGAGGGGACCGGGCACGGCCATCAGCCGGCCGGCGCGGATATTCTGCCGGGTCATATCTTCATTGGCCCGGGCAAAACGCTCTTTTTCGTATTCGGTCTTGGTGAGGGCCTTGATGACGCGGATGCCGGTAATGTTCTCCCGCATGATCCGCACGATGCTATCGAGCGTCTGCTGCACCCGGTCGAAGAGCGGGATGCCCCGGAAGGATACGGTCAGCACGACCAGGAAAAGCGGCGGGATCATGGCGCAGAGGATGCCGGCCAGGACCGGATCCAGCGTGAGCGTCAGCAGGATGCCGCCGATCAGCATGAAGGGGGCGCGGACACAGATGGTCTGGAAAGCCTGCACGAAGGACTGGATGTTGTAACTGTCGCTGGTCATGCGGCTCGTGAGGCTGGGCAGGCCGAAGCGGTCGGTCTGTGTGCCGGACAGGTGGGTCGTTTTTTCGAACAGTTCCTGCCGCACGTCATAGGTCACGAGGTGGGCGTTGTCGCAGGCAAGGCGGTTGGCCAGAACGTTGAGCACGCAGCATACGGCGGCCGTCCCTACCATCAGGGAACCCCACAGGACGACCGGGAGCAGTTCTCCCCGCGGGACGATGACGTCGATATTATGTTCCAGGATATACGGAAGCAGGAGTTCCGCGATCCCGGCGATGAATTTCAGCAGAATGGCTCCGCTGATACGCCAGGAATACCGGCGCATGGAACGGAAGATCAGCCGCATGGGGGCCTCCTTTCGGGAAGGGCGGGGGTGTCCGGAAACGGGACGGGCAGGACGCGCCTCCCGGAGGAACACCGCGGGCCGCGCCGACATTCAGTATAGCCTTTTTTGACGGATTATGCTACAATAAGATCGAAGAAAAGCGGAGGAAAATCCCTGCTTTTTTCGGATGCGACTCAAAAGATATGCAATATAGAAAAGTTTTTTGCCTCGGGATCCGGAAAGGACGGCTATGGCTTTCAATATTAAAGAAGAACTGAAAAAACTGCCGGAACAGCCGGGCGTGTATCTGATGCACGACGCCGAGGACCGTATCATCTATGTGGGCAAGGCTGTCAACCTGAAAAACCGGGTGCGCAGTTATTTTGCCAAAACGGTGGAGCGGGGCCCGCAGATCCTGAAGATGATCAGTGAGATCGACTGGTTCGAGACCATCGTCGTCGACTCGGAAACAGAGGCACTGGTCCTGGAATGCAACCTGATCAAGGAGCACCGGCCGCGTTACAACACGCAGCTGATGGACGACAAGACCTATCCGTACATCTGTCTGACGACGGAAGAGATGTTTCCGCGCATCGTCGTGGCGAGGCGCATGAAACGGGACAAAAACCAGTACTTCGGCCCGTATCCGAACGGGCTGGCCGTGCGGGACACCGTGCGCCTGCTACGGAATCTGTTTTCCGTCCGGGACTGCCGCCGCAAACTGCCGGAGGAACAGGGAAAGCAGCGGCCCTGCCTCAACTATCAGATGCACCGCTGCGGGGCCCCCTGTATCGGCGCGGTGAGCCGCGAGGAATACATGACGGGCATCGACCGGGCCAGGGACTTTCTGAAGGGGGATTTCCGCCCGGTGCTTTCCTATCTGGAAGAGAAAATGAACGCGGCTTCGGAACGTATGGAGTATGAGGAAGCGATCCGCTGGCGCGATATGATCAAAAAGATCCATGCGCTGGAGGAAAAACAGAAGGTGACGGACACGGACGGGGAAGATCGGGACGTGCTGGCGCTGGCGCTGGAGGGAGAAGAGGCCGTCGCGGCCGTCTTTTTCATGCGGGACGGCCGGATGATCGGCCGGGATCATTTTCATCTGCAGGTGGCGGGCGGCGACGGGGAACCCGAGGTGCTTTCCCAGTTCATACGGCAGTTTTACGGCGGAACGCCTTTCCTGCCGCGGGAGATCCTGGCCTGCACCGAGCCCTCCGACCGCGCAGCGCTGGAGGAAATCCTTTCCGCGCGCGGCGGCCGGCGCATGCAGATCCGTGTGCCGCAGAAGGGCGAAAAACAGCGGCTCATCGAACTGGCGCGGGAGAATGCCCGTCACGTGCTGGCGCAGGAGCGCGAGCAGGTGAAGCGCGAGGAGGCCCGGACGGCGGGCGCCCAGCGCGATCTGGCGGAACTGCTGGGGCTTTCCGGGCTGGAACGCATCGAGGCGTACGATATCTCCAATATCAGCGGCTTCGCATCGGTCGGCTCCATGGTCGTGTATGAGAACGGACGGCCCCGCAAGAACGATTACCGTAAATTCCGCATCCGGTTCGTGGAGGGCGCCAACGACTTTGCCTCTCTGGCGGAAGTGCTGCGCCGCCGCTTTTCCCACGGTCTTAAGGAACGGGGGCTGCTGCGCGAAAGAGGTCTGGAAGAGGAGCGGGAAGAGAGCAGCTTCGTGCGGTTCCCGGATCTGATCCTCATGGACGGCGGCGAGGGGCAGGTGCACTATGCCGAGGCCGTGCTGCGGGAAATGCAGCTGGCGATCCCGGTATGCGGCATGGTCAAGGACGACCGGCACCGGACGCGCGGACTTTTCTTCCGGGAAGCGGAGGTGCCCATCGATGCACGCTCGGCAGCCTTCCGGCTGGTGACGCGCATCCAGGACGAGACTCACCGCTTCGCGATCGAATTCCACCGCAGCCTGCGGAGCAAAGAGCAGGTGCATTCCATCCTGGACGACATCCCGGGGATCGGCCCGGCCCGGCGCAAGGAACTGATGCGCGCATTCCGAGGGATCGACGCGCTGCGCAGCGCGGGGACGGCGGAACTGGCAGCCGTGCCGAAGATGAACCGCAGCGCCGCCGAGACCGTCTACGCCTTTTTCCACGACGGCGAACTGGAGGAGGAAGAAACGGACGGGTCGTCCTGAGCAGGCCCTGCGGAAAGAAGCCGCCGTCTCCGGGGATTGATTTTTCCCGGGGCTTCGGCTATACTGAAAAAGAAACAGGCGAAACGCTAAGCGGCGGCCGGTGCCGGTGCGCCGCGTTGAAAGAAATCGACTGCCGGGAGGCCGACATGAACGGAGTATCATTACAGAAGATCGCGGAGCGGCTGGGGCTGACCAATCTGACCCCTGAGGTGTCGCTGGAGGAGATCAACATCGAACTGGCCGAAATGAACCGTCCGGCGCTGCAGCTGACGGGCTTTTTCGACCATTTTGATTCGGCCCGCATCCAGGTCATGGGCAATGTGGAGCATGCCTACCTGTCCACGATGTCCCAGGACCGTCAGCTGCAGGTGATCGAAGAACTTTTCAAATACGGGATCCCCTGCCTGGTGGTCACGCGGGGGCATATCCCCACGGAGGAATTCCTGGCGCTCGCCTGGCGCTACCACGTGCCCATCCTCAGCACGAAGGCCACGACGTCCGAATTCCAGGCCCGGCTGATGCGGTACCTGCAGGTGACGCTGGCGCCCATGGTCACCATCCACGGCGTGCTGGTGGACGTTTTCGGGGAAGGCGTGTTGATCATCGGCGAAAGCGGCATGGGCAAGAGCGAGGTCGCGCTGGAACTCATCAAGCGCGGCCACCGGCTGGTCGCGGACGATTCCGTGCAGCTGCGCCGCTATTCCGATACGGAGCTGCTCGGCTCCGCGCCGGAGGTCACCAAATATCTGATGGAGTTGCGCGGCGTGGGCGTGATCGACGTGAAGGCGCTGTTCGGTGCAGAGTGCGTGAAGGACGAGATGCCCGTGAGCATGGTCATCCGACTGGAGGACTATGCCCGCGACCGCAAGTATGAGTTCGACCGCCTCGGCACCCGGGAAGAATTTGTGGAATACCTGGATGTCCGGGTGCCCTGCACCACCGTCCCGGTGAGCCCGGGCCGCAACGTGGCCATCATCGTGGAGACCGCCTCCATCAATTTCCGCTGCAAACGGATGGGCTACGACGCCTATCAGGAACTGGAAAAGCGCTTCAACGAAAAGATGCGGCGCGGACTGGGAGATCTCTAAATGGATCGGGAAGTCTTCTTTCGCTTCCTGCAGTCGTTTTCCGAGGCAGCTCCGGAGGCGGAGCTGCGGCTGGGGGAACCCATGCGGGAGCATACGAGTTTTCATATCGGAGGCGGAGCGGATCTGTTCGTCCTGCCGTCCGGGGAAGAGGACCTGCGGACCGGACTGCGGCTCTGCCGGGCCTATGATATCCCCTTCTTTCTTTTGGGCAACGGCACGAATCTGCTGGTCGGCGACCGGGGGATCCGCGGCGTTGTCTTTTCCATGAGCCGGCTGTCGCAGGTGAGCATAAACGGGACGCGGATCCGCGCAGGCGCGGGCGCTCCTCTGATCGGTCTGGCCCGGCAGGCGGCGCAGGCACAGCTGACCGGACTGGAGTTTGCCGGGGGGATCCCCGGTTCGCTGGGCGGCGCGGTCATGATGAACGCAGGCGCCTATGGGGGAGAAATGAGCCGGGTCGTGCGCAGTGTGCGCATCCTGGAGGAAGATGATACGGTCCGGGAGGTGCCCGGAGAAGAAATGGCCTTCGGCTACCGGACGAGCCGCCTGATGACGCAGGGCGGGGCCGTGCTTTCCGCCGTGCTGGAACTGGCGCCGGGCGATCCGGAGGCCATCCGGGCGCGCATGCGGGAACTGGCCCTGCAGCGGCAGGCCAAACAGCCGCTGGAGCATTACAGCGCCGGCAGCACCTTCAAGCGGCCGGAAGGCTATTTCGCGGGGAAGCTGATCCAGGACGCCGGCCTGAAGGGATACGCCGTGGGGCCGGCGCAGGTATCGGAAAAACACGCGGGTTTCGTGATCAACCGGGGCGGAGCGACCGCCGCGCAGGTCCTGGAACTCATGGAGACCGTCCGGGCCAGGGTCAAAGAGCAGAGCGGCGTTACGCTGGAACCCGAAGTGCGTCTGGTGGGGGAATTCTGATGGCAACGTTTTCACAGGAGGTCCGGGATCAGTTATCCGGGATCCCGGTCAAACCGGTCCATTGCCGGCGGGCGGAACTGGCTGCGCTGATCGGACAGATGGGCAGTTTTGCGCTGCCCTCGCGCGGCGTGATCTTCCTGGTGCTGCAGTCCGACTCTTTTGCGGCCGTACGGCGGGCCGACTTTCTGCTGCGCTCGCTGAGCGGCACGCAGCCGGAGGTCACGGCCCTGCGTTCGCGTCAGTGGAAAGAGCCGCTGTATACGCTCATCGTACGGGAACAGGAGCCGCTGCGGCGGCTGCTGACGGAAACAGGCTTTCTGACGGCGGGCGGCGCGCTGCGTGAGGAGGAAGCCCGTGTGCCGGCACGGCTCCTGGAGCGCGAGTGCTGCCGGCGGGCCTGGCTGCGCGGACTGTTCCTGGCAGCCGGTTCGGTGAGCGATCCGCACCGCTCGTATCATATGGAATGGACGCCCGGGAGTGAAGAACGCTGCGCACAGCTTCGGGAAATCCTGGCCGGTTTCGGCCTGGAAGCCGGCGTGACGGACCGCCGCGGGAATCCGGCAGTGTATCTGAAAAAAGCCGAAGCGGTCTCGGATGCGCTCAGCCTCATGGGTGCTTTCCGCAGCCGCCTGGAACTGGAGGATATCCGCATCCTGCGCGGCGTGCGCGGCGATGTGAACCGCCAGGTCAACTGCGAAACGGCCAATCTGAAGAAGATCGCCGGGGCGGGCGCCGACCAGATCGGAGCCATCCGGAAGATCGACGCGGGACCGGGACTGCTCAGTCTGCCGGACACCCTGCGGGAGATCGCCGTCCTTCGTTTGGAAAACCCGGACGCCTCGCTGGAGGAACTGGGGCAGATGGCCGATCCGCCGCTCGGCAAGAGCGGTGTGAACCACCGGCTGCGGCGTCTGAAGCAGATCGCGGAGACGCTGGGCTGAAAAACACAGGAAACGGAAGGAGAGATCATGGGACTGATGGAACGGTTCCGCCGCTTTATGAGCGGCCGCTACGGCAACGATAATCTGAACAACTTCCTGATGATCGTGGCTTTTGTGCTGATCCTTGTCAATATGTTCGTGCGCCAGAAGCATCCGACGGCCGGCCTGATCCTTTCGGGGCTCATCGTGCTGCTGCTCGTCCTTACCTATCTGCGCATGTTTTCCCGGAAGATCGACCGGCGCACGCGGGAAAACCAAAAGTATCTGGAGATCCGCAATAAGGTGTTTTCGCCCTGGAACAGTAAGGGAAGCCGCACGCAGGCGCAGAAAGCGGCTGACCGGGCCGCTGCGAAGGCGGAACGCGCCCAGCGCGCCGCCCGCCCCCGGTCCGATGCCGAGCACCGCATTTTCCGCTGCCCGGCCTGCGATCAGCGGGTGCGCGTGCCCCGCGGCCGGGGAAAGATCCTCATCACCTGCCCGCGCTGCGGCAAAGAATTTGAAAAACGAAGCTGAGGAGACGAAATGTTTGGCTATATCACGGTGCAGCAACCGGAACTGAAGATCCGGGAGTTCGACACGTACCGCTCTTTCTATTGCGGTCTGTGCCGGGCGCTGCGGCGCGCCTGCGGACTGAAGGGGCAGGCGACACTGTCCTACGATATGACGTTCCTGGCCCTGCTGCTGACGGCTCTGTACGAGCCGCAGAGCACGGAGGGCACGACCGTCTGCCTGCCGCATCCCGGGGTGAAGCATCCCACGGTCACCAACGAATACGTGGAGTACGCAGCAGATATGAACATTCTGCTGTCTTATTACAATCTGCTGGACGACTGGGCGGACGACCGGAAGGTGACCGCCGGCATCAGCGCCTCGCTGCTGAAACGAAGGAAAACGGAGATCGCCGCGAAATACCCGCGGCAGGCCCGTGCGCTGGAAGCGTATGTGGAGGAACTCCATGCCTGTGAAGAGGCTCGGGAGGAGAGCCTGGACACCGCCTCCGGTCTGACGGGCCGCATGCTGGGAGAAGTGTTCGCGGTGCGGGAGGACGTCTGGGCGCCCTATCTGCGGCGGATGGGCTTTTATCTGGGCAAATTCATTTATCTGATGGACGCCTTCGAAGATCTGGAAAAGGATGAGAAAAAGGACGCTTACAATCCCTGGCGTTTCCGGGGGAAAACACGCCGGGAAGTGCGCAGCCAGGCGCGGGAGGTCCTGACCATGATGATGAGCGAATGCTCGCTGACCTTTGAACAGCTGCCCGTGCTGCAGTACGAGACCATCCTCCGCAACATTCTGTACGCCGGCGTCTGGGTGAAGTTCGAGGCGCTCGCGGAGGAAGACGAAAAGGCCGGAAAGAGCCCGGAGGGAACTGTGCCGGCGGAGGAGCCGGAGGGCGCAGCGAAGGCAGACCGTCCGGAGGCGCCGTTGCCGGCGGACGAAGAGGAGCGGAAGCATGGTATATGATCCTTACCAGGTTTTGGGTGTAAAACCCGAGGCCGATGACGAAGAAATCAAACGGGCGTACCGGCAACTCAGCCGCAAATACCACCCCGATACGAATATCAACAATCCGAATGCCGCGCAGGCCGAGGAAAAATTCAAACAGGTGCAGCAGGCCTACGAGCAGATCATGCGGGACCGCGCGCAGGGCATCCGCGGTACATATACCGGGGCGGGCAGCACCGCCGGGAGCAGTTCCGGTGCACAGGAGAGCGGTTATGCGGATCCGTACGGACAGGGCTTCGGCGGGTTTTACGGACCGTTTGGCTTCGGCAGTTTCTGGGGTTTTGAAGACGCCTATCGCGGGAGTTCGCAGACCAGGCAGGAAGATCCTTTTTCCGGCTACAGCAGCGAAGATGCGACGCGTCTCAAAGCGGCAGTGAATTATATCAACGCCGGACATTTTACAGAGGCCTGGAACGTGCTCTCCTCGCTGAGCGTGCGCACGGCGCTGTGGCATTATCTGGCAGCTGTGGCAAACAGCGGGCTGGGCAACAACGTGAGCGCTATGGACTATGCGCAGCGCGCCGTGGATCTGGAGCCGGGAAACAGTGAATACCGGCAGCTGCTCTATCGGCTACAGGGCAGCGAGGGCTGGTACCAGACCCGCGGCATGGAATTCGGGCAGGGATATCCCGATGCGTCGCGCCTCTGCCTGCGCCGGGCCCTCTGGATGTGCCTGTGTATGAGCTGCAGCGCCGGAAGCGGCGGATGCCTACCGTTCCTTTGCTGCCTTTGACGGAAGGAACATGCGCTCAGAGAACAACGAAAGACAGGGCCGGCAGAGAATGCCGGCCCTGTCGCTTCCTAGAGAAGTGTGCAAAAGCGCAAAGCCAGAGAAGTTTTTCCAGCGATTGCTTGACAAACACATTGTTATGTCATATTATTTTATTAAACGCAATTAAGAAGTAACGACATGAAGAGCGACAAATGGCTTTGGACATTCTCTGGTTTAATAACACTCATATTCATTGTTGGAGGTGCATTTCTTTATCATGGAGCGTCCGCTCGTGAACATGTGGAGAATCTTTCTCCTGTCATAGGTTTTGCGGAAGATCGTGTTATTGTTGTTTTGACGCACGAAGCCAGTTTGGCTTTCTGTGATTATGGACTGGCAGATTTTCCAGAGGTGTCCTGCTGCGAAGTCTACAATTTGACATCGCTGAGCGGCATGCTGGTCAAGACGAAACTGGATTATCAAAAGGATAACCCAAAATCTGAAATGCCTTTAGCATTGCAGAGGGTGGATGTCGATAAGTATCATGCGATCCTTCGTCTGAGTCTGCAGGAGTCAGGCGTCGAAGCAGTGGAAGAAGCTATACAAGCGCTTCAAGATCGAGACGATATTTTGAGCGTGGAACCGGATTATGTTGTCAGTCAATGCCTTACTGCCCCGAATGATCCTTACTGTTTTTATGAGGATTATCAGTGGGGTCATGATATTATTCAGTTGGAGTACGCATGGGATATAGAAACGGGATCTGATGATATTACTGTCGCTGTTTTGGATACCGGGATTGACAGCACGCATGATGATCTTGTCAACCGCGTGGATGTTTCACGCAGTTATGATTTTACCTCAGGTTATCCGGTAGCGAATACTCTGATAACGGAAGATCCCCACGGGCACGGAACATTCGTGGCGGGGATCATAGGGGCTGAAGGAAATAACGCAACAGATATTTGCGGGGTTTGCTGGGACGTCCAGTTGGTCTCCTATCGTATCATAAATGAGTTTGGAGAAGGATACAGTTCAAATGCCGTGCTGGCGATCGATCACGCGTCTTTTTACGAAATTCCTATTCTCAATATGAGTTTTCGGTGGTATGATAATAACATCCGATTTACACAACATCTGGATATTGCCATTGGCAATTACCCCGGACTCGCAGTTTGTGCGGCAGGAAATGAGAATTGCGATAATGATTCATGCAGCGTCTATCCGGCGAACTATGATCTTCCGAACCTGATCACGGTAGGCGCCAGCGATTATTATGACCGCAAGTGTTCGTTCTCTAATTATGGACAGACCAGGGTTGACCTGTTTGCACCGGGTGATTATTGTTATTCCTGCCAGGCAGGAGGGGGAATCCGGCGTGATTGCGGGACATCTGTCGCGGCTCCTTACGTCAGCGGTGTTGCAGCGCTTCTGCTGTCGATAGACCCAGACCTTACACCGCAGATGCTGAAACATATACTGATGGACAATTCTGAGATCATTTATGATGATCTGGATAACAGTGTGTTCGGTACTCTTTGTGTAAGCGGCGGAAGGCTGAATGCCTATGAGGCGCTGGCGGAGTGCACGGATCCTTTTGATTATGCCTCATTGGGTATTTTCAGAGGACACAAATACTACTGTATCTGGTGCAATGAAACAATTCGTACGTCAGAACACAACTGGCTCCAGCGACTCGGAGGGTGGATCTGCGGGACCTGCGGCCAGTGGACAACTGCCATCCCGACTCCGCTCGGAGAATAATAGGAGGATAAGACCGTGAGAGACAGAAAACGTATATGGGTTGTCGCAGGAATCAGCACTGCCGTACTGCTTACGGCCTTGGTCTTGCTGATTACTGCGGGCGCTGTCCCGAAACGACAAGATACGCAGGACAAGGAAAATGCGGAAGTATCTGCAGCAGTTCCTACGGAGGCTTCGTCGGAGGAGGGATACCCTCAGACGGTGAAGGTCGCGGAGGGTTCCGTGTTTTTACCGGAAAACGGCAGGAAACTTATCATGTTTGGCAGGGAGGAATACTTCTTTGATCTGTACGTCAGTCTTGGACTGTATGAGGAGGCGCGTACGTATGCCAGAAACGGTCAGTCGCTGCTTCGGCTAAAAGAATCATATCCCGCAACGACCTATATTTCGGAGTATACTGCTTTGGAGAGCAAACTGGCCTTGCTGGAGCAATTGGGACCGTCGCCTGAAAAACCGTTACGGCAGAAGTTCGAGGATCTTCCCGAGAAAAAACAGGAGGCGATCCTGAAAGCCTTCGCTGTACTGGAGGAACTGCCAATCCATTCCTATACTCCCCAGGGAGTATCCTATTTGGAATATACCGTGTATGAAGGGACTTTCGGCGATGATTGCCAGATATTCTCGGATGACTGGCACCGGCATTTTCCGAGAGATACCACAGGCATTCTGGATGATTACGCGGTCGGGGAATTCCTGATCCCCTGTTTTGAGACGATCTTCTATGTATACAGACAAAATGAATGGATGGGCCTGAATATTGCTTATGAAAGAGGATTTTTGACTTTGAATGACCTTCGGGCGCTGGTATATGTCAGGGCTTTTGTGGATTCGAGTCCGGGAAATCCCCGAGGATCCTTCGATTGAGATGGCGTCACAGTCTTGCAGGAACAACCGGAAGGGGGATCATTCCGGAGCGAACCGGGAAGGGGGCACAACGAAAGACAGGGCCGGCAGAGAATGCCGGCCCTGTCTTTCGTTATCCAGGAAAATGCTTCCGTGGCCTGCTCCGCGAGAGGTCCGGACAGCCGGCTACACACGGGCAGCCGGGCAGTTTCATGCGGCGGGACAGATAGCCCTGTCTGACCGGAAAAACCTCAGTTTTCCGGTACCGCAGCCGTCTTTTCGATGGAAAATGGGAATGAGCGGGGAGGGATGCCGGGGAGTTTTGCCGACGGCGTTCTGTACTGGCGAACAGCAACTGTCGACAACGCCTTCCGGAATCATAATAAATAAAATGGTAATGCAAATTCGAGGGGTCAATCGAATCAAATATTTGCCAAATTAACTATCTATTTTTTTTTAAAAAACATGTCGAAAATGGACTGTTTTTTCGTCTATATAAGTAGAGGAGGATTTCCGGGTCTGCCTTGATCACTGTAGGAAGGAGGTCTATTCACCACCACAACCGGAACACGACGGTCTGTCGGAAAACCATTGCCGCCAGATAATATGAATGCTATAAGAAGAGGAGGAAAAGATGATCAAGAAAGATCGGAAAAGTAATTGTGGCTTGAACTTTGGTTTTCTCTTGCTGTCTCTTTTGATTACAGTCTCCCTACTGGGGACCTTTGTCCATGGGGAAAGCAGAGATACAGAAAGAAATGCCGAGAATCCACCGGATGATTTACAACTGATGAGAAGCAGTCCGGGAGATTATGATCCATATTATTCAGAAAATGACCCTTTGCTGTTTAATACAGAGACGATTCCGTCATACGGTACTCAGACAGACCTGACCCAGTATCGAATGAATTGCTATGGTTACGCCTTTCGCTTCATACTGCAGGGGTCTGCCACGATAAACAGTAACGGTGGATACAAACAGAATCCAGGAGATTTTGCTGCAGCAGGAAGACTGAGTGACGTGATTCCTATGGATCCGTCAGTATCTCCGGCGATATTCATGGAATACTTGGAAAATAACATCCTTCTGGACGCTTTACGATTGGGGTATACTGTAACAAGATTCTATCCGTCACAGGCCACTTCGGAAGTCACATTTAACTGCGAAGGAAGGTTGGTCGCTGCCGTTACCGGTAATTATGGGTCACCCGGTTCCGATTACCACTTTTATATGCGTCATCCGGATGGAACGTGGTCCCATAAACGCGGCTCGTGGAAAGTGTATAATACTTCTATCACATCGGGAATCCTTCTGACTGATCAGAATATTCGGCTGCTGGCAAATGAAGATATTTACGCGAACGGGGAATTGCGTTTTTATATCATCACCCGGGATGCTGTTTATGATCATCCTCATGCAGCCCGGGCTGCCGGTTACCAGATACCCGTTTATGATAGTGATATCGGTGGCGATCATCCGCAAAGTGCTTATGCGGTCCTGCCGGATGGGGAGTATTACGGAGGATACTGGGATTATGCTGAAGATAATGATTATTACCGCTTTACAACAGAGCATTCCTATGTTACATTCGAGGCATGGAGCACGGAAGGGGAATTCCGTCTTGAACTCTATGATTCCTCCGGACTACTGGTAGACTATGAAGATGGTCCCAATCTGGTCCTGTCACATTCTTTTACAGGGCTTACGATCGGGGCTACCTACTACTTCAGGTTGGTCAATACAGATAGTATAGAATCAGAGTATATCTGGACAGCACAATAAGAAAAAGAAAGGACGTACTACCATGAAAAAGTCGTTTATACTGATCACCGTGATCCTAGCACTGGCGCTGATCACGACAGGTGTTTTTGTTATTGCTCAGCGGGAGAATCGTACGCTGCCTCCGCAGCAGGAGGTAAAAAACCCCGCGCCTTCGCAGAATTATGTAAAAGAGGACTGGCCAAAAGAGATCCACGCCGATGCCGGAGATCAGCTGCCCATTCCGAAAGAGTATTATCTGGAAGACGGTTCCGTAAAACCCGGATATGAAGAGCGGGTCTGGGAATGGGAATACTTTGGGAATCCGGTCCGGCCGGAAATGATGGAGGAGTATCTGGCCTATATGGAGCCGAAGTGGGAAGCAATGCGGGCCGAGACGAGGGCAAAGGCAGAAGCCAGGTATTATGAGCAGCGGGCGCTCAAGGCTGCCCGGAATGAAGACGACCCCTATGCGGGCATGACGTTCGATGAGTATCTGGAAGTAAGTGACCTGCGTTTTAAGAAACCCTGGGAATGGGCGGTCCTCTGCGGGCAGATCACGGAGGACAGCCCGCGCCTCACCCTGGAACAGGCCAGAGCGATCGCGGCTGAAAACACGGATTACGAATCGATCCGCGCTGCGATCGAATCGATCCAGCCTTATGAGGACGTTTCAAACAGAGGCGGAGAGGCGTCACCGTTTGTTTTGTCATGGTACCGGATCGATGAGCACCACGCCCTGAAACTCTTTTATCAGGGATCCAACTACGATTCGACCCTCATAAAGGCCTATCTCAAATATTACTTCTTTGAGGGAGAATTGGATGACAAATTGTATGACATAGACATGGAGGGAATGGAGTGTCTGGAGACGCTGTTTGAGCTCACGAAGGATTGATCGTTCCTATTCCCGGGCAGTCCCGGGATGACAGACAAAAAGGGCTGTCGCACGAAAAAATCGTGCGGCAGCTCTCTTTTTGATCGTTCAGAAAAAGGAAACAGCCGGCTTCGCGAGAGATCCGGACAGCCAGCCCCGCTCGGGCGGACATTTTCGGTGGCGGGACAGATAGCCCTGTCTGACCGGAGAAACCTCAGTTTTCCGGTACCGTAGCCGTCTCTTCACGGGAAGCCGGGGGAAGAGCGGCAGGGTTTCCGACGGCAGCTATGGGAGCGTCGGAAGGGACAGTGCCGGAAGAGGGCACGGACGCAGGCTCAGAGGGCAGAACGGCCGGGGTCGGCGCGGGATCAAAGGCCGCGGTACCGGAGGCTGCCGCCGGAGCCGGTGCGGCAGAGGCAGCTGCGGCCGCTGCTGCTGCGGCCAGAGCAGCTTCTTCCTGAGCGCGGGCGGCTTCTTCGGCCGCTTTCTTTTCTTCCGCCTCTTTGCGGCGGCGCACCGCCCGGATGGCAATGACGCTGATCAGCAGGCAGACCAGCGTAAGGATCCCGGCGATAAAGAGCGACAGTTCCGGGAAGATGGGCGCGCTGTCCAGGATCAGCCGGAAGTCGGTGATCACGACGATGCCGGCGAGAACGGTCAGTACGGTGAGCACGAACTCGGCAATGTTGGCCTTCGTGCCCAGAACGGTCAACTGAACGGTCTCCTGGAGCATCAGGATGCCCAGAAGAAGCGTGACGAGACCGATGCAGAACGGAAAGACCGTGACGAGGTCATCCAGTTTTACCAGGCCGCAGATGCCCAGGATAGCCAGCAGAACACCGATGGAAAAGGTGTTGTCACGCACTCTCCGGAAGGCGCCGGAGGTAAAGAAATACGTGATAAAAGCGCCGCCGGCCACGATCAGCAGGATGCTGAAGGACATGGCAATGATGCGTGTCGTGATTGCGGGGACGAAGAGCAGCAGCGCGCCGATCGCAATGGAGACAACGGCGATGGCCACGCGGATCCAGACGCCGGCCGGGCGCGGGCGCCGGGGTTTTTCTTCCGCTTCGGGAGCGGCCTTGTTTTCTTTGGACATGATCGATTCCTCCTTGTTCGCAGAAAGGGCGGATCAGACGGGGACGGACACTTCTTCCCCGCGGCCGTCCGCTTCGGCTTCGGCCTCCTCCTCGATCGCGGCGAGCCGCTCGGGAGTGACGGTAGGAAGATCGTCCGGAGAAGAGACCCGGAATCGCTTCAGGAACTCTTCGGTAGTGCCCAGCAGGATAGGCCGTCCGGGCGCGTTCAGGCGGCCGACCTCGCAGACGAGACCGTATTCGATGAGGCGGTTCACAGCGTGATCGCTGCTGACGCCCCGGATGCGCTCGATCTCCTGTTTGGTGACCGGTTGTTTGTAGGCGATGATGGCCAGAGTCTCCATCACGACGTTGGTGAGCTCCGGCTTTTTGGGACGGGCGCAGATTCGGATCAGCGGATCGTAGCAGGCGGGGACGGTGCAGAGCTGATAACTGTCTCCCAGGCGGCGGAGCATGAGCCCCCGTCCCCCTTCTTCCAGTTCCCGCGCCAGGGAATCGGCCAGGCGGTCGATCTCTTCCGGCGTGCATTCCATGGCTTCGGACAGGGTGGCCCTGTCGGCCGATTCTCCCAGGGCAAAGAGGATGCCCTCCAGAACGGATTCAGCTTTCACTCATGACCTTCTTTCTGCGGCGCTTCGGCAGCCGCTCCGGCGGGATGGGCTCATAGCCCTCCGCGGGCGGGGCAGGCGCCGTTTCCTCTTCTCCGCGTCCGGTATTGTCTTCCAGTACGAAATCGTCCCGGGTGCTGTCTTCGGTCAGCCGGATATCCCCGGCGTGGACCAGTTCCAGAACGGCCAGGAACGTAACGATCACCTCCATGCGGGAGCCGGCGTCCTGCAGCAGGCTGCGGAACGAATGACGCCCCGGCCGTGTCACGCGCTCACGCACATAATCCAGACGGTCGCCCATCTGCACGGCTTCCCGTTCGATCTCGCCGAAGTGGCTGTGACGGGTATCGATGCGGTCCTCCTGACGGCGGAGCATCTCCTCCAGGATGTTTTTCAGTTTCGGCAGGGACAGACCCTGCAGATATTCGTCCAGATCCAGTGGCGGCCGGTAGTGCGCCACCTCTTCCGGAAGCGTGGGGCCGCGGTCGCAGTATTGCTCGCTGCCGGCTTCCAGGTCGCGCAGTTCGGTGCTGATATACTTGAATTTCCGGTATTCGAGCAGGCGCTCCACCAGTTCGGCCCGCGGGTCGCCGGGTTCTTCTTCCTCATCTTCCGGCGCCGGCAGCAGCATGCGGGCCTTGATCTCCAGCAGGGTGGCCGCCATGACCAGAAACTCGCTGAGCAGGTCCAGATCGTCTTCCGGCATGGCTTCTACATAGGCCATGTACTGCTCGGTGATGAGCACGATGGGGATATCGTAAATGTTGATCTTGTTTTTGTCGATCAGATGGAGGAGCAGATCCAGCGGTCCTTCGAAATTGTCCAGTTTTACGGCAAGGTCCATACGGAGAGCTCCTTTGGCGCAAGAACGGGAAGTCTGGTCCCGATCAGGTCGATGAGTACGTATTCCGGGGGATCGAAAAGACGCAGCGGGATGCTGTGCATTCCCAGACCGGCGCTGACGATCATCAGCGAGCCGTCTTCGGCAAAAAGGCCCCGGTCATATGGCGGGAAGAGTTCCGGGCCCGGACCGATGAGCCCGCCCGCAAACGGCAGGCGGATGAGTCCGCCGTGGATGTGCCCGGAGAGCACCAGGTCTGCGCCCCAGGCGCGGCAGGCCTCGAAGTCTTTGGGGTCGTGGGAGAGGAGAATCTGCGGGACGGACGGGACGGCGGAGGGCGGTCCCAGGAGCTGTGCGAGCAGTCCTTCCGGCAGGCGGCGCTTTTTTCGCGCAGCCGGATCAAAGACCCGGACGGAGTATTCGATGGGCAGATCCAGCCCGCTCAGCCGCAGCGAAACACCGTGCAGCGAGAGCGTGACGGAAGCGTTTTCGAGGAACAGGGCTCCCTTGCGGAGCAGCCCCCGGCGGAAAGCCTCAAAGAGGGCGGCTCGGCCGGGATCGGCTTTCCAGCGCGCTTCGTGATTGCCGTTTGCCAGATACAGCGGAAATTCCGCCGCCAGAGCGGAGAGCAGGCCGTAGGCGCGGGCGAACAGCTGCGGCCCGCCGGCGTGCCGCGAGGTGGTCATGTCGCCGGCCGAGACCAGAAGGTCTGGCGAGCCGGCGCGGATCGTTTGGATGAGGCCCGGGGAAAAGTTGTTGTGCAGATCGGCCAGCAGGCCGATGCGCACCGTGCGGCCTTCCTCCCAGCCGGGAACGCTCAGGCGGTACAGAACGGTCTTACAGGGCATGCGGCGCCTCCCTGGTCCAGCAGGCAAAGCGGAAGCGCACGCCGTCTTCTTCGTATTCGTCCGAAAGAGAGGAGAGGCGCCAGCCGTCTTCCCGGTACAGGTTCGGGAATGTCACAGAGGCGGGCCGGTCTTCCTCCACGAGCGTCACCCAGGCGCGGCGGCAGTACGGCAGGAAGCGGCGGTAGATCTCGCCGCCGCCGATGACGAAGACCTCGTCCGGAGGCAGATCGCGGACGGCTTCCAGTATGGCTTCCGGGGAGGAAAACACTTCCGTGCCCTCGCGCGCAAAGGCCGGATCGCGGCTCAGGACCAGGTGACGGCGGCGCGGCAGCGGCCGGCCTCCCGGGAAGGAATCCAGGGTGCGGCGGCCCAGGATCACGGTCTTATCCAGCGTCATGCGCCGGAAAAAACGCAGATCCTCCTTCAGATGGAACAGAAGGTCTTTTCCGTTTCCGATGCCCCAGCGGCGGCTCACGGCCACGATCAGATCCATGCGGGTCTCCTCCTTGCAGGTCCTTCCGGCAGGGGCGCTGACGCCGGCCGGAACAGTGCTCCGGTCAGATCGCGACCGGGATCTTGTGTTCAAAGGGATGATACCGATACTCCTCCACGCGGAAGGAATCCTGGGTAAAGGCGTAAAAGTCGGTGACGGAAGGATCCAGGCTCACTTTCGGGGCATCGAAGCCCTGCCGGGCGATCATTTCCTCGATCATGGGCACGTGCCGGTCGTAGATATGGCAATCGGCAATGACGTGAACCAGTTCGCCCGCCTCGAAACCGCTGACCTGCGCGAACATCATGAGCAGCATCGCGTACTGGCAGACGTTCCAGTTGTTGGCGGTCAGCATGTCCTGCGAACGCTGGTTCAGGATGGCATTCAGTCTGTTGCCGCTGACGTTGAAAGTCATGCCGTAGGCGCAGGGGTAGAGCCCCATCTCGGACAGATCGTGGTGGTTGTACAGATTGGTCATGATTCGGCGGCTCGCCGGGTTGTTCTTCAGGTCGAAGAGGACGCGGTCCACCTGATCGAAAAGCCCTTCTTTGTAGCGGTGTTTCACGCCCAGCTGATAGCCGTAGGCTTTGCCGATGGTGCCGTTCTCGTCGGCCCAGGCATCCCAGATATGGGTCTTCAGATCGCGGATGTCATTGGACTTTTTCTGCCAGATCCAGAGGATCTCGTCCAAGGCGGACTTCCAGGCCGTGCGCCGCAGCGTCATCATGGGGAATTCCCGGGACAGATCATAGCGGTTCACGATGCCGAAGGCCTTGACGGTATGGGCGGGCGTCCCGTCCTCCCAGTGCGGACGGACCTTCTGATCCGTGTCCCAGACGCCGTCCTTCAGGATATGGGTGACATTGGTTATGAAGACTTCATCCGCGTAGCTCATGCGCGCGCCTCCGTTTCAAGATTCAGATAGGAGCGTTCGGCCGGCGAAAGTTCCAGATCGGCGGCGGCCGCCACGTCCCGCAGACGCTGCACCGAAGTGGGCGCGGCGACGGGGAAAGTACGGAGAGGATCGCCCAGGATCCAGGCCAGCGTCAGCTGTGCGACCGAGACATTCTTTTCAGCCGCGAGTTCTTCGCAGCGGGCCAGACGGGCGTAGTTGTCCCGGCAGTCATAGCCCCACCAGGGGTTAAGGCCGAACTTTTTGAAGATCTGTCCGTTCTCCGTGCTTTTCAGCTTGCCGGAGAAGACGCCTGCACAGAGCGAGGACCAGCAGAAGACGGGCAGCTGCGTCTGTTCGAAGTACTCCCGTTCTTCCCGGTGCTTTGCGCCGGTAAGGGTGCGGCAGCCGTTGCCCCAGGGATCGTGGCGCTGCCGGCCAAGACTGTAGTGAGGGCTCACGGCTTCGAAGCCCCGCAGACCGTGGTTTTGGGCATACTCGTTGGCTGCCTTGACGCGTGCCGCGCTCCAGTTGGAGCCTCCGTAGGCGCGGATATGCCCTTCGTCCATCAGGCGGTTCATAAAGTCGACGACGCGCCCGACCTCCACCAGCGGATCGTCGCGGTGGAGCAGATACAGATCGATATGCTCGGTGCCGAGGTATTCCAGTGAACGGGCGAGGTCCTCCCGGGCGCAGCGCTCGCTCACACGGGGGATATAGGCCATGACCGGGTGACAGCATTTGGAGAGGATGACCCAGTCTTCCCGGCGCCCGCTCCCGGCCAGATACCGGCCGATCACACGTTCGCTTTCGCGGTATTCCCGCGCGGTGTCCAGGCAGTTGATGCCCAGCGCCTGCGCTTCCTGCAGTAATCCATCCGCGTTTCCGCCGCCGGTGAACAGCGGGCTGGAGGTCCCCAGGACGATACGGGAAACGGGGCGCTTCAGTGCGGCGATCTCTTGATATTTCATAGGATCCCTTTCCGGACAAGATGAATCCGGGAACGTGCCTTTCCCGAAGGGCGGCACAGACGTTGTTTTCTCATTTACTATACCACAGGCCGGGGAAGATGACAACCGGAATCGGCCGGGGGAAGTCTGCGGGATAGGGCGCGGCGGCAGCATCAGAGAGCCCGGTGCCGGCAGACAGTGCGGCAGAGCAGAGGAAAAACCGCAGCGTCTGCTCCTGTCCGGATACAGCGGGGCGGGACGGGACGCGGCAGCTGCGCAGGCGTGCCAAACGCGGGCCGGAACTTTGCCAAACGGCTTGCAAAAGAGCTGTCCTTGGGGGTATAATAGTACAAGTTTGCCGGACAACGCAGCGGCAAAGGAGGTACCATCTATGTGCGGGATCGTTGGATATACGGGAGAGGAACAGGCGGCGCCCATTCTGCTGGACGGACTGGCCAGACTGGAATACCGGGGCTATGACTCGGCGGGCATCTCGGTGCGCGACGGGGCGGGCGACCCGGTCGTGATCAAGGTGAAGGGCCGGCTCAAGGGCCTCATCGAGAAAACGGACGGCGGGCTGACGGTCCCCGGGACCTGCGGAATCGGCCACACGCGCTGGGCTACGCACGGGGAGCCGTCCGAGACCAACGCGCACCCGCATCAGTCCGCCGACGCCACCGTCGTGGGCGTCCATAACGGCATCATCGAGAATTTCCGCGAGATGCAGGACAAACTGCTGCGCCACGGATACAGCTTCTATTCGCAGACCGATACCGAGGTCATCATCAACCTCGTGGATTATTACTACAAAAAATACAAAATGGGCCCGATCGACGCGCTGGCCAAGACCATGGTCCGCGTGCGCGGCTCCTACGCCATCGCGGTCATGTTCCGGGACTATCCCGGCGAAATCTACGCCGCGCGCAAGGACAGTCCCATGATCGTCGGAAAGACCGGCGGGGCTTCCTGCCTGGCATCGGATGTGCCGGCCATCCTGAAATACACGCGTGATGTGTATTACATCGGCAATCTGGAGATGGCGCGGCTCACTCCCTCGGGCGTGACTTTCTTTGACCTGAACGGGGACGAGATCGCAAAGGAACTGACGCATATCACCTGGGACGCCGCCGCCGCAGAAAAGGGCGGCTACGAGCACTTTATGATGAAGGAGATACAGGAGGAGCCCCGCGCGGTCGCGGATACGGTGAATTCGGTTCTGCGGGACGGTCGGATCCGCCTGGAGGAGATCGGCCTGAGCGACGGGAAGATCCGGGAGATCTCGGACATCACCATCGTGGCCTGCGGCTCGGCCTACCACGTGGGCATGGTGGCCCAGTACGTGACGGAGGATCTGGCGCGCCTGCCGGTGCGCGTGGAGCTGGCCTCCGAATTCCGATATCGCCGGCCTCTGCTGAACCCGCATACGCTGGTGATCGTGATCTCGCAGTCCGGCGAGACGGCCGATTCTCTGGCCGCGCTGCGCGAGGCGAAGCGGCAGGGCGTGCAGACGCTCGGCATCGTCAACGTGGTCGGTTCCTCCATCGCCCGCGAGGCGGACGAGGTGTTCTATACGCTGGCCGGTCCCGAGATCGCCGTGGCGACCACGAAGGCCTACAGCGCTCAGCTGGCGGCCTGCTATCTTCTGGCCGTGCAGTTCGGCTTCGTCCGCGGGACGGTCGACGGGGCGTACTACGCGAAGCTGACGCGGGATCTGTCCCGCCTCTCAGACAAGATCGCGCAGATCCTGGCCGATCCGGAGCGCATCCAGCGCCTGGCCCCCGAACTGATCGGCGTCAAGGATATGTTCTATCTGGGACGCGGCATCGACTACGCGGTCGGTCTGGAGGGCAGCCTCAAGATGAAGGAGATCTCGTATATCCATTCCGAGGCCTACGCGGCCGGCGAGCTGAAGCACGGGACCATCTCTCTGATCGAAGAGGGAACGCCGGTCGTAGGGATCCTGACGCAGGAGGCGCTCATCGAAAAGACCATCAGCAACATGATCGAGGTGAAGAGCCGAGGCGGCTGGCTGATCGGGGTCACGATGAACGGGAACTACGCCGCAGAGAGCGCGACGGACCTCATGTTCTACGTGCCGCGCACGGATCCGCACTTTTCGGCCATCCTGACCGTAGTGCCGCTGCAGCTGCTGGGCTATTACGTTTCCGTGGCGCGCGGACTGGACGTCGACAAACCGAGGAACCTTGCCAAGAGCGTCACGGTAGAGTAGAACAGACGGCAAAGCCCCGCAGGCGGGGCCGCACGGACCGGAGAAGAGGTTTCTCCGGGATCATAATGACGACAGGAGACAAGACATGGAAACAGTACTGCTGACCGGCGGCGCAGGATTCATCGGCTCGCATACCGCCGTAGAACTGCTGAAGCGGGGCGACCGGGTCGTGATCGCCGATGACCTTTCGAATGCGGACCGGGACGTGATCCGCCGGATCGCCGCCGTCACGGGTAAAAAGCCGATCTTCCGGAAGACCGATGTGACGAGCCGCCGGGCGCTGCGGCGCCTTCTGCAGGATTTCAGGACCGACGCGGTCATCCACTTCGCGGGCTACAAGGCCGTGGGAGAGTCGGTGGCCAGGCCGCTGGCCTATTACCGCAACAATCTGGACTCCGCCGTGGCGGTGCTGGAATGTATGGCCGAGTGCGGGGTGCACCGCTTTATTTTCAGTTCTTCCGCGACGGTCTACGGCGAACACAATACGCCGCCGTTCACGGAAGATATGCCGACGGGCGGCTGCACCAACCCCTACGCGCAGACGAAATATATGATCGAGCAGATCATCTGCGACGCGGCCAAGGCCGATCCTTCGCTGCATGCGGTGATCCTGCGGTATTTCAACCCGATCGGGGCGCATGAGAGCGGCCTGATCGGCGAAAAGCCCAGCGGGATCCCTAACAATCTGATGCCTTACGTGACGCAGGTAGCGGCGGGTGTGCGCGAAAAGCTTTCCGTTTTCGGCAGCGATTACGATACGCCCGACGGCACCGGCGTGCGCGACTACATCCATGTGGTCGATCTGGCGCGGGGCCACTGCTGCGCGCTGGACTACAGCCGGGAGAACGCCGGCGTTTCCGTGTTCAACCTGGGCACCGGCCGCGGTGTGAGCGTGCTGGATATCGTCAGGACCTTTGAAAAGGTGAACGGCGTCCCGATCCCCTATGCGGTGACGCCCCGTCGTCCGGGCGACGTGGCGGTGAGCCTGGCCGATCCCTCGCGGGCGGAGACGCTGCTGCACTGGAAAGCGGAAAAGACGCTCGAGGACATGTGCCGCGATGCCTGGCGCTTCCAGAAGGGACTGGAGAAGACAACAGAGTGACCGGCGGAAGGGCTTCAGACGGAAGGCCGCGCCGGCGCCGGAAGGCGCCTGCGCGGCCTTTTTCCGCAGCCCGGCGGGGCTGCGGCTCAAAAAACGGTTGCATTTTCCGATATAATAAGGTAAATTTATCTTGGTTTTTTGCCGTCTGACAGCAGACGGCAGGTTTTGTTGTCCTCAGGCAGCAAAAAAAACCGATAAAAACCGAAAGGAGCCTCCGGTGAAAAAGCTCGGTCTGTTCATAGCCTATCTTGCGGCAGCCTGTCTGTGTGTCCTGCTTGGATACGCAGCCGGGAAGATCGACTTTGCCGAAGAACCGGAGGAAAGTGCGGCCTGGTCCCTTCCGGAGGAAAGCCGGCAGGTCCCGGAAGAGAGCCTTCCGCCGGAGCGCGGGGAACTGCCCTCCGTCAGCACGGAAGGATCCCGGGAGACGGAGCCGGCGGTCCCGCAGACAGAGGCGCCTGCACAGTCCGTGCCGACGTCCGGGACAGAGGCGGATCCTGCGTCTGCGGGAACCCCTTCGCAGCCGGGGCCCTCTGCTCCGGCACCGGCGGAGACCCCTGCGCGGCACGTCCATCAGTACGACCGCCTGATCTCGTGCGAGCCGGCGGGCTGTCTGCATCTGGGAGAAGAGGTGTGGGCCTGCGCATGCGGGAGCCTCCTCCGCCGGATCCTCCCTTTTGCGGAGCATGAGCCGGAATGGATACCGGCCGTGCCGGCGGCGTATCAGAAGCCCGGCCGCACGGAGTCTCAGGTCTGCCGGCTGTGCGGCACCGTGCTGCAGCAGGGCCGCGAGATCCCCGCGCTCACCCTGTCCGATGTCGCCTATTCCGTGCGTTTTGCCCTTCCTGAAGCGATCGGAGCGGTCCCGGAGGGGGTCACGCCGCTTTCCGACGGACGCCTGTACAGCTGCGGCGCGGACGGAGAGCCCTCCCGCGGGGCGGAGAATTTCGTGAGTTTCCGGCTGCGTGTCCCGGCGGGGCTTTCCCCCGTTCTGCACGTGACCGGCGAATACGGATCGCTCGAGGAAGAGGACGGCTACTGGACCATCCGCGGCATGCGCAGCCATCTGACCGTGACCGTGACGGCAGAGGAACTGGCGCCCGGCACTTCGCAGTCGCCGGAACTGCTCGCGGAGTTCGGCTCGTACGTCTTTGAAGACGGCCGGATGCATTTTGTCTGGGAACCGGACCGGCACCCGGAACTGTCCTCTGTCCTGATCCGCGTACTGGTGCGCGATCCGGACTATCGGGACCCCGAGGGCGTCGATGTGGCCGGGACCAATACCTCGGAACCCGGCGAAGAGGACCCGGAGGAAGAGGATACCGACGACGGACGATGGAAGGAACTTTGCGTCGTGACCGCGGACGCTGCGGCAGGCGAATGGGACTGGCAGGCGGAGGAGAACACGGCCTACCGCTTCATTTTCCGCCCGTACAGCCTGTACGAAGCCGGAAAACCGGTGAGGGCATCGCGGATGTACGCTCCGTCGGCCGCCGCGCCGGGCATCGCCCGCGTGGAGATCGAGACCGAGACCTGGGGATACCCCTACGCGCGCGTGGTCTATGCGCCGGAAGGCCTCTGGGGCATCGGCCTGACCGAAGAGGAGTATATGAGCTGCGCCGTGCGGCTCTTCAGTGAAACGGGCTCCCTGCTGTACGACAGCGGTGCCGCCCTGCCGCTCAATGAGCGCTTTGCGGGCGCCGGGATGCGCCTGCGCGGCAATACGAGCGGCGCCATGGAAAAAGCCTCGTACAAACTGAAACTGGGCGAGCGGATCGCCCTTCTGGCGGATCTGCTGCCGCAGCGTCAGGAAGACGGGATCTTCCATCAGGACCGCCAGTGGCTGCTGCTGGCCAGCGGCGAAAGCCTGAACCAGCTGGGCGGCAGCGCCGTGGCGCGCCTGGCAGGCATGGATTATGTGCCGGACAGCGTTTACGTGGCGCTGTTCGTGAACGGCGATTACCGCGGTCTGTACATCCTCACGGAAAACGTGAAGCAGGGTGCCGGCACCGGGGAGACGCAGGGCCGCGTGGCAGTCCCGGATACGGGCTACATCCTGGAGGCGGATGCCTACTGGTGGAACGAAGCCCCCTGGTTCCGGACTCCTTACACCGAGGGGACGCACCTGGGCTTCACTTTCAAGTATCCGGATGAGGAACGGCTCGAGGCCGAACCGGAGGCAATCGAGATCATCCGGGCCTACCTGGAAGCGGCCGAAAAGGCGATCCTGGCCGGCGGGGATGCCTGGACGAAATATTTTGAACCGGCCCATATGGCCGGATGGCTGCTGGCGCACGACTATATGGCTACCATCGACGCCGGCGGAAGCAATATCTATATGACCAAAAAGGACCGGGAGGCTGCTCCGCTGGTCATGGGCCCGCTGTGGGATTTCGATTCCTGCTTCCGGCGGACGGGCTCGCTGAGCGGCGTGCGCTGGATGACGGACTTCTACTTCCCGCTCCTAACGGAGAACGAGACCTTCCGGGCGCAGTATCTGGCGCTGTACCGGGCAACGAAAGACCGGGTGGCCGGCGCGGTGCTGTCCGCGATGGAGGCAGTCGGCGCAGAGGCCTATGACGCGCGCATCGCGCTGGAGCTGGAGCGCTGGGGCTTTGCGGTACGCACGGCCGGCGAGCAGAAAGAAGCCGCGGAAGCCTTCCTGAAAGGGCAGCTGGAGTATATGGAAGCGGAAATGGACACGATTGCCGGACCGAAGGAGCAATGATGGCACAGTACGATCCTCAACAGTATATGGCAGATTTACGGCGCGTGACCGCGGAGCGCACGCTGGCGCTGGGACATGCGCCGACGGCCTGCGTGGTGACGTTCGGCTGCCAGATGAACGCCCGGGATTCGGAAAAACTGAAGGGCGTCCTGCAAGAGGCCGGTTTCGCGGACTCGGAGAGCGAGGAGGCCGACGTGGTCGTGTTCAACACCTGCACGGTGAGGGAAAACGCGAACATGCGCCTGTACGGCCATCTGGGGCATATGAACAGCATGAAGCGTGAGCATCCGGACAAGATCATCATCCTGTGCGGCTGCATGATGCAGGAACCGGACGAGGTGGAAAAGATCCGCCGGAAATATCCCTTCGTGGACGTGGTCTTCGGGACGCATAACCTGTATCAGTTCGCGGAACTGCTGCTGCGGCGGCTGCAGAGCGGACGGCGCGTCGTCGAGGTCTGGGAAAAGGAACGCGGGATCGTGGAGGATCTGCCCAAGAAGCGGGAGGTCCCCTGGAAGAGCGGCGTCAATATCATGTTCGGCTGCAATAACTTCTGCAGCTACTGCATCGTGCCCTATGTGCGGGGGCGCGAGCGCAGCCGCGAGCCGGAAGAGATCCTGGACGAAGTGCGGCAGCTGGCCGCCGACGGCGTGATCGAGGTCATGCTCCTGGGCCAGAACGTGAATTCCTACGGCAAGACGCTGGAGCGTCCGGCGACGTTTGCGCAGCTGCTGCGGCGGGTGTGCCGCGTGCGGGGCATCGAACGGGTCCGCTTCATGACGTCGCATCCCAAGGATCTGTCCGAGGAGCTGATCGAAGTCATGGCGGAAGAAGAGAAGGTCTGCCGCCATCTGCATCTGCCCCTGCAGAGCGGTTCTTCGCGCATCCTGAAAGCCATGAACCGCCGCTATACCAAAGAAGATTATCTGGCGCTCACGGAGCGCATCCGCAGGGCGGTCCCGGATATCTCGCTGACGACCGATATCATCGTCGGATTCCCCGGCGAAACGGAAGAGGACTTTGAGGAGACGCTGGACGTCGTGCGGCGCGTGCGCTTCGACAGCGCGTTCACCTTCCTGTATTCGCCGCGTACCGGAACGCCCGCGGCCGCCATGCCCGATCAGGTGCCTGCCGGCGTGGCGGGCGAACGCTTTGCCCGTCTGCTGGCGCTGGTGCAGCAGATCGGCAGCGAAGAAAGCGGCCGCGACACGGGACGCGTGCTCCCGGTGCTGGTCGAGGAGACCGACCCGAAAATGCCGGGCCGCGTGACCGGACGGCTGAGCAACAATGTGATGGTGCATTTCCCGGGAGAGGAGACGCTCATCGGAACGATCGTCCCGGTGCGTCTTCTGCGCAGCCAGGGTTTTTACTATATCGGAGAGCGGGCCTGAGAAGCCCGGAGAGGAGATCCCATGATCTCACCCATGATGCAGCAGTATCTGGCGACCAAAGAGGAATACAAGGACTGTATCCTGTTTTACCGTCTCGGAGATTTCTACGAGATGTTTTTCGACGATGCCGTCACGGCCGCCCGGGAGATCGAACTGACGCTGACCGGCAAGGACTGCGGTCTGCCGGAACGGGCGCCCATGTGCGGCGTCCCGTATCACGCGGCGGACATCTATATCAACAAACTGCTGGCCAAGGGGTTCAAGGTGGCGATCGCCGAGCAGATGGAAGACCCGCGCCAGGCCAAAGGACTGGTCCGCCGGGAGGTCATCCGCATCGTGACGCCGGGCACCAACACTTCCGGCGAAGCGCTCGAGGAGGGCCGCAACAACTATATCCTGTCCGTGTACGCGGAAAACCGCCGCTTCGGCGTGGCGGTGAGCGATCTCAGCACCGGCGAATTCCTGGTCACGGAGGCGGAGAGCCCGGCGGTCCTGACGGACGAGATCGGCAAATTCGAGCCTTCGGAGATCGTCTGCAACGAAGCCTTCTATATCAGCGGCGCTGACACGGACGAACTGTCCGGACGGCGGGGCATCACGCTCAGCCCGCTGCCTGCCCGCAGTTTTTCCGACGCAGCCTGCGAGCAGGTCCTCGCGCAGCACTTCAAAGTCAATTCGACCGAGGCGGTCGGCCTGAAGGATCACCCGCTGGGCCGTATCGCCGCCGGCGCGCTCATGCAGTACCTGCAGGAGACGCAGAAGAGCTCGCTCCGGCACATCACGGGGCTTTCCGTCTATCACCCCGGCGGCTTCATGCTGATCGACGGCGCGACCCGCCGGAACCTGGAACTGACCGAGACCCTGCGGGAAAAGCAGAAAAAAGGCTCGCTCCTGGGCGTCCTGGACCGTACCGGCACCGCCATGGGCGCGCGCCTTCTGCGCACCTGGATCGAGCAGCCGCTACTGGATAAAAAAGAGATCCTCGCCCGGCAGGAAGCCGTTGCGGACCTGAATTCTTCCGTGATCGACCGGGAGGAACTGCGCGAATATGTGGCACCCATCTACGATCTGGAGCGGCTCATCGGCCGGATCGCGCTGAAAAGCGCCAATCCCCGCGACCTGATCGCCACGAAGACCTCGCTGGCCATGATCCCGGGGATCCGCCAGGCCCTTCAGACGCGCCGCGCACCGCTGCTGAAGAAACTCTGCGAAGAGATGGATCCGCTGGAGGACGTCACCGCCCTGCTGGAGGCCTCAATCAGCGAGGATCCGCCGCTCGTCGTACGCGAAGGCGGCATCATCAAGGCCGGCTACAGCGGCGAGGTGGACCGTCTGCGCTCCGCGGGGACGGACGGACGCGGCTGGGTGCTGGATCTGGAAGCGCAGGAGCGCGAGCGGACCGGCATCAAGACCCTGCGCATCAAATTCAATAAAGTATTCGGCTACTATATCGAGGTGACCAACTCCTTCAAAGATCAGGTCCCCGATGACTATATCCGCAAGCAGACGCTGGTGGGCGCCGAGCGCTACACCACGCCCCGCCTCAAGGAACTGGAAGCGGACATCCTGGGGGCCGACGAGCGCGTGAAGGCGCTGGAATACGACCTGTTCTGCGAAGTCCGCGAGAAGGTGGCGGCCGAGATCGGCCGGCTCAAGCGCACGGCCGCGGCCCTGGCGCAGCTGGACGTCCTGCTGTCGCTGGCCTATGTGGCCGACCGGAACCGTTACGTGTGCCCTTCGATCAACGAGAAGGGCGTGATCGATATCCGCGGGGGCCGGCATCCGGTCGTGGAACAGATGCTGCCGGACGAGACCTTCGTGGCCAATGATACCTATCTGAATACCAAAGACCACCGCGTGGCGATCATCACCGGCCCCAATATGGCCGGAAAATCCACCTACATGCGCCAGACGGCGCTGATCGTGCTGATGGCGCAGATCGGCTCGTTCGTTCCGGCGGACAGCGCGGATATCGGTCTCTGCGACCGCATCTTCACGCGCGTGGGCGCTTCGGACGACCTTTCGACCGGACAGAGCACCTTTATGGTGGAGATGACCGAGCTTTCCAACATCCTGCGCAGCGCCACGAAAAAGAGCCTCATCGTGCTGGACGAGATCGGCCGCGGCACCAGCACCTTCGACGGGCTGGCCATTGCCTGGGCCGTCGTGGAGCATGTGGCCGACCCGAAACTGCTCGGCGCGCGCACGCTGTTCGCGACGCATTATCACGAGCTGACGGAACTGGAAGGGAGCCTGGCCGGCGTGCACAATTACTGCATCGCCGTAAAGGAACAGGGCGATACGATCGTCTTCCTGCGCCGGATCATGCGCGGCGGCGCGGACAAGAGCTACGGGATCCAGGTCGCGCGGCTCGCGGGCGTTCCGGAGGAGATCATCCGCCGGGCCGGCGAGCTTGTGGAGGAACTGACGGCCGCCGATATCAGCGCGAACGCCCGGGAAATCGCCGCAGCCTCCGGGAAGAGCGGGAAAAGCCGTACCGTGGCGCGGCCCGATGACGTGGATCTGGGGCAGATGAGCCTGTTTGAGACGGTCCGCGACGATGATATCCTGGAGCAGCTGCGCGGGATGAAACTGGAGAGCATGTCGCCCATCGAGGCACTGAATGCGCTGTACCGGCTGCAGAGCGCGCTGAAGAACCGGGTGTAGAGCACCGGTCCGCCGGCAGGCGGTCCCGGACGAAGAAACGGACGGGAAAGGAGAAGAGGATGGCAGAGATCCGGATCCTGGACAGTTATACGATCGATCAGATCGCGGCAGGCGAGGTCATCGAGCGGCCGGCCTCCGTGGTCAAAGAACTGGTGGAAAACGCGTTGGATGCCGGCGCAGACCGCATCACAGTCGAATTGAGAGGCGGCGGGACGGAACTGATCCGCGTCAGCGACAACGGCTGCGGCATCCCCGCCGATCAGGTGGCGGCCGCCTTTGCGCGGCATGCGACCAGCAAGATCGTTTCGGCGGAGGACCTGTTTGCCCTGACCACGCTGGGTTTCCGCGGGGAGGCGCTTTCCAGCATCGCTTCGGTGGCCCGGGTGGAACTGATCACCCGCACGGCGGAGGCGGATCATGCGGTCCGCTACGTGATCGAAGGCGGGAAGGAACTGAGCAGCGGACCCGTCGGCGCGCCGCAGGGCACGACCTTCTATGTGCGCGACCTGTTCTTCAATACGCCCGTCCGGCGGAAATTCCTCAAATCAGCCGCCTCGGAGTCGGCGTATGTATCCGCGCTGATGGAGCAGCTGTGCCTGTCGCGGCCGGGCATCTCCATGCAGCTGATCGTCAACGGACAGAGCAAACTGCTGACGACCGGCTCCTACCGCATGAAGGATATCCTTTATACGATCTACGGGCGTGAGACGGCCGGTCTTATGCGGCCGGTGCATTATGAGGAGAACGGGATCCGCGCGGAGGGCTATACAGGACTGCCCTCGCTTTCGCGCGGGAGCCGGAGCGGGGAACTGACCTTCCTGAACGGGCGGTCCATCAAAAGCCCGCTGCTGATCAAAGCCATCGAGCAGGCCTACCACGGCCTGACCATGCAGCATAAGTTCCCGGCGGCGGTGCTGCATCTGCATATGGATCCTTCCCTGGTCGATGTCAACGTGCATCCGGCCAAGACGGAGGTCCGCTTCCGCCGGGAAAAGGACGTCTTCGATACGGTCTTTCATGCCGTGCGCGAGACGCTGTTTGCGGGCGATCTGATCCCCGAAGTTTCCGGGGAACCCGTGTCCGGAAAACAGACGGAGACCGGAGGAAGCCCGGCGGAGCGGCCGGATGCGGCAGCGGAAATGCGCCCGGAGGGCCCGGCGGACCGGGACCTTCCGGCGGAGACAAAGACGGCCGAAGCGGCGGAAAAGCCGGCGGCGGGCACCGCCGCGCAGGCGACCGGCGCGACGGGGGGAAAGAGTCCCTCCCCGTACCTTTCGCCGGGACCGGCGGCTTCCTTCCGGGAGATCTTCTCGTACCGGACCGAGGCGGACCGGCGGCTGCTGGAAGAACTGCTGGCGGCGGAAAAAAGCGCGCCGAAGGAAGGCGCGGGCGGCGCAGGCGGACAGAAGCAGCGCGGCAAAGAGGACGAAGCGGCGATCCCGGAGGAAGAGTTTTTCAATCCCGCGCCCAACCTGCTGGCAGCATCCCGCACCGCACAGGCGCAGACTGCGCCGGCCCGGTGCGCAGCACCCGAGACACCGCCCGCGGCGGAGAAGCCCTCCGCAGCCGTTCCGGATGGTCCCGGAATTTCGCCGGAGACCGTCTCCGCAACCGTCCCGGATGGTCCCGGACCTTCGCCGGAGACCGCCCAGAGCGACCTTTTTGCCAGCAGGATCCTGACGCCTTCGCAGCGCGGCAGGTTCCGCCTGATCGGGCAGCTGTTCGAGACGTACTGGCTGATGGAATACGAAGACCAGTTCCTGCTCTGTGACCAGCACGCGGTCCACGAAAAGATCCTGTACGAGCGCACCATGCGCTCTCTGTCGCAGCGCGAAAATACCAGCCAGCTGCTCTCGCCGCCGCTCCTGCTCACGCTCGGCGGGCAGCAGGAGGAGACGCTGCAGCGCATCCGTCCTTCCCTGGAGCGGCTGGGCTTTGAGATCGGAGAGATGGGCGGACGGCAGTACGGCGTTTCCGCGGTGCCCGGCAATCTGTTCGGGCTCGACCCGCGCGCGCTGCTGACCGGACTGCTGGACGAAATGAGCGAAGAGCGGCAGGCTCCGCCTTCCGCGATCGACGCCAAAGTGGCGCTCATGTCCTGCAAAGCCGCCGTCAAAGGCAGCACCCGCCTTTCCGCGGAGGAAGCAGAGGCGCTGCTGGGCGAACTGATGACCCTGGAAAACCCCTATACCTGTCCGCACGGCCGTCCGACCATGATCCGGATGAGCCGCAAAGAACTGGAAAAGAAATTCAGACGCATCGTCTGAGGGAAGGAGGCGCCTTGCCCGAACCGAGAATCGACCCGGACCGGGTCCCCGGGCGGGATCCCGCCGGAAACAGGCTCCGGGACGGCCGTATCCCGCTGCTGGTCCTGGGCGGCCCCACCGCCTCCGGAAAAACGTCGCTGTCGCTGGCCCTGGCCGGGGCGCTGGACGGCGAGATTGTCAGCGCCGATTCCATGCAGGTGTACCGGGGCATGGATATCGGAACGGCCAAAGCCACGCCGGCCGAGCAGGCCCGCGCGGCGCATCACCTGATCGATATCTGCGATCCGCAGGAGGACTTCGACGTGGCGCGGTATGTGCCGCTGGCCCGCGGCGCCATCCGGGAGATCGCCTCCCGCGGACGGCTGCCGATCCTCGTGGGCGGCACGGGCTTTTACATCCAGGCCGTGCTGAAGGATCTGGACTTCAGCGAGGGAGAGCCGGACAGCGCGCTGCGGGAAGAACTGCGGGAGTATGCGGAAACGCACGGCGCAGGCGCTCTCCACGCGAGGCTGTGGGAGGCGGATCCCGAGTCGGCGGCGGCCATCCACCCGAACAATCTGAAGCGCGTGATCCGCGCGCTGGAATACTACCGGGAGACCGGGGAGAAGCTGTCCGATCTGAACCGGCGCCAGCAGGAGACCCCCTCCCCCTACCGGTACTTTTATGCGGTGCTGGACATGCCCCGCGCCGAACTCTACCGCCGGATCGACCGGCGTGTGGGGCAGATGCTGGAAGCAGGCCTCCGGGAGGAGGTCGCCCGCCTGAAGGCGGCCGGCTGCCGGCGCGGCATGTCTTCCATGCAGGCGCTCGGCTACAAGGAGATCCTGGACGAGATGGACGGCCTGTGCACCGCGGCGGAAGCGGAAGAGAAGATCCGCCGGGAGAGCCGCCGCTACGCCAAACGGCAGCTGACCTGGTTCCGAAGAGAAAACGCCGTCCGCTTTGACCGCAGCTGCTACGATTCCGAGCAGGCGCTCACGGAGGCAGTGCTGCGCGGCTGGCGGGCTTTCCTGCAGGGAGCCGGGCAAAGGCCGTAAAAGGGGACATACCGGCATGCAGACTTCATCACAGCTTCTGACAGAAGGCTCTGTCAGAAAGAAACTGCTGTACTTCGCAGCCCCCATCTTTCTGGGGCAGCTGTTCCAGCAGCTCTACAATACGGCGGACTCGCTGATCGTGGGGCGCCTGGTCGGCGATACGGCACTGGCGGCCGTGACCAGTGTGGGCCCGATCAGTTATCTGATCGTCGGATTCTTTCTGGGCTTTTCGATGGGCGCCGGCGTCGTCATCTCCCGGGATATCGGTGCGGGCGACAGGAGATCCGTCTCCCGCGGCGTCCATACGACCGTCGCGATGGGCATCGTCGCGACCGTGGTCATCACGCTGATCGGCGTTTTTCTGACGCCGTCGATCCTGCGCTGGATGGACACGCCGGAAAACGTCTTCCCGGAAGCCTCCCTGTATCTGCGCATCTATTTCCTGGGCAGCGCAGGCCTCGTGTTCTACAACCTCTTCGTGGGCATCCTGCGGGCAGCGGGCGATTCCGCGCATCCGCTGTACTATCTGATCTTCAGTTCCCTGCTGAACGTGGTGCTGGACATCTGCTTCATCCGTTTCTTCGGGATGGGCGTGGACGGCGCCGCGCTGGCGACGATCATCAGCCAGGTCCTGAGCGCGGTGCTGGTGCTGGTCCGTCTGCTGCGCACGACAGATATCATCCGGGTGATCCCTTCCGAGATCCGCTTCGACCGCCAGAAACTGGGGCAGATCGTCTATATCGGCCTGCCCACCGCCCTGCAGGCCTGCGTGATCGACCTGGCCAACATGATGGTACAGGCCTACATCAACGGTTTCGGCGACGTGGCAATGGCCGGCATCGGCGCCAGCAGCAAGCTGGAAGGCTTCATTTTCCTGCCGGTCAACGCGTTCTCCATGGCGATCTCCACTTTCGTGGCTCAGAATCTGGGCGCCGGAAAGAAGGACCGTATGCGGGAAGGCATCGTTTTCGGCCTGATCAGCGCGGTGCTCGTGGTCGAACTGCTGGGCGCCTGCCTGTTCCTGTTCAGTCCGCAGATGGTGGCCTGGTTCAACGACAACCCCGAGGTCATCTATTACGGGACGCTGCGCGGCAGGATCTGCGGCCTGTTCTTCTCGCTCTGCGGGTTCTCGCACGTCAGCTCCGCGGTCATGCGCGGGATCGGCAGGCCGATCGTCCCCACGGTCGTCATGCTTTCCTGCTGGTGCGCGGTGCGCGTCCTCGTGCTGATGACAATCGGCCGCTACGTGCATAACATCCTGCTGGTCATCTGGATCTACCCGATCACCTGGCTGCTCAGCGCGCTCGTCTACGTGTGCTATCTGCTCTATCTGCGGCGGAAAGAACTGATCTGAAAAAGACAAAAAAACGCTTGACACTGGCAGGTTCGGATGGTAATATATTTCAGTCTGCGGGTTTCTGCCCGCACAGCCGCACGGAAAGGGCTTCAAAGTCCCCGGGAGGGCGCCTGAGCCGGCGAGTATATTTTTGGAGGTACAGAAAGTGTACGCAATCATTGCAACAGGCGGCAAGCAGTACAAGGTGTCCGAAGGCGACATCATCCGCGTGGAAAAGCTCGACGTGGAAGAGGGCGCTTCCTACGACTTCACCGAAGTGCTCGCGATCGGTGACGAAACGCTGACCATCGGCACTCCCACCGTGGAGGGAGCCATCGTCAAGGCGACCGTGCAGCGTCAGGGAAAGGCCCGCAAAGTCGTGGTCTACAAGTACAAGAGAAAATCCGGTTATCATAAGAAACAGGGTCACCGTCAGCTGTTCACCCAGTTCCGGATCGATCAGATCGTCCGGTAAGGGCAGTCCAAAGAAGGCAAGGAGGATCATACCATGGCACATAAAAAAGGTGTAGGCTCTACCAAGAACGGCCGGGACTCTGAAGCGAAGCGTCTCGGTGCGAAGCGTGCGGACGGACAGTTCGTACTGGCCGGCAATATTCTGTATCGTCAGCGCGGCACCAAGGTGCATCCCGGCACCAACGTGGGCCGCGGCGGCGACGACACGCTGTTCGCTCTGGCGGACGGTGTGGTACGCTTTGAAAGATTAGGCAAAGACCGCAAGCAGGTTTCGGTTTATCCCAGAGTGACGAACGAATAATCCGCTTGAGGAAAATGAGACCGGCGCCGTGCGCCGGTCTTTTTTGGAGAAACGGGTATGTTTGCAGATTACGCGAAGGTTTATTTGAGATCCGGCAAGGGCGGCGACGGTCATGTGAGCTTCCGCCGGGAACTTTTTGTGCCCGCGGGCGGCCCGGACGGCGGCAACGGCGGCAAGGGCGGCGATATCATCCTGGAAGTGGACAGCGGGCTGAACACGCTGACGGACTTCCGGCATGTCCGCAAATATGTGGCCGGCAACGGCGAAGAGGGCGGCGGACGCCGCTGCTCCGGAAAAAACGGCCAGGATCTGGTCCTGAAGGTGCCGGAAGGCACCGTGGTCCGGGATTTTGAGACCGGCAAGGTCATCACCGATATGTCCGGCGGCAACCGCCGCGAGGTCATCCTGCGGGGCGGCCGGGGCGGTCTCGGCAACATGAATTATGCGACCTCCACCATGCAGGCGCCCAAATACGCCCAGCCCGGCAGACCGGGCCAGGAACGCATGGTCACGCTGGAACTCAAGTGCATCGCGGACGTTGGCCTCATCGGCTACCCGAACGTCGGCAAATCCACCTTCCTTTCCGCGGTGACCAACGCCCGTCCCAAGATCGCCGACTACCCCTTCACCACGCTGACCCCCAATCTGGGCGTGGTGGACATGCCGGGCGGCGGCGGATTCGTGATCGCGGACATCCCCGGGCTCATCGAGGGCGCAGCGGACGGCGTGGGGCTCGGCCACGATTTCCTGCGGCATATCGAGCGGACGCGCCTTCTGGTGCATCTGGTCGACGCCTCCGGCCTGGAGGGCCGCGATCCGGTGGAAGACATCGAGCGCATCAATGAGGAACTGCGGCGCTACAACGCTTCGCTAGCCGATCTCCCGCAGATCATCGCGGCCAATAAGACCGACATCACGGAGCCGGAGTCCGATGCGCCGGCCCGGATACGCGCCTGGGCCGACGCGCACGGCATGCCCTGCTTCGAGATCTCCGCTGCCGCGCATCACGGTCTGCAGGAACTGCTCTTCAAGATCGCCGAGATGCTGAAGCAGATCGACAAAAAACCGGTCGTCTTCGAACGCGAATTCACCTGGGCGGACGCTATCCCCGAGGAACTGCCCTACGAGGTGACGCGCGACGGCAGCGATTTCGTGGTCGAAGGCCCCATGATCGAAAAAATGCTCGGCTATACCAATCTGGAATCCGAAAAAGGCTTCGTCTTTTTCCAGAACTTCCTGAAGGACCGCGGCGTCATCGACCGTCTGAAGGAACTGGGCCTGCAGGAAGGCGATACGGTCCGCATGTACGGACATACCTTCGAATACTTTGACGAATGACCGCCCCGGGCGGCCTCCGGTCCGCTGCGGCCCGGAGAAAGGAGTTAACCATGATGAAACGGATCCGCACCCGTTATGCCCCCAGTCCCACCGGACGCATGCATGTGGGCAATCTGCGCACCGCGCTCTACGCGTATCTGATCGCCAAGCACGAGGGCGGCGATTTTCTGCTGCGCATCGAGGATACCGACCAGGAGCGCCAGGTCGAAGGCGCCGTGGAGATCATCTACCGCACGCTGCAGAAGACCGGCCTGATCCACGACGAAGGTCCGGACAAGGACGGCGGCGTGGGCCCTTACGTGCAGAGCGAGCGCGTGTGCGAGGGCATTTACATGAAATACGCGAAGCAGCTGGTGGAGAAGGGCGAGGCATATTACTGCTTCTGCACCAAAGAGCGCCTGGAGAGCCTCAAGCAGACGCTGGAGGGCAAAGAGATCACCGTGTACGACAAACACTGCCTGCATCTTTCCCCGGAGGAGATCCGGGCGAATCTGGAATCGGGCATGCCGTACGTGATCCGGCAGAATACGCCGAATGAGGGAACGACCACCTTCCACGACGAACTGTACGGGGACATCACCGTCCCGAATGCGGAACTGGACGACATGATCCTTATCAAGTCGGACGGATTCCCCACCTATAATTTTGCCAACGTCGTCGACGACCACCTCATGGGCATCACGCACGTGGTGCGCGGCAACGAGTACCTGTCCTCCGCCCCCAAATACACCCGTCTGTATCAGGCCTTCGGCTGGGAAGAGCCCGTATACGTCCACTGCCCGCTCATCACCGATGAATTCAAGAAGAAACTGAGCAAGCGCAGCGGCCATTCCTCGTACGAGGATCTGATCGAGCAGGGCTTCCTGGACGAGGCTGTGGTCAACTACGTGGCGCTCCTGGGCTGGAGCCCCGAGGACAACGACGAATTCCTGACCCTGCCGGAACTGGTGGAAAAGTTCGACTACCGGAAGATCAACAAATCCCCGGCCGTCTTCGACATGGTCAAACTGCGCTGGATGAACGGCGAATATATCAAAAAAATGGACAGGGAACGCTACTATGAGCGCGCTCTGCCGGAGATCCGCAAGGTCGTCTCGAAGGATCTTCCGCTGGAAAAGATCGCGGATCTGATGCAGAGCCGCATCGAGACCTTCCCGGATATCTGCCCGGCCATCGGCTTCTTTGAGGAACTGCCCGAGTACGACCCGGCGCTGTATACCCATAAGAAGATGAAGACGGACAGTGAAATTTCCCTGGCAGTCCTGAAGTCTCTGCTTCCGATGCTGGAAAAAGAGGAAAATTATTCCGTAGAGATCCTCCGCGCCCTGCTGACCGGCTTTACGGCGGGCAGCGGACGCAAGACCGGCCAGGTGCTCTGGCCGCTGCGTATAGCGGTCTCCGGGCTGGCTTCCACGCCCGGCGGTGCCTATGAGATCATGGAGATCCTGGGCAAGGAGGAATCGCTGGAGCGGATCCGCCGGGGCATCGCGCTGCTGGAGCAGCAGAAAGCTTCCGAATGACGCTGAACACGGAACAGCAGGCGGCTGTCCTGCATAAAGAAGGGCCGGCGATGGTGCTCGCCGGCCCCGGTTCCGGGAAAACAAGGGTGATCACCGAACGTATCCTGACCCTGACACAATCGTATCATATCCCTTCTTCGAAGATCCTGACAGTGACTTTCACCCGCGCCGCCGCCCGGGAAATGCAGCACCGCTACGAAGCAGAGGCGGGCGATGCGGCGGTTTTCGGAACATTTCACAGTATTTTTTATCAGATCCTGCGCAGCAGCGTGCAGCTGGATCCGCAGGCGGTCGTCACGGCGGCGCAGCAGTCGGATTGGCTGCGGGAGCTGCTGTTTCAGTATGCCCCGGACTGGGCCGATGACGCGGAGCTTCTGCCGTCCGTCCTCCGGGAGATCGGCCGCATGAAGAGTTTCCGCCTGGACACGGCCGCGTATGAGGCCAAAAGCTGCGAGCCGCAGCTGTTCCGCCTGCTGTATGAGGGCTATGCGGAGCGGCTGAAAAAGGAGCGGAAGATCGACTTTGAAGACATGCAGCTCCGGACGCTGGCGCTGTTCAGGAGTCGGCCCAAGGTGTTGGCCGCCTGGCAGAAGCGCTGGTCCTGGGTGATGGTCGACGAATTCCAGGACATCAACCCGCTGCAGTACGAGCTGATCGGGCTGCTGGCAGCGCCGGAAAACAATCTGTTCATCGTTGGCGATGATGACCAGGCCATCTACGGGTTTCGCGGCGCCGATCCCGCACTGATGCAGCGCTTCGTCAAGGACCATCCCGGCGCGGCGGTATTCCGACTGCGCGGCGCTTACCGCTGTTCCCCGCAGATCCTGGCGGCAGCCTCCCGCGTGATCGCCCGCAATACCAGCCGCTTTCGAAAAGACCTGACCGCCCTGGCACCGTCCGGCCCGGAGCCGGAGATTGCCGCCTACGAAAGCACGGCGGCCCAGGCGCGCGCCGTGACGGCCCGGATCCTGCGGCTGACGGAGTCCGGGATGCCCCCGGAGAACATCGCGATCCTGTGCCGGACCGCCTACCGGGAACAGCCGTTCCTCCACGCGCTGTTGCAGGAAAACATCCCGTTCCGCGTGCGGGACAGGGCGCCGGACATCTACGAGCACCGCAGCGTGCGGGACGTGATGACCTACCTGCGCCTGGGGGCCGGGAGCCGCCGGCGCGCCGACCTGCTGCCCGTCATGAACCGCCCGAAACGCTTCTGGAGCCGGGAGTCCATTCCCGGCGAGACCTTCGATCTGGCCGAGGCGGCCGCGTTCTACCGCGGGCATCCGCGCATGGAGAAGATGATCGCCGCGTTTGCCCGCGATCTGGAGGTGCTTTCCCGCCTGCGGCCGTTTGCCGCCGTGGAATATGTGCGCCGTCAGATGGGCTACGACGAATTCCTGAAGAACGAAGCCGCCGGGCGGATGGGCGGCGCCGGCGAAGCGCTGGACCGCCTCGACCTGATCCAGGAGGAAAGCGCGGAATTCGCCACCCTCCGGGAATGGGAAGAATCGATCCGGGCTCGGCAGGCACGCCTGCGGGAAAGGAAGGAAGACCCCCGCGGCGTCACGGTCTCCACGATCCACGGTGCCAAGGGCCTGGAATACGACGCGGTCTTTCTGCCGGATCTCAGCGAGGGGATCCTGCCGCACAGCCGCGCGCTGTCCGAAGACCGGGAAGAAGAGGAGCGGCGGATGTTTTACGTAGCGCTGACGAGGGCGCGGCGGCTGGCTTTCCTCAGCTGGACCTCCGGCAGCCGGGGCGAGAAGGGACAGCCGTCCCGGTTCCTCCGGGAGATGAGCCGTAACGCTATGCCGCGCTGACGGCCAAAGGAGCCGCCGGTTTTCCTCGGACTTCCGGAAAAAAGCGGTGCCGCATCTCGGCTCATGTTGCAAAAGACGCAATTCGCGCGGACGGGGCCTCATCGGCCTCAAACCGTGATATGCTGAATCCAAAGGGAGGTGACCCTGTGTATAAGATCGCTTTGGTGGATGATGAATTTGACTCCTCGGAAAAACTGACGAAATGCATTGAAGAATACTCGAAAGAATTTGGGGTCATGTTCAATGTCAGCCGCTTTCGGAACGGGCTCAACTTTATCGAAGAGTATAGTTCGGAATACGATATCGTTTTCATGGATATCGATATGCCGCATATGAACGGAATGGATGCGGCGGAGCGTCTGCGCGCCATGGATCCCTCCGTCATCCTGATCTTCGTCACGTTCCTGGCCAAGTATGCGATCCGCGGCTACAAATACGACGCGCTGGACTACATGCTGAAACCGGTGAACTACGGCGCGTTCAAGATCACGATGAGCCGCGCGATCCAGCGCTGTGCCGGACGTGAAGGCCGCGAGGTCATCCTTCCCTCGGCCGAAGGCAAGATCCGCATCGAACTGAGCTGCCTCGATTACGTAGAGATCTCCAATCACGACATCACGTATCATACCTCCCGGGGCCTTTACCGGGCTTACGGGACCATGCGGGCCATCGAAAAACTGCTGCCGTCGGACCAGTTCAGCAAGTGCAACCGCTGTTACCTGGTCAATCTGCGCTCCGTCACGCGCATCCAGGGAAACCATGTCTATGTGGGAGATGAGGAACTGGAGATCTCGCGTCCGAGAAAGCAGGAGTTTCTGGACGCCCTGAACGAATACAATGCGAGAAGGTAGGGACCATCCATGGAAGGATATATTCAGGACATTCTCGGCAATCTGATCATGTTTTTTGGCATGTGGACGGCTGCCTTCCGTATGCCGAAGCGCAGCCTGTTCTGGGTGCGCCTGGCCGGGTGCTTCGCCGTGTTCTGCGGCATCCGCTATCTGGTGTTCCAGCAGGGGATCCCGCTGATCCACGGCGACTACGTCGATTATGTCCGGATGGCGGCCTTCAGCCTGATCATCGCCATGCTGGTCTTTTGCGCCTGGTTCTGCTGGGAGATGGATTTCTGGCCTGCGCTGTTCTGCGCGACGACTTCCTACTGTGTCCAGCACCTGATCAACCGGTTCTATAACATCGTGAACCTTCTGTGGCCGGAAGGCCGCGGTCCCGTCCGCGATACGGTCGTTTTTGTAGCGCTGACGGCCGTCTTCCTGCTCGTCTTTTTCCTGATGATCAGCCGGATGAATCTGGAACGCCTGACAGTCGACAACAAACCGCAGATGCTTCTGAGCGTCGTCGTAGTGCTGACGGCGATCGTGATGGATCTGTATTTCTTCCGGGCGATCCGCGAAGGGGGCACGTTCCTGCGCGTGCTGAT
>JAGDDE010000007.1 GCA_017958185.1 Lachnospiraceae bacterium | reverse complement strand
CCGACCACGCGGATCGCGTCGGCTTCTTCGACCACTTCGCAGCCCATCTCGATGAGTTTGGCGCTGATCGCGTCCATATGCTGCGGAATGATGCGGCGGACCGTGACGTCGCCGTGGGTGATGGCAGCGGCCATCATAAAGGTCCCGGCCTCGATCTGGTCCGGGATGACGGTATACTCGCAGCCGTGCAGACGCTCCACGCCGTAAATGCGGATGGTGTCCATGCCGGCACCGCGAATGTTCGCGCCCATACTGTTCAGCATGTTGGCGACGTCCACGACGTGAGGCTCCTTGGCTGCGTTCTCAATGATGGTGGTGCCCCTGGCCAGCACGGAAGCCAGCATCAGGTTGATGGTGGCGCCCACGGAAGCGATATCCAGGAAGATATGCGCGCCGGTCAGCTCGCGGGCATCGAGCACGATCTTGCTGTTCTTGACCGACACCTCCGCACCCAGCAGGCGGAAGCCTTTGAGATGCTGGTCGATGGGACGGTTGCCGATGTTGCAGCCGCCGGGCTGCATGACTTCCGCATGGCGGTACTTGCCGAGCAGGGCTCCCAGAAGATAGTATCCCGCGCGGATCTTTCTCATGTAGGAACTGTCAGCGCAGACCGTGTAGATATTGCCTCCGTTGATCTTGACGCTGTGACGGCTGGTACGTATCACGGAAACGCCGATCTCCCGGATGGCGGCCAGAAGCACTTCCACGTCCCGGACATCGGGCAGATTATCTATAAAAACCGTCTCATCGGTCATGGTGGCCGCGGCAAGGATGCCGAGCGCGGCATTTTTCGCACCGCTCACCATCACTTCCCCGACGAGAGGGTTTCCGCCTTTCATGACATATTGCATGTGATCTCTCCTTGAAAGAGGCGACTATGGCTATATGTTACCACTTAGGCTGCCGTTTGTAAATCCCTTTTTCCACGCAGCCTTGAGGAAAAGTCGCCTTTTTCCGTGCAAAACCGGCTTTTTTCTGTGCATAAAAAGTGGACGGCGGTCCCGGAAGACCGCCGTCCCTTCCTTTTCGGAGGTTCGGCCGATCAGTCGAACGCTTTTCCGTTGCAGCCGAGCACGTTCACCAGCTTGTGGGAGACCATGGCCTTGACGGCAGCGCGGGCGGGTTTCAGATATTCTCTGGGGTCGAATTTTTCCGGATGCTCCGCGAAGAACTTGCGGATGGTCGCGGTGATGGCAAGACGGATGTCGGAGTCGATGTTGATCTTGCAGACCGCCAGACGGGAAGCCTGACGCAGCTGCTCTTCCGGCACGCCGACGGCATTGGGCATCTTGCCGCCGTACTGATTGATGATATCCACGAACTCCTGCGGAACGGAGGACGAGCCGTGCAGTACGATGGGGAAGTACGGGAGCCGGCGGCTGACTTCTTCCAGGATATCGAAGCGCAGGGGCGGAGGCACCAGTTTGCCGTTCTCGTCCAGCGTGCACTGTTCGGGTTTGAACTTGTAGGCGCCGTGGCTGGTGCCGATGGCAATGGCCAGGGAGTCTACGCCGGTGCGGGAGACGAACTCTTCCACTTCTTCGGGACGGGTGTAGGAACCTACGGCATGGCTGACTTCGTCTTCGATACCGGCCAGCGTGCCGAGCTCCGCCTCGACGACGACACCGTGATCGTGGGCATATTCCACCACGCGGCGGGTCTCGGCGATATTCTCTTCAAAAGGCTTGGAGGAGCAGTCGATCATGACAGAGGTGAAGCCGCCGTCCACGCAGCTCTTGCAGGTCTCAAAGCTGTCGCCGTGATCGAGGTGCAGGCAGATGGGCAGGCCGGAGTCTTCCACCGCCGCTTCGACGAGCTTCTTGAGGTAAATGGGGTTCGCGTAATTGCGCGCACCTTTGGAGACCTGAAGGATCAGCGGAGCGCAGTTGTCGCGGCCGGCTTCGACGATACCCTGGATGATCTCCATGTTATTGACGTTGAAGGCGCCGATGGCATACCCGCCGTCATAGGCCTTGCGGAACATTTCAGTACTGGTTACTAAAGGCATGGTTTGTCCCTCCCAGAACAATGATCTTTGAGCAGAGTATAACACATCGGAGACAAAATGCAAGCACGGATTTCGCGGGAGCCGCCATTTGCTTTGACTTTGGTGCGCGCTTCGTGTATGATGTTGTCAAAGCGCGCTGCGGAAAGCAGCGCCTGTCAGCGCCGGGAGCCGGAAGGCTCATCCGCCCGGCGGCAGGGAACAGAAGGAGGCGCCGGGTGCGTATTTGGGGAAAACTGATCCGGGAAAACCATCTGCTGAAAGACACCGTGGCCGAGATCGGCGGCAGTGATTCGCGTACGCACAAAGTCATGGCCGCGATGCGGGAGATCTGCCTGCGTTTCGATCTGCCGGAGCCCATCTGGCTGGACATGAACATCCGCGATTTCCAGCGCATCGCCCGGACCCGCTTCTACCGGGACAGTTTTGTCGAGGAAATCCCCTTCGACTACCTGGACTTCCAGGTCATCGAAGAGGACGATCCGTTTCTGTTCTAGGCCCGCTTCTTTCCCGCGGCCGGCCCGTTTTTGGGCCGGCAAGGCCCTGCGTCCTTCGTTCCTGCCCGTTTTCAAGGAGATCACGCCATGCGCACACCCGTTCAGGAAGAACTGATCACGCTCCTGCGTTTTGAATTGACCGGCGCCCCGCTGCCGGAAGACTTCCGCCTGTCCGATCCGGCCGCCCTGTTCCGTCTGGCCCGCCGCTTCGATCTGGCGCATCTGGTATATGACGCGCTCCGGCGAAACGGCAGAGAGTCAGAGGCACAGCCGGCGTCGGCCGACTATTTCCGGGCCGTCTGGCGGGTGGAGCAGCTGTCCTTTGAACTGAAGCAGCTTCGCAGCGTGCTGGAAGAGGCAGAGATCCCTTTTTTGCCGCTCAAGGGCAGCGTGATGCGGACGCAGTATCCGGCGCCGTGGATGCGCACCAGTTCCGATATCGATCTTCTGGTCCGTCCGGAAGACCTGGAGCGTACGTCCCGGCTGCTGGAGGAGCATCTCTCCTATCACGCCGGGATCCTGTACGGCCAGCATCAGGGGTTCAGCGCCCCGGAAAACGGGATGCATATCGAAGTCCATCACACCCTCTGGACGAAGGCCAACGGCCTTCCGGACGTCTTCCGGGTGTTGGAGCGTGTGTGGGAAGAGGCCCGGCCGGCCGAAGGCTGCCGCGCCGAACACGTCCTTTCGCCGGAAATGTTCACCTTCTACCATCTGGCGCATCTGTCCAAGCATCTGCGCAACGGCGGCTGCGGGCCGCGCCCGCTGCTGGATCTGTGGCTGCTGGAGCGCCGGGGGGACCGGGATCCGGAAAAGTTCCGCGCTCTGCTTTCGGAAGGCGGACTGGAGACGCTCTATGAAGCTCTCCGCTGCGTCTCCGAAAGCTGGATGACCGGGTCTTCCTGCGCAGGATGGGAAGAGACGGAGCAGTATATCCTGACCGGCGGCCTGTACGGCGACCTCACGCGCAGCGACGCGCTCGGGATCGAGAAGCGAGGCAGCAAGCTGAAGCTCCTTTCCAGGAAAGTGTTCCTTCCCCGGGAGCAGCTGGCGGCGCTCTACCCCGAGATCAAAGACAGGGCCTGGCTGACACCTGTGGCGCATATGAAGCGCTGGGGGCGCCTCCTGAAGCCCTCCAATCTGGCATCCACGCGGAGAAAGACCCGCTCTGTGCTAAACAGTAAAAAAGAGACCGCCGAAGAGGCCGTCTCGCAGCTGGAGCGTCTGGGACTGTGGGAGCCGTCCGGCTCTCCGGAGGCGAAGGAATGAAGGAAGAAACATTTACCATAGAGATCGCCGGGACGCCGGTGCATGTGACCGCTCCCGAGGCCGGCCTCGCCGGCTTCTGCCGGGAATTCCTCACGGACCGGGAGCCGGTCTGCTCTGTCGCGGTCACGGAGGCCGATATCGCCGAAGAAAAAGCCCTGGCCTCGGGCGGGGCCTATGTCTCCGGCCGCCGGGATCTGGTATCCACCGCGCTCTTCCGCCGCCTGACGGAGGAACTGGCCGACCGCGATGCTCTGCTGATCCACGGCTCTGCCTTCGCCTTCCGCGGCGAGGGCGTAATCGTCTGCGCGCCGAGCGGCACGGGCAAAAGCACGCACGTCCGTTTCTGGCGGGAACTGTTCCCGGACGAGGTGTGCATGATCAACGACGACAAACCGTTCATCCGCTTCGGGGAGGAGGGGCCGATCCTCTGCAGTTCGCCCTGGCGCGGCAAACACCGGCTGGGGACAAAGGCCGAAGCGCCGCTGCGGCATATCTGCTTCCTGACCCGTTCCCTCACGGGTTCCGCCGTCCCTCTGCCCGCATCTTCGGTCCTGCCCCGGCTGCTTTCCTCCGTCTACCGGCCGGAAAGTTCCGGGCGGCTGCTGCGGGTCCTGGGCCTCACAGACCGCCTGCAGCGTTCCTGCCGGTTCTGGGAACTCTTCTGCCCGTATTCTCCTTCGGCGGCCCGGACGGCGCGTCAGGCGCTGTTTCCGGAAGACTGACGCCGCCTTACGATCCTATGAAACAGACAGCCGGGGCATCAGCCCCGGCTGTCTCTTTCTTTTCCGTTCACTCTTTCTCCATCCGCTTCAGTTCCGCGTACGGGAGCTCGTCAAAGCCGTTCTTTCGGTAGACTTCCAGGGCGCGGGCATTTCCCCGCTCCGCCTCCAGCCGCAGGATGGCTCCCGGATACTTCCGGATGAGATACTGCAGCATCTGCGACCCGAGGCCCCTGCCCCGGTATTCCGGTCTCAGATACAGATCTTCGATCCAGACACACCGGCGGCCGAACTCTGTGGAAAAGCTTTTGGCGATCATACAGTAACCGGCCAAAGCCCCGTCCTGTGTCATGACGAAGCCCTGCGCATAGGGCCCCGGCTTCACGCAGGCATCGATATCCGCCTGAAAGATCGCTTCCGATCCGTCGGACAGGACGGCCGGCGAGGCGTAAAAGATGCGCATCATCGCCAGGACCTCTTCCCGGTGTTCTTCTTTCATTCTTTCGATCTTCATGCCCGCTCCCCGCTTTCCGCGCAATCTCACCGCCCGATCCGCTCTTTGAGCCGGGCCAGCTCCCGGAACAGCCGCTGTGTCTCTAATCCCGGAGCGCTCTCTCCCGGCGTCTCCTTCGGCCAAGCGAAGGACAGGATGACGGGTGAGGCTATCCGGATGCCCTCTGCCAGCAGCGACAGGCGGGCCAGGCTGCCGGCGCTCCCCCGTCCGCCGATGCGGCAGACGAGCGGGATCCAGACAGCGGCGCGCAAAGCGGCCAGAGTGCCGATCTTTCTCCCCGGGGCGGCAATGACCGCGTCGGCTCCCAGATCCTGCAGCACCTTGGCGCCGGCTGCCTCCGCAGCCGCGTCAAAGGTAAAGCGGACGCCCGCCGGCAGAAGGCCCGTCGCCCGCGCGCGCCCCAGCAGCCATAAAAGGCTGTGGCTCTTCACCTGAAATGCTCCGGCTCCGCAGCCGGCGGCCCTGACAGCGCAGCAGACGGCTTCCCGCAGCGCTACTTCGTCCCGCACGGCCTCTCCGAGCGGAAAAACGGCCGTCAAGCCGTACCCGGCGGCCGCACCGGCCAGGGCTTCCACTTCCGGCTCTGTCATCCGGGACAGTTCCTTCCCGATCACGACCCGGTCCGGGATCGCGCCGGCCTCTCCGGCTTCCGCAGCCAGCCTCTTCAGTTCCTGCACTGTCCTAACGCCGCGGATCTCCCGCTGCCACCGGCCGCCGCCGGCAAAGGACAGCGGAGCCGGGATCCCGGCTCCGGCCGGGTCCCGCAGTCCTATCTCCTGCATCCAGCTGCCTACGGTCTCTTCGATTCGTTCGTTTTCCATCCTGCTCCCCGGAAATCTGTTTCCTGCCGTCATTCCTTCTCTGCCTGCTTTTCCGCCTGTCCGTTCTGCTTCCGGAAGATGAGCCGGTCGGTCAGAGGGAAGACCACCTCCAGGATCAGCTCGATCCCCAGCAGGATCACGTGCGCATGCGCATGTTCCGCCGGCGAGAGCACCAGCATCACCGAAAGCACCACCACGACCGCCGATTCGGCGTAATCCACGATCCGTACCGCGCGCTGCCGGTAGCGTTCCAGCACGTCCGCGACCTCATAGCCCTCGCGCAGGATCGACCAGATGGCCCAGATCACGCATACCCGGGTGAAATCGCTGTGCACGGCAAATACCACGACCGCCAGAACGACCAGGATCAGCATATCCATCAGTTCCAGGAAGCGTTTTGCCGGGTCTTTCCGCGCCAGCCACCGCAGCACGCCGTTCACGGCGTACAGCAGCATCACGCCGCCGACCATCCAGGCGATGCCGCCCATCATGGCCTCATGAAAGACCAGCACAAGGATGCCGGCCAGGACAAATACCGCATCCATCCCGTATTCTCTGACGTCCGCCATCGTTTCGTCCTCACGTTCCGCCGGTCAGGCACAGGATCCCGCAGCGGGTCCCGCCTCCGGCTTTTTTCTGATTATACCCTAAATCCCGGCCGTTGAAAAGCCGCCGCCGCAAAAATCCGCGATCCGCGCCGGCCCGGCTGCCTTTCGCTATCCGCACCCCTCCTGCGCCCCCCCCTGCCTGCCGCGCTTGCTTTTCGCGTCTCTTTATGGTAGCATGAAAACCGGTGGAAGCGAGGGGGAGATTCCCCTCCTGCACCGTAAAAGAGAGGTGTCAGCATGGAACCTGCAAAAGAGTACTGCCGCGAGACGTTCACGGGCGAGCGCGCCCTGTTCGGAAGCCGGAACGTCCGCATCGCCGATTCGATCTTCGATCACGGGGAATCTCCCCTTAAGGAAAGCCGGGGCGTTGAGATCGCCGGAAGCCTGTTCCGCTGGAAGTATCCGCTGTGGTACTGCAGCGACGTTACGGTGACCGACAGCGTCTGGTTCGAGATGGCCCGTGCCGGCGTCTGGTACAGCGATCGCGTTTCCGTGACCGGCTGCGCGATCGAGGCTCCCAAGAATTTCCGCCGCTGCCGGGATCTGCGCCTCAAAGACGTGAGTTTTTCCAATGCTGCCGAGACTCTCTGGAACTGCCGGCAGGTGCAGCTGGAGAACGTGACCGCCCGGGGCGATTACTTTGCCATGAACTGCAGCGACATCTCCGCCGACGGGCTCACCCTGTACGGCAACTACGCCTTCGACGGCTGCAGGAACGTGGATGTCAAAAACTCCCGCCTGCTCTGCAAGGACGCCTTCTGGAACTGCGAGAACGTGACCGTCTCCCACTCGTTTATCTCCGGCGAATACCTGGGCTGGAACACCCGGGAGCTCACGCTCATCGACTGCACCGTAGAGAGCCTGCAAGGCCTGTGCTACATCGACCGCCTGGTGATCCGGGGCGGTAAATTCCTCAATACGACCTACGCCTTTGAATACTCGACGGTCGACTGCGAGATCGAAGGAAAGATCGACTCCGTCATGAATCCCGCGGCCGGCCGCATCCGGTGCGGCGCCATCGGCTGCCTGATCCTGAATGAAGAACGCATCGACCCTCAAAAGACCCGGATCCTCTGCCCCGTCATCGAAAGTTACGGAAAGGACATAGAAGCATGAACTTTGATTTCGACCGGATCGAAGACCGCCGCGTCACCGATTCGGTAAAATGGAACGTTCCGGAAGACGTGCTGCCCATGTGGGTGGCCGACATGGACTTCGATACCGCGCCCTGCGTCAAGGAGGCCGTGATGCGCCGCGCCGCCCGGGGCGTATTCGGCTACACCGAGATCCCCTCCGAGTGGAGCGATTCGATCTGCCGCTGGTGGCGCACCCGGCACGGGCTGGACATGCAGCCGGAATGGCTGGTCTTCTGCACCGGCGTGCTGCCGGCGCTTTCCAGCATCGTGCGCAAGCTCACGACCCCGGCCGAAAAGGTCGTCGTCCAGACGCCCGTCTACAATCACTTCTTCAGTTCCATCCTCAATAACGGGCGAAACGTGCTGGAAAACCCGCTGATCTACCGGGACGGCGCCTATTTCATGGACTTTGAGGATCTCGAGGCCAAGCTGGCCGACCCGCAGACTTCCCTGTTCATCCTCTGCAACCCGCACAACCCGGTCGGAAAGATCTGGGACGCCGGGACGCTCGAGCGCATCGGCGAACTCTGCGCCAGATACCGTGTCACCGTCGTCTCGGACGAGATCCACTGCGATCTGACCGATCCCGGCTGCAGCTATGTGCCTTTCGCCTCGGTCTCCCCCCTGTGCCGAAGCATCAGCATCACCTGTCTGGCGCCCACCAAGACCTTCAATCTGGCCGGTCTGCAGACGGCAGCCGTCTGTGTGCCGGATCCCTTCCTGCGGCATAAGGTATGGCGAGGCCTCAACACCGACGAGGTGGCCGAGCCCAACGCCTTTGCCTGCGTGGCGGCAACCGCCGCTTTCCGCGAGGGCGGTCCCTGGCTGGACGCCCTGCGCGCCTATCTGTACGAAAATAAACAGATGATCCGCCGGCGCATCGCCGAAGAAGCCCCGCAGCTTCGGGTCATCGGCTCCGAGGCCACCTACCTGCTCTGGATCGACTGCAGTGCCCTTCCGGGGGCGGAACGCTTTGCGGAATTCCTCAAGGAGGAAGCCGGGCTGTACGTTTCCGACGGAGGCATCTACGGCGCTCCCGGCCGTGCCTTCCTGCGGGTCAATGCCGCTGCGCCGCGCTCTCTCTGCGAAGAAGGCGCCCGCCGCCTGTGCGAAGGCGCCCGGCGTTTTGCGCAGCGGGCCCGCTGAACCGTCCGCCCCGAAGCCCCGCATGGGAGCCATCTCCCGCGGGCCGATCCACCTGCCGATCAAAAAAACAGACCTGCGAAGCGGTCCTCTCCGTTTCGCAGGTCTGTTTTGCTCGGCCGGGCTTTTCTTCCGGTCACGGCTGCAGGGCTTCCATTTCGCCGATCAGTTCGTCGAACAGGGCCAGCGCGCTGGCGACCGGTCCCGGGGTGCTCATGTCTACGCCGGCGATCTTCAGCAGCGAGATCGGATCCTGCGAAGAACCGGCCGAGAGGAAGCGCTTGTAGTCCCGGACCGCCGGGTCTCCCTCCTTCAGGATCCGGTTGGCAAGAGCCACCGCGGCCGAAAAGCCCGTCGCGTACTGGAAAACGTAGTAATTGTAGAAGAAGTGCGGGATGCGCGTCCACTCCAGCGCGATCCGCCCGTCGGAAACCATCTCCGGTCCGAAATACAGGGCATTCAAAGCCCGGAACTTTTCGGAAAGCAGATCGGCCGTCAGGGTCTGCCCGGCTTCCGAAAGCCGCCCCATCTCCCGCTCGAACTCCGCAAACATGGTCTGGCGGTAGAGCGTGCCCTTGAATTTGTCCAGGAAATAGTTGATCAGGGCCGCCCGCTCGCCGCGCTCCGACGTTTTGGCCAGCAGATGGCGCATCAGCAGCACCTCGTTGCAGGTGGAAGCCACTTCCGCGACAAAGATCACATACCGGGAGGTGCTGACCGGCTGATGCTGCACGCTGTACCAGCTGTGCAGCGCGTGCCCCATCTCATGGGCCAGCGTGAACTGGCTGTCCAGATTGTCCTTATGGTTCAGGAGCACATACGGATGCGGCCGCGCGCCGCCCGAGGAATAGGCGCCGCCGCGCTTCCCGCGGTTTTCATAGACGTCGATCCAGCGCTCGGAAAAGCCCTTGCGGAGGATCGCCAGATAATCCTCTCCCAGCACGGCCAGCGCTTCCAGCACGGCCGCCTTGGCCTGTTCGAAAGAGATCTCCGTGCCCGCTTCCGGTACGAGGGGCACGTACACGTCGTACATCTGCAGCTCCTCTACGCCCAGGCAGCGTTTTCGGAGCGCCACGTAGCGGTACATTTTGTCCAGATTGGCGTGTACCGCGTCGATCAGGCTGCCGTAAACGGCCTCCGGGACCTCGGTGCGGTCCAGCGCCGCTTCCAGCGTGGAGCCGTATTTCCTAGCCTTCGCAAAGAAACGCAGCTGCTTCATCTGCGCGTCCAGCGTAGCCGCGATGGTATTCTTCAGTTCCCCCATGCGGCCGTAGTAGGCGTCGAATGCTCGGCGCCGCAGCTCGCGGTCGCTGCTTTCCAGGAGCGTCACGAAGGAGCCGTTCGTCAGAGGCCAGCTGCGTCCTTCGCTGTCGGTGACAGAAGGGAAAGTCAGGTCGGCGTTTCGCAGCGTGCTGCCGATATGATCGGCTCCGCCGGCCATTTCTCCGGCTTCCGCGAGCAGCTCTTCGCCCTCCGGCGACAAAAAGTGCGCCCGGCGGCGGCGCAGCTGCTCCAGGCTGCGGCGGTACTCCTCCAGGGCCGGCTCTTCTTTCATGAACCGTTCCAGCGTCTCTTCCGGCAGAGACAGCAGCTCGGGCCGCGCAAAGGCGCCGGCGCCGCCGATCCGTACGGAAAGGCCCACGGCCATGCCGCGCATATTCTGGTACAGGCTGTTGCCGGTGTCCTGATCGCTCTTCAGACTGGCATATCCGTGGATCCGGCCCATCTCCAGCCCGATCTCATCGTTTATGCGCTCAAACGCCAGCAGCGTCTGCGCGCTTTCGCCCAGGCGTCCCTCAAACGCCTTCAGTTTGTCCGGATACGCTCCGGCCGCGTCGAATGCCCGCTTCCAGGCATCGTCATCGGCAAAGATCGGCGTCAGGTCCCAGGTAAACTCCTCCGGGACGTCTTTCCTTTCGGGGATCGTGATCGTTTTCATTCGCTACCTCTTTCCACCCGGCCAACTTCACCGGACGGTTTTACTATACCATGCACGGGTCGCGCGCGCAATCGGCAATCGCCCGCCTGCCGCAGCGCCTCGTTTACCGGCGGGCCCGCATGCATCCGTATCCCTCCGCTGCCCCCCCCGGCAGGCCGCAAGCAGCTGTCCTGAAAATAAAAAGACTGCCGGCATGACACCGGCAGTCCCGTCAGTTTTGTTCCGTGTACTTCAGCAGTTTTCTCAGCAGTTTACTGAGCGGCTCGTAGAGCAGCAGCGTCGAAAGCGCGCTGCTGGCTGCCAGGATCACTTCGAACAGCAGATCCGAAGCCAGATACGGAAGGAATTCCACATGCAGCAGCCACATGGTCGGCAGGATCATGATCCAGCAGTAGAGAAACGCCATCAGCACGGCGCCGCCAGTCAGCGCCGGCACGTTCTCCGTTTTCCGGAAAACCGTCGCGATCAGCAGCACTCCGGCCATCCAGGCCACCCACTGTCCGCCCGTAAACGGCGGATTCAGCGACCCCATGAAAGCGGAATCCAGCAGCACATAGACCGTCACGATCATCCCCGTTTTCCACAGGCCCAGGCATTTGGTATACAGCAGCATCAGGAACACCGTCAGCTGGATGTTGGGCAGGAAGTTTAAGATCTGCTCCTGCAGAAAAAGGATCACCGTCAGCAGCGACATGATGCACAGTTCCCGGGCCGTCAGAAAACTCTTTCGGTCGGATCCCATGCGCTTTAGTATTCCAGTTTTTCAAAGACGAAGGAATACCTGGCGTCCGGCTCCAGCACTGCGCTCCCCACGCCGACTTCGCTGTACTTTCCGTCCTTGTAGAAGGCGATGTAATACGACCAGTCGTCGGGCGTGACCAGGGACTCGATGTCCATGAGCATGCCGTCCTTCATCCGGACATTTTTAAAGTTGTTCTCCAGAAGGGATACCAGGGTATCGCCTTCCTTGTAGCCGATCTTTTTGTCGGCCAGGGTCTTTCCGTTCTGATCCTGAACGGTGATCTGCACGGTACCGACGGTCTTCGCCGCAGGATTCCGTGCGATCAGGAAGATCCCGACAGCCAGTACCACGACGGCCGCCGCTGCCAGGATCCATTTGAGTGTGCTGTTTTTCACGCTCATTCGCGTTTCATCCGTGCCTCGCGCCGCAGTCCGGCAGCGCGCTCTCCGGCAAACGCAATCCTCCTTTAGAATTTTAGCCCGGGTAAGTCTCCTGGCTCCGCCTCTCCCTACTCTCCCCCTTCTCGGGACCTTTGTCCCAATGGCATCGGATTTCGTCCGCGTTACAGTTGCCGGCACAGCGCAGGACTTCCACCTGCTTCCTTATTGAGTCCCCTGCGGGACGCCCGCGGCTTTTTTCCGGCCCGTCTGCGGGCCGTTATGGTCAACTATAACACATCTTCCCGGTTTCCGCCACTGATTCCCGCAGCAGGACGTTTCCTGCGTCAAAAAAGCCCCGCGCGGGAAGCGCGGGGCCGAAAGAAATGACAGAACTGTCTTATTTCCCTTTCTTTTTGGGAGCGGTCTCTTCCTTGCCGCCGCCCAGCACCAGATTGGTCACGATGCCCAGGATCAGGGCGCAGGCGACCTCGGTGATGGTCACGTTGCCGAAGGACAGCGACAGGCCGCCGATGCCGGCGATCAGGATCACGGAGACCACGAACATGTTGCGGTTGTCGCCCAGATCGACCTGCTGCACCATCTTCAGACCGGAAACGGCAATGAATCCGTACAGAGCCATGCACACGCCGCCCATGACGCAGCTGGGGATGGTAGCCAGGAAGGTCGCGAACGGTCCGAAGAAGCTGATCACGATCGCCAGGATGGCCGTATACCAGATGGTGATGGTGGAAGCGTTGCCGGAAATGGCCACGCAGCCGATGGACTCGCCGTAGGTGGTGTTGGGGCAGCCGCCGAAGATCGAGCCGGCGAAAGAGCCGATGCCGTCGCCCAGCAGAGTCTTGTCCAGGCCCGGATCGTTCAGCAGATCCTTGCCGATGATGGTGGAAAGGTTCTTATGGTCCGCGATATGCTCGGCGAACACTACGAAGGCCACGGGGGCGTAGGCCACCAGCAGCGTCACGATGTATTCAAAGGACAGATCGCCGAAGCCCTGGAAAGCTTTCAGGAAGGTCATGTCCGGGACCCAGCTCATGCTGGCGAACTTGCCGAAGTCGATGATCTGCAGAGCCTGGATGTTTGCCGCATTGCCGATCGCGGTGAAGATGGCTGCGACGATATAGCCGACCACGATACCGAGGATGAAGGGGATCATCTTCAGCATGCCCTTGCCGAACACAGAGAAGAACATGGTCGTGAACAGGGTCACCAGACCGATCACCAGGCAAAGGTAGGGGTTCGCGTTCTGGACCAGGGTCTCCACGCCCTCGATGATCTCGGTGTGCTTCACATTGCCGCTCAGCAGGTCGCCCACCGCGTTTCCGGCCAGCGAAAGACCGATGATGGCGACCGTCGGTCCGATGACGACCGCCGGCATCAACTTATCGATCCAGGCCGTGCCCGCCGCTTTTACGACGAAGGAAAGGATCACATAGACCAGGCCGGCGAACAGCGCGCCGAGGATGAGGCCCAGATAGCCGCCGGCCACCGTTGCCGCACCCGCAAAGGCCGCGAACATGGAACCGATGAAGGCAAAAGAGCTTCCCAGGAAGACCGGGCTCTTGGAGCGCGTAAACAGCAGGTAAACGATGGTGCCGATACCGGCGCCGAACAGCGCGGCCGTCGGGGACATGTCATGACCGATGATCGCAGGCACCGCGATGGTCGCGGCCATGATGGCCAGGAGCTGCTGGAACGCAAAAATGATCGTCTGACCTACACCCGGACGGTCCTCCACGTTGTAAACGAGTTTCATACTTTTTCCTCCATCTCTCATCTCTATGGATGCGGATTATTGATCCGGCCTTCCGCCGGATGCTTAACAGGTCGCCCTGTCAGAGCCTTTCCGGACGCGCGGCGTCCTCATTCGATCTCGCACAGATCCACGGCCGGTCCCTTTTCAAACGGCGGGATCTTGACGGAGATCAGCTCGCTGCGCGAGGTGGGAACGTTCTTGCCTACATAGTCGCCCCGGATGGGCAGTTCCCGATGCCCCCGGTCGACCAGCACGGCCAGCTGGATGCTGGCGGCGCGGCCCTGGGATTTGAGCGCGTCCAGCGCGGCAGCTGCCGTCCTCCCGGTGAACAGCACATCGTCTACCAGGATCACATCGCGGGAAACGATCGAAAACGGCAGCGCAGCCGGCTGGATCACGGGATTCTCGCTGCCGCGTTTCAGGTCATCCCGGTAGTACGTGATATCCAGCGTCCCGCACGGAGGGCGGATCCCTTCGATCTTCTCGATGTTGGAGGCGATCATTTCCGCCAGAGGCACACCGCGGCGGCGGATGCCGATCAGGACGACGTTCTCCGCTCCGTTATTTCGTTCCACGATCTCATGAGAGATCCGTTTGAGCGCACGGACCACGGCCGCTTCGTCCATCAGCGTTGCCTTATAGCGTTTCATGGGCGCTCCTCCTGTTCCCGGCCGAAAAAAAGACTTCCGTTTGATCGGAAGTCTGCTCTTCAGCCGGGGCCCGCCGCATGCGGCAGTCCCTCTGAAACGATATGCAAACTTTACCGATCTCTCTGTATCGGACTTAAAAGTTCTTTTGTCCTTGTGGTAATGTATCACATATGCGGCAGTTTGTAAAGCCCCGTGCGGCAAAGAATCGAAAAAAACTCCTGCTGCTGTTTTATTCAACGATCCGGATCCGGCCTTCCACGCGGGCATCCAGTCCGCGCTGGCCGGCAAGGAGCTCTTCGTACACGCCGGCACAGCCCGTGCAGATCACCCGCGGCCGGCGGTTGGCGGTCACCTCCGCCAGCGGAATGCCGAAGAATTCCTCGAAATTCTGGAAATGATAGTCCTGCACCGCGATGCGGATCATCTTGTCGTCCGGCATTTCCCTGCCTTCGAAGGTGAAGGAGTCAAAACACTGCCGGCTGCGCGACCAGGTGACCTTCAGCTGGTGCGAGAACTGATAGAACTCGGTATGGCCGCTGAACGCCTCCTCCCGGAGTATGTGTGCGACCATGCGGCGCAGCTGCGCCCCGGAGACCGTCAGCATGTGAAGCGCATCATCGTAGGGGAAGAATTCCTTCAGATCCTGCAGGTGCACCACCGGCCCCAGCACGGGCAGGCGCAGGCTCCCGGAACCCAGGATCATCAGATCGAAGCTGGAGCCGTCCTGCATGATATCCGCGAACAGATTGCCGAGTTCCGTCTCCTGATTGCGGGCCGGGTGTGTGAGCGGCCGAACGAACGTCGCCAGCACCTGATGATATTTCGTGTCGGTATCCTCTTTGTAGGCGTCGATCAGCTGCGCGACCGCCGGATCGTTTTCGCAGCTGTCCGCGTCCAGCGTCAGCAGCCGGTAGGAAAAGTCCAGCAGCTTATGGCGGCGCGGACTGAAAGACAGATCGATCCGCCCCAGCTGCCCTGTCCCGGTGCCCGCCTGTACGATGGGGATCCCGTTCACCACGGCCGGCTCTTCCAGGAGCGTGTGCGTATGGCCGCCGATGATCAGATCCACGCCGCAGCCTTTATCCAGCAGCGCGGCCAGTTCGCAGTCCTTATCAAAGCCGATATGCGTGAGCAGGACGGTATAATCGATCTCGGTAGTCTTATAGGTATCGCAGATGACCGCGACCTCCTCCGCGGCTTCTTTCACGTCCACGAAACTGCCGATGACCGCCTCGCTGCGGGTCTGCGCCAGCACTTCGTCCGTGATCAGGCCGATGAACAGGATCTTTAACGGTCCGCGCTCGACGATCAGATACGGCGTGAACAGGCGCACGTGATTCGTCTTGATGAACAGGTTGGCGTTGATGATGGGGAATGTCGCGCACTTTTCTATGAACAGCAGATGTGCCAGGCCGTAGTCGGTCTCATGGTTGCCCAGCGTAACGACGTCCGGCGCCAGCGTGTTCATCAGTTCCACCGTGGAGATGCCCAGATACTCCGAGTCGATGATGGAGCCCTTGAACATATCGCCGGCCACGGCAAAGATCGTGTTGGGCTCTTCGCTCCGCACGCGGCGGAGCATGCCGGCCAGACGGGCCAGACCGCCCCTCTCCCGGCCATCCTGAACAGAGGGCAGAAAATCCCCGTGGATATCGTTGGAATGCAGGATCGTCAGCCGGACAGGTTCTTCCCTGCCTGTGACGCGTTTTTTACCGATCGGCTCGCTCATACGGTCCTCCTTGGATCTTCGCTGATCCTATCTTACCGAAAGAACGGCCGTTCGTAAAGACCCCGGGGGAAATTTTGATACGGCTCCGTGAAACAGTCTCTTCGTTTTGCGGATTTTTAGCTATTTTTCTTGACAAGACGCCCGCTATTTGCTACACTGTGCTCGTTTTTGTTAACCCATTAAAGGTTAAGTCATGATCAATGGAGGAAGTCCCATGGAACAGGAAATCAGAACCGAACTGAAGCTGGTACAGCTGATCGGCGGCGTTGACCGCCGCCACCGCCGCGCGATCGAAGCACAGATCGACCGTCTGGGGATCCACCGCGCCCAGCATATGATCCTTATGTATCTGGCCCGTCAGGAAGAGGCGCCCACGCAGCGCCGCATCGCGGAGGCCTTCGATTATACCCCCGCCGCCGTGACGATCACCCTGAACAGGATGGAAGAACTCGGGCTCATCCGCCGCGTCGTCCACAGCGGCGATGCCCGCGCCAAAAAAGTCTATCTGACCGACAGGGGCCGTGAAGTGGTCGATACCTCCCGCAAGTGCTTCCGAGAGATCGATGAGGCCATGTTCCGGGGTCTGGCCCCGGCCGATCTTGCGGCGCTCACGGCCGTCCTGGAGATCCTTCGCGACAATCTGAGCGGATACGCCGAAGAATCCGACGACCTTCGCGCGTCCGCCCGGGGCAGAAAGGACTGACCGCCCGCGATGAATTGGATGAAATATGTAAAGCCCTATCTTCCCTTCTTCATCATAGGGCCGCTCTGCATGATCGTCGAAGTCATCGGAGAAGTCGTTATGCCCCGTCTGATGGCCATCGTCATCAACCGGGCGGAAGACGGGACGCTGACCAACGGAGAAAGCCTCTGGGTCATGGCCGCTATGGTCGGTGTGGCCCTGGTGATGATGGCGGGCGGTATCGGAGGCGCGTATTTTGCCACCAAGGCCTCCGTCGGCTTTGCCGCTGACCTCCGCGCCGACGTCTTTGCCCGCATCCAGGCCTTTTCCTTTGCCAATATCGACCGTTTTTCCACCGGTTCTCTGGTGACGCGCCTGACCAACGACATCACACAGCTGCAGAACTTCATCGCGATGCTGCTGCGGATGGCGCTGCGGGCGCCCGGTATGATGATCGCCGCTCTGATCATGGCCATCGCCCTGCAGCCGACTCTTTCCGTCGTCTTTGCCGTGACCATGCCCATGATGCTGATCACCATCTTCATCATCATTTCCGTCGGCTTCCCCCGCTTCACGGCCATGCAGACGAAGATCGACAAGCTGAACACGACGGTGCAGGAAGATGTGACCAATATCCGCGTCATCAAGAGCTTCGTCCGGGAAGACCATGAGATCGTCCGTTTCCACGAGGCCAATCAGGACCTGAAAGATACCGGCCTCTCCGCCATGCGTCTGATGATCCTGCTGCAGCCGATCATGTCCCTGTTCATGTACGGGACCATCCTGGCGGTGGTATTACTTGGCGGGCGCATCGTGCTGGACGGCGGTATGCAGGTGGGCGACCTTTCCTCGTTCATCCAGTATGTCGGCCAGATCCTCGGATCCCTGGTCATGGTCACGTTCCTGCTGATGACCTCCTCCCGCGCGCTGGCCTCCGCCCGCCGCATCAAAGAGGTCGCCGTTGAACCGCTCGACCTGACCGATGAACACGCCGCCTGCCCGGATCTGGACGTTGAGCGCGGCGAGATCGAGTTCAAAAACGTATCCTTCCGCTATTATAAGAACAGTCCGGACAGCGTGCTGCACGGGATCGATCTGAAGATCCCGGCCGGCAGCACGGTCGGGATCATCGGCTCCACCGGTTCCGGCAAGACCACGCTGGTCTCGCTCATCCCGCGTCTGTATGACTGCGACGAGGGGCAGGTGCTGGTGGACGGCGTGGACGTGCGCGATTATTCGCTGGTCAGACTGCGCGACGGCGTGGGCATGGTGCTGCAGAACAACACCCTGTTCTCCGGCAGCATCGCGGATAACCTGCGCTGGGGCGACGAAGGAGCCTCCGACGCCGCGCTGGCCGATGCCGCGCGTTACGCCGCCGCCGACAGGTTCATCGAAGGCCTGACTGCCAAATCGGAAATTAAGATAGAACAGGGCGGGTCCAACGTTTCCGGCGGCCAGAAACAGCGGCTCTGCATCGCCAGGGCGCTGTTGAAGAAGCCGAAGATCCTGATCCTGGACGATTCCACCTCCGCCGTCGACACGGCGACGGAAGCCCTCATCCGCGCCTCCTTCCGGGAGAAACTGCCCGATACGACCAAGCTGATCATTGCCCAGCGCATCTCCTCCGTCCGCGACGCCGATATGATCGTCGTCATGGGCGACGGCGCCGTCACCGGCATCGGCACCCACGAAGAACTGCTCGCCTCGAACGAAGAGTACCGGGAGATCTACAGTTCTCAGATGGGAAAGGAGGCGTAAGATGGCTCGGGATCTGCAACAGCTGCAAAAACAGTACAACACCTCGGCAGCGGATGCGCGCGGCATGTTCGGCGGCGGAAGGGGCCCCGCAGCGCGGGCTTCCGGCACGCCCAAGAACACCGCCCGGACCGTTGCCCGCATGCTCTCCTATCTGAAGCCCTACCGCGGACGGCTCATCCTGACCGTCGTGTGCATGCTGATGACGACGGTCACCGCTCTGTTCGCCTCGTATATGCTGGCTCCGATCATCGACCGCCTCAGCATGTACCTGCATCCGGAAAAAGAACTGGACATCAGCGCGATCGAGACCTTCCTCATCGACCGCATCAACGGACTCATCGGGCCTGAGGCGCCGGTGGCCACCTTCATCACGACCGCAGCCCTGATCCTTGCGGGCATCTACCTGCTGGAGATCTTCTTCGCCTATATGCAGAGCCGCCTGATGGTCTCGGTCTCGCAGAACGTGATCGAATCGATCCGCAACGACCTGTTCGAAAAGATGGCCCGGCTGCCCGTGCGCTTCTTCGACTCCCGCCCGACCGGCGAGATCATGTCGCGCTTCAGCAATGACGTGGACAACATCAACGTGATGATCAGCAATTCGCTGACTTCCATCATCTCCGGCACGGTCACGCTGATCGGCACGCTGGTCTTCATGATCACGACCAGCTGGATCCTGACGCTGATCACGGTCGTCTTCATCCCCATCTTCACCTGGGGCGGCATGATGATCGCCGGACTGTCCCGGAAATATTACAAAAGCCAGCAGGCGGCGCTGGGCGCCGTCAACGGCTATATCGAAGAAATGGTGACCGGTCAGAAGGTCGTCAAGGTCTTCAATCATGAGGATGAATGCGTCGAGGAGTTCGGCGTGCTGAACGACGACCTGCGCGGCAAACAGTTCTATGCCTCGTTCTGGGGCGGCGTGATGGGCCCGATCATGGGCAACACCTCGCAGATCTCCTTTGCCGTGACCGTCGGTATCGGCGGCGTACTGATGATCGCCGGCGCGATCACGGCCGGCGGACTGTCCGTCTTTGCCCGCTATTCCCGCCAGTTTTCCATGCCGATCAACCAGATCTCGCAGCAGATGACCGCCCTGTTCTCGGCACTGGCCGGAGCGGAACGCGTATTTGAAGTGATGGACACCGCCCCCGAGACGGATCCCGTCCCCGAAGGCGGGCAGCCTGCTCACGGCCCGGCGGCCGGCGAGATCAGCGGCTATGTGATCATGAAGGACGTCAGTTTCGGCTACGTGCCCGAAAAGACCGTGCTGAAGCATATCGACCTTTATGCCAAGCCCGGCCAGAAGATCGCCTTCGTGGGTTCGACGGGAGCCGGCAAAACCACGATCACCAACCTGCTGAACCGCTTCTATGATATCGAGGAAGGTTCGATCACCGTGGACGGCACGGAGATCCGGGAGATCCCGCGGGACGTGCTGCGCCGGAACATTGCCATGGTGCTGCAGGATACGCACCTGTTTACCGGCACGGTCATGGAGAATATCCGCTACGGCCGGCTGGATGCGACCGATGAGGAAGTCATCCAGGCCGCCAAGACAGCCTCGGCGCACAGCTTCATTATGCGGCTTTCCGACGGGTATCAGACTATGCTGGAAGGCGACGGAGGCAATCTTTCGCAGGGACAGCGGCAGCTGCTCAACATTGCCCGTGCCGCCATCTCCAAAGCGCCGATTCTGGTGCTCGATGAAGCGACTTCCTCCGTCGACACACGTACGGAGCGTCACATCGATCACGGTCTGGCCCGCCTCATGGCCGACCGCACGACCTTCGTCATCGCCCACCGTCTTTCCACAGTGCGCAACGCGAATGCGATCATGGTGCTGGAACAGGGACAGATCATCGAACGCGGCACGCACGATGATCTGCTGGCCATGAAAGGCCGCTATTACGAACTGTACACGGGCCTGCGGGAACTCGACTGAACAGATCCGTGCAGGATGAAAAGAGCCGGGACCGGCTGCTCCGGGGGAGATCCCCCGGAGCCCGGTCCCGGCTCTTTCACTGCCGAGCGGCGCTGCACTGCGGCCGCAAAATGAAAAACCGGCGGCCTCAAAGCCGCCGGTTTTTACCGCACCGCATATCGAAGAAGTTCAGACATCCGATCTGCAACAGATCTCTGAAGAAAAAAGCAAGATCAAGTTCAAGACCTATTAGTAGCAGTCAGCTGCACACGTTGCCGTGCTTCCACCTCTGCCCTATCAACCTCGTCGTCTTCAAGGGGTCTTAGGGATATCTCATCTTTAGTGGGGCTTCACGCTTAGATGCCTTCAGCGTTTATACCTTCCGGACTTTGCTAACAGGCTATGCTGTTGATACAACAACCGGTGCACCAGCGGTCCGTCCATCCCGGTCCTCTCGTACTAAGGACAGCT
>JAGDDE010000066.1 GCA_017958185.1 Lachnospiraceae bacterium | reverse complement strand
CCAGGCCGGCGCGGCCGGCCTGAAAGCCGCTGCCGCCCGTGGTATCCCTGTCGTGATCATGGAACCCCTGCGCGGGGGCAAACTGGTGACCCTCCTGCCGGAAGGAGCCCGGAAAGTCATGCAGAAAAGCGGCCGGGGCTGGACGCCGACCGAATGGAGCGTCCGCTGGCTGTTCGATCAGCCGGAAGTCACCGTGGTGCTCTCCGGCATGAATTCTCTGGAAATGGTCCGGGAAAACTGCCGGACAGCGGACGCAGCCCTGCCCGGATCTTTCACGCAGGCCGACCGCGATGCTCTGAAGGAGGCCGTCGCCGCGATCCGGGAAAAAGAAAAAGTCGGGTGCACCGGCTGCCGGTACTGTATGCCCTGCCCGAAGGGCGTCGATATCCCCGGCACGTTTCTGTGCTACAACACGATGTTTACCGAGTCGAAGACCCAGGGCCGCTTTCAGTATGCCCAGACCGTCGGACTGACGAAGGAACCCGCCTTTGCTTCCCAGTGCGCCGGCTGCGGCAAATGTGAAAAGCATTGCCCGCAGGGCCTTCCCATCCGTGAGAAGCTGAAAGAGGCCGACAAAGCGCTGCGGCCGCTGCCCTATAAGGCAGGGATCGCGATCGCCCGGAAATTCATGTTCCGCAAAGCCAGGAGCACCGCGAAGAAAACTTAAAGAGTCTGTTCAAAATCTTTTAAAAATTGTTCCCGATCCCTCTTGACAAGCCGGAATGTGTGGGTTATACTCTGTCATAATTTAATACAATAAACCGTTGAAGCGGAGATAAAGGCGGCTATGCCCTCACAGAGAGCCCGCGGCGCTGAGAGCCGGGCAGGAAACAGACCGTCAAATGGACCGCCGAGGGCGCACTGAAAGGCCTGGGCCGAGTATCCTGCGACGTGGGGGCATACGTCAGTTGCCGGGGATATGACTGTATCCCGTCGAGAGCACGGCATTGCCGTGAATCAGGGTGGCACCGCGAAAACCAAAACTTCGTCCCTGACAGAAGCGTACTTCTGTCGGGTTTTTTTATGCTTTTGACAGGAACGTCCCGCCGGGACGGTCCCGGGACCCGGCGGATAAGGCAAAGCAGCAAAAACTGTCTGACACCAAGGAGGAACACCATGATCAAAGAAGCCATCGTCAAGATCGTCAGCAAGGGCGATCTGTCATATGAAGAAGCGTATACCGTCATGAACGAGATCATGAACGGAGAAACGACCCCCACGCAAAATGCCGCCTTCCTGGCTGCGCTTTCCACGAAGAGCGCCCGCGCCGAGACGGCCGAAGAGATCGCCGGCTGCGCGGCCGCCATGCGCGACCATGCGACCCGCGTCGAACCGGATACGGACGTTTTCGATATCGTCGGGACCGGCGGTGACAATGCCCACAGTTTCAATATCTCCACGACGGCCGCTCTGGTCGCTGCGGCAGGCGGCGTAAAAGTCGCCAAACACGGGAACCGCGCGGCATCTTCCCGTTCCGGCACTGCGGACTGTCTGGAGGCGCTGGGCGTGAACATCAGCCAGTCGCCGGAAAAATGCCGGGAACTCCTGAAGGAAGCCGGCATGTGCTTCTTCTTCGCGCAGAAATACCATACATCCATGAAGTACGTCGGATCCATCCGCCGCGAGCTCGGTTTCCGTACCGTCTTCAATATCCTTGGGCCGCTGACGAATCCGGCTTCCCCTAAGACACAGCTGTTAGGCGTCTACGACGGCTATCTGGTCGATACGCTGGCTCAGGTCCTGATCGATCTGGGCGTACAGCGCGGGATGGTCGTTTACGGACAGGATAAACTGGATGAGATCTCGCTGAGCGCTCCGACGACCGTCTGCGAATTCCGGAACGGCTGGATGAAGCATTATGTGATCGCCCCGGAGGATTTCGGCTTTGTCCGCTGTGCAAAATCGGATCTGGAAGGCGGAACGCCGGCTGAAAACGCTGCGCTGACGCGGCAGATCCTGGACGGGACCGAACGCGGACCCAAACGGGATGCCGTCCTGATGAATGCCGGCGCGGCGCTGTATCTGAACGGCAAGGCCGCGTCCATGGCGGAAGGCATCACGCTGGCCGCGCAGCTGATCGACAGCGGGGCGGCGGCCGCGACGCTCGAAAAACTGATCGAGGTCAGCAATCGATGAGTATCCTGGATGAACTGGCTGCTTCGGCGCAGCGCCGCGTGGCCAACGATCAGAAGGACCTGCCGGAAGGTCTCCTCCGGGAACTGGTCGCGGAGATGGGGCCGGGCGACGGTTGGCGCTTTCAGGAAGCCTTGCGGAAAGAAGGACTTTCCTTCCTCTGCGAAGTCAAGAAAGCGTCGCCTTCGCGAGGTGTGATCGATCCCGTATTCGATCATACGGGGATCGCCCGTTCCTATGAAGAGGCGGGCGCCGATGCGATCTCGTGCCTGACGGAACCGACGAGGTTCCTCGGCTCAGACCGGATCTTCTGCGAGATCCGCTCCTGTGTCCGTACGCCTATGCTTCGGAAGGATTTTACCGTCAGCACCTATCAGATCCGTCAGGCCCGGATCCTCGGTGCTCAGGCCGTTCTGCTTATCTGCGCGCTGCTTTCGCCGGCACAGCTGGAACAGTATCTGGAACTGTGCCGGGAATGCGGCCTGGCGGCATTGACCGAGACACATGACGAAGCGGAGATCCGTATGGCCGTTTCGGCAGGGGCCGGGATCATCGGTGTCAACAACCGGGATCTGCGGACCTTTTCGGTGGATCTTTCCACTGCGGAACGCCTGCGCGGCCTGGTGCCGGCGGACACCCTGTTCGTGGCAGAGAGCGGCGTCCGTTCGCCGCAGGATGCCGCGTACATGCGGCGGATCGGCGCGGATGCGGTGCTCGTAGGAGAAGCACTGATGCGCAGCCGGGATAAACGGGCCTTTTTAGACTCGCTCCGGACAGCCGCTCGCTGAGATGCACAAAAACTATCCTGCAGACAGGAGGACCGACATGACCAAAGTAAAGCTTTGCGGGCTTTCCCGTCCGGAAGACATAGAAACAGCCAATGAACTGCTGCCCGATTATATCGGATTCGTTTTGGTACCGGCAAGCAGGAGGTATGTCGCTCCGGAGCAGGCGGCGCGGCTGCGTGCGCATTTATCATCCCGGATCCGGGCTGTCGGCGTCTTTGCAGACGAAGAACCGGAGAAGGTGGCGGCGCTGTGCCGGCGCGGTTTGATCGATCTCATCCAGTTGCACGGCCGCGAAGACGAAGAGTACCTAGACCGCCTCCGCCGGCTTACACAGACACCCGTGATCCAGGCGTACCGCATCCGCGATGCCGAATGCATGGAACGGGCGCTGAGAAGTTCCGCGGAGATGATCCTGCTGGACGCGGGAGCGGGAGAGGGGCTGTGTTTTGACTGGTCGCTGCTGGAGGGGATCCGCCGTCCTTATTTTCTGGCAGGCGGCCTGGATTCTTCGAACGTTGCCGGAGCCATCAGAAAGCTTGCGCCCTATGCGGTGGACGTCAGTTCCGGTATCGAGACCGGCGGAAAAAAAGACAGAAAGAAAATGCACGCGTTTGTCCGTGCAGTCAGGGAGGAAACGGTACAATGACAAATCCCCGGGGAAGATTTGGCACGCACGGCGGTCAATATATTCCCGAAACGCTGATGAATGCCGTGATCGAACTGGAAAAGGCGTATGACAGGTATAAAAACGATCCGGATTTCTGCGCGGAACTGGAACAGTTGCTGAATGAATACGCCGGACGTCCGTCCCGCCTGTATTTTGCGGAGAAGATGACGCGCGATCTGGGCGGTGCCAGGATCTATCTGAAAAGGGAGGATCTGAATCATACCGGCGCGCATAAGATCAACAACGTGCTGGGGCAGGCACTTCTGGCCAGAAAAATGGGCAAGACGCGCCTGATCGCAGAAACAGGAGCCGGACAGCACGGGGTGGCGACCGCTACGGCCGCCGCACTGATGGGCATGGAATGCGTCGTTTTTATGGGGGAAGAGGATACGCGGCGGCAGGCGCTCAATGTGTACCGCATGCGGCTGCTGGGCGCCGAGGTCGTTCCGGTCACTACCGGGACCGCCACCCTGAAAGACGCGGTCTCGGAAGCCATGCGCGAGTGGACGAAACGGATCGACGATACACACTACTGTCTGGGATCCGTGATGGGTCCGCATCCCTTCCCGACCATCGTCCGCGATCTTCAGGCGGTCATCTCGCGGGAGATCCGGGCGCAGATCCTGGCAAAGGAAGGCCGGCTGCCGGATGCCGTGATCGCCTGTGTGGGCGGCGGAAGTAATGCGATCGGCAGTTTTTATCATTTCCTGAACGATCCGGGCGTGCGGCTGATCGGCTGCGAGGCCGCCGGCCGCGGCATCCATACCGCGGAAACGGCTGCGACCATCAGCACCGGCCGCCTCGGGATCTTCCATGGCATGAAGAGTTATTTTTGTCAGGACGAATTCGGGCAGATCGCGCCGGTCTATTCCATTTCTGCCGGGCTCGATTATCCTGGCGTAGGGCCCGAACATGCCTGGCTGCACGACTGCGGCCGCGCAGAATACGTAGCGGTGACAGACGAAGAGGCGGTCTGCGCTTTTGAGTATCTCTCCCGGACGGAAGGGATCATCCCCGCGATCGAATCGGCCCATGCGATCGCCTATGCGCAGAAACTGGCTCCGTCGCTTTCTCCGGAGCAGATCATCGTGATCACCGTGTCCGGCCGCGGCGATAAAGACTGCGCCGCCATTGCCCGTTACCGGGGGGAGGATCTTCATGAGTAGGATCGCAAAAGCTTTTGAAAACGGAAAGGCCTTCGTGGCTTTTCTGACCTGCGGTGACCCGGATCTTGAAACGACGGAGGCCTGCGTGCTGCAGGCGGCCGAAAACGGCGCCGATCTGATCGAACTGGGCATCCCTTTCTCGGATCCGACCGCCGAAGGCCCCGTGATCCAGGGAGCGAATCTTCGGGCGCTACGCGGGGGCGTGACGACCGATCGGATCTTTGAAAGCGCCCAAAGGCTGCGGAAGGCGACGGAGACCGCCATGGTCTTCATGACCTATGCCAATGTGGTATTTTCCTACGGAGCCGAGCGTTTTATCCGGCGCTGCCGAGAGATCGGCATGGATGGCCTGATCCTGCCGGATCTTCCGTTCGAAGAAAAAGAAGAGTTCGCGCCGCTCTGCCGGAAATACGGGATCGCACTGATCAGTCTGATCGCGCCGACATCGGAAGACCGGATCGGCATGATCGCCCGGGAAGCGGAGGGATTCCTGTATATCGTTTCCAGTCTGGGCGTGACCGGGACACGCAGCGAGATCACGACGGACATCGGAGCCATGGTGCACATCGTCCGGAAGAATACTTCCATCCCCTGTGCGGTAGGCTTCGGGATCTCCACGCCGGCGCAGGCGCGGCAGATGACACGCTTTGCCGACGGAGCGATCGTCGGTTCCGCCATCGTCCGGATCATCGAACAGTACGGACGCGAAGCTCCGCCGCTCGTAGGCGCCTATGTCCGCCGCATGAAGGCTTCCCTGTCGGAGCCCGGGATCGAAGAGACGCATCCCTGAGAAGGCGCAGAGGCTGTTCGGCCATTCCGTTTCCTCTCGGGATACGTGATCCCTGAGACAAATAAAAATCCCGCCCCGGGCTCCTCCGAAAAAGGAGCACGGAGCGGGATCTTTCAACAAGAGAGGGAGATCACTTGCCGCTCAGGTATTCGTCGATCGCCTTGGCGGCCACCTTGCCGGCACCCATGGCAGAGATGACGGTTGCGGCGCCGGTCACGGCATCGCCGCCCGCATACACGGCGTGACGGGAGGTCAGACCGTCTTCATTGACGATGATCCCGCCGCGGCGGTTCACTTCCAGCCCTTCGGTGGTGTCTTTGATCAGCGGGTTGGGCGAGGTGCCGATGGACATGACGACGGTGTCGACGTCCAGCGTGAATTCGCTGCCGGGCACTTCGACGGGACGGCGGCGTCCGCTGGCATCCGGCTCGCCCAGTTCCATCCTGACGCACTTGATGCCGGTCACGAAGCCGTTCATCGGGTCGCGGGGATTTTCCGGATTGTTGTAGCCCAGGATCTCGACCGGGTTGCGAAGCAGCTGGAAGTCGATGCCTTCCTCGATGGCGTGCTCGACTTCTTCCTTACGTGCGGGCAGTTCTTCCATGGAACGACGGTAGACGATATATACCTTCTCGGCCCCCAGACGCAGCGCGGTACGGGCAGCATCCATGGCTACGTTGCCGCCGCCGACGACGGCGACCTTGCCGCCCTTCATGATCGGTGTATCGTTGACTTCGCGATAGGCTTTCATGAGGTTGGAGCGGGTAAGGAACTCATTGGCCGAGTAAACGCCCTTGAGGCTTTCGCCGGGGATGTTCATGAAGTTGGGCAGGCCGGCGCCGGATCCTACGAACACGGCTTCGTAGCCCATCTCGAACAGCTCGTCGATGGTCAGGGTCTTGCCGATGACGACGTTGGGCTCGACGTCTACGCCCAGAGCCTTCAGGGTTTCGACTTCCTTCGCCACGATGGCCTTGGGAAGACGGAACTCGGGGATACCGTAGACGAGCACGCCGCCGGCGGTATGCAGGGCTTCAAAGACGGAAACCTTGTAGCCTTTCTTGGCCAGATCGCCGGCGCAGGTCAGGCCGGAAGGACCGGAACCGACCACGGCCACCTTGTGTCCGTTGGGTTCGGGAGCTTGCGGCGCTTCGGTGCTGTTGGCATTGTGCCAGTCGGCGACGAAACGTTCCAGACGGCCGATACCGACCGGCTCAAAGCGGATGCCCAGCGTGCACTTGCTTTCGCACTGGGTCTCCTGAGGGCAGACACGGCCGCAGACCGCGGGAAGAGAAGAGGTCTCGCTGATGATCTGATAGGCGCCTTCATAGTCGCCGGTCTTGATTTTGGCAATGAATTCGGGGATGTGGATGTTGACCGGGCAGCCGGAAACACAGGGGCGGTTGCGGCAGTTCAGGCAGCGGTTTGCCTCCTCGACGGCAATTTTCTCGGTGTAGCCCAGTGCGACTTCGTTGAAATTGTGCGCGCGGACTTCCGGAGCCTGGGTAGGCATTTCATGCTTTTTGGGATTGATCGCCATAGGTCTCGGCCTCCTTTACTGAGCGCGGAAGAGGTTGCAGGCCTCTTCGTAAGCGTGACGTTCAAAGCCGGCGTACATTCTGCCGCGGCTCATAGCCTCATCGAAATCAATCTCGTACCCGTTGAAATCGGGGCCGTCGACGCAGGCGAACTTGGTGACGCGCTTGCCGTCCTGATGCAGGGTCAGGCGGCAGCCGCCGCACATGCCGGTGCCGTCGATCATGATCGGGTTCATGGAAGCGATGACCGGTACGCCGAAGGGCTTGGCCGTCAGGACGACGAATTTCATCATGATCAGCGGACCGATGGTGATGATGGCGTCGAACTGTTTTCCGGCTTCCAGCATTTCCTTGAGCGGGACCGTGACGTTGCCCTGGCGGGCGTAGGAGCCGTCGTCGGTCATGACGAAGAGTTCATCCGAGCAGTCGCGGAATTCGTCTTCCAGGATCAGCAGGTCCTTGCTGCGGAAACCGATGATGGAAGTCACTTCGGCTCCCAGACGGTGGAACTCCTGGGCCACGGGCATGGCGATGGCACATCCCACACCGCCGCCGACGATACAGACCTTGCGGATGCCGTCCGTATGAGTGGCGACGCCCAGCGGTCCGACGAAGTCCTGAATGAACTCGCCGGCTTCCTTGTGGTTCAGTTTTTCGGTGGTAGCGCCGACGATCTGGAAAATGATCTTGACGGTGCCCTGTTCGGGATCGGTCCCGGCAACGGTGAGCGGAATCCGCTCGCCTTCGGCATCCACGCGGAGGATGATGAACTGGCCGGGCTTGGCCTTGCGGGCTACCAGCGGCGCTTCGATCTCCATCTGGGTAACGGTAGGATTCAATGCTTTTTTGGTTGCGATCTTGTACATGAGATCCTTTCCTTTCCTGGGTGATATAAGGATGACGTGTGTTTCAGAAGAAAAGGCGGTCCGCCGGATCGGTGGACCGCCTTTGAACATAAGAGTCTGTCCTTGCGGACTGGCGATGCGCTGACTGCGGGATTACATGCAGGTGTAGCCGCCGTCCACAGGCAGGTTCACGCCGGTAACATACGCGGAATTCGGAGAAGCCAGGAACAGGGCCGCGGTATCCAGTTCGCCCTCATTGCCGTAGCGCTCTTCGGGGATCATGGTGCGGGCGTTCTGCTGGAAGAAGTCGGAATTCAGGGTGTCGACCGTGAGAGGAGTGTAGAAGTAGCCGGGGCAGATGGCGTTGACGGTGATGCCGTATTTGCCCCATTCAGCGGCCAGAGCGCGGGTCAGGTTCACGACGCCGCCCTTAGCTGCATGGTACGGAGCGGAACCGGCGATCTTGTTGCCGACCAGACCGTACATGGAAGCGATATTGATGATGCGGCCGTACTTGGCGGGGATCATGGCCTTCTTGGCCACGGCGCGGGCCACGCGGAAGGAACCGAAGAGGTCGATATTCATCTCGTTGTGGAACTGGTCATCGGTGATGTCCTCGGCGGGAGCCACGGCACCGGTGCCGGCGTTGTTGATCAGAATATCGATACGGCCGAACTTGTCCAGAACGGTGTCCACCAGCGCTTCGACGTTGGCGGTGTCGGTGATGTCGCAGCGCACAGGCAGGGTCTCGACGCCGAATTCCTTGGTGAGGTCGGCAGCGACCTGCTCGATAAGAGCCTGGCGGCGGGCAACGACGACGATCTTGGCACCCTGGTTGGCAAGCGCTTTGGCCATCTGAACACCCAGACCGGTGGAGCAGCCGGTAACGATAGCGACCTGATCCTTGAGATCAAAATAGTTCTTCATACAGTTCTTTCCTTTCTATTTGCAGAAATCAGTACCCGGGTCTTTTCTGACCCGGGTATATTATAATCGGTGGAAAAAGATTGTCAAGAGAAAAACAGGCGTTTTCGGACGAAATTGACATTTTTTTATCAAGGAAATGCGCGGACCGCCGGATCCCGGGAGCGAAAGTGCAGAAAGACTTGTGATCTGCGCAGCCGCATGCTATGATGCAGGCAGGAAAAAGCGCAGCCGGACAAAAAACTCCGGCGGCTTCCGTACGATCCGGAAAGGAACCAATGCTATGAACACCGGTTTTGATCCCTTATGGCAGCCCTACCGCTCGCAGCGTTTCCCGCTGTATGCGCGCGGAGGCATGGTGAACTGTTCGAGCCCTCAGGCGGCCTCCGCAGGTCTGGAAGCACTGCGTGCCGGAGGCAATGCGATGGACGCCGCCGTGGCCGCGGCGGCGGCGCTGACCGTCACCGAGCCGACGGCGAACGGGATCGGGGCCGATGCCTTTGCCCTGATCTGGAGCGAAAAAGAGAAGCGCCTGTTCGGACTGAACGCCAGCGGTCCGGCGCCCCGCCTTGCGGAGCCGGAGCGCATCGTGGCAGACGGCAGCAGCCGTGACGGCAGGATGCCGCTGACGGGATGGACCCCGGTGACGGTCCCCGGCGCGCCTTCGGCCTGGGCTGCTGTGACAGAACGCTTCGGCAGACGGAGCCTGGCAGAGAATCTTTCACCCGCTGTTCGTTACGCCCGGCAGGGATATCCCTGCGCCCCGAATCTTGCCCGTTCCTGGCAGAGGGCGCTTGCTTCCTACCGGCGCTCCCTGAAGGGACCGTGCTTTGATGCGTGGTTCGAGACCTTTGCGCCCGGCGGAAAAGCCCCCGAAGCGGGGGAGATCGTGCGTCTGTCGGATCATGCCGATACGCTGGAGGAGATCGGCGCCACCGGCGCGCGCTCGTTCTATGAAGGAGACCTGGCCCGGCGGATTGACGCGGAGAGCCGCCGTTTCGGGGGATATATGCGTTTTGAAGATCTGGCGGCATTCCGTCCGCAGTGGGTAGAACCGATCTCGGTGAACTACCGGGGGTACGACGTGTGCGAGATCCCGCCCAACGGTCAGGGGATCACCGCGCTGATGGCGCTCAATATCCTGAAAGAGTTTGAACCGAAAGCGGATGCGGCGCTGAACTGCCACCGGAAGATCGAGGCGGTCAAGATTGCCTTTGCCGATGCGTTACGCTATGTGACCGATCCAGACTTCATGGAGGGAGACTGGCATAGACTGATCCGGCCGGAGTATGGCGCGCAGCGGGCCCGGGAGATCGGCGAAAAAGCAGGAGAGTACGGGCCTTCGGATCCGCCCTCCGGCGGGACCGTTTACCTCTGCTGCGCAGACGGCGAGGGCAATATGGTCTCGTTCATCCAGTCCAATTATATGGGATTCGGGAGCGGGATCGTGGTGAAAGGCACGGGCATCGCCCTGCAGAACCGCGGCGCGGACTTTTCGCTGGATCCAGCGGCAGCCAACGTGCTGCGCGGCGGAAAGCGGACGTATCATACGATCATTCCAGGATTTCTCATGAAAGACGGCGGTCCCTTGGGGCCGTTCGGCGTGATGGGCGGTTATATGCAGCCGCAGGGCCATGTGCAGCTGATCACAAACTATATCGATGCGCATCTCGATCCCCAGCAGGCGCTGGATGCTCCGCGCTGGCAGTGGATGCGCGACGGGAGCGTTACGGTCGAGAGCCGCTTCGATCCGGAACTGGCGCGCGCGCTGGAGCGACGCGGCCACCGGGTGCGTTTCGATCTGGAAACGGCTTCCTTCGGACGGGGACAGATGATCGTCCGCCTGGAAAACGGCACGCTGGTAGGCGGGACGGAATCCCGCACGGACAGCAGCATCGCCCTGTATTGAAGAAGCGGAACAAATGCCGGAAAACGCCTTGCTTTTTCCGGCCGTATCCTTTATACTTAATAAAATCCACAAACCGGCTCAAGGAGGCAGTATGGCAACATTCATCCAGGAACCCGCCCACACCTTTAATGAGTATCTGTTGATCCCCGGATATTCTTCCGCGGAGTGCATCCCTGCCAACGTATCGCTGAAGACCCCGCTGGTACGATTCCGAAAAGGGGAAGAGGAGTCGCCCATCACCATGAACATCCCGCTGGTCTCGGCCATCATGCAGTCCGTCTCCGGCGACCGTCTGGCGGTTGCGCTGGCCATGGAAGGCGGCGTTTCCTTCATTTACGGTTCCCAGACGATCGAACAGGAAGCAGCCATGGTGAAACGCGCTAAGAGTTACAAGGCCGGATTCGTACGCAGCGACTCCAATCTGCGTCCGGACGATACGCTGGCCGACGTGATCGAACTGACGGAGCGCACCGGGCATTCCACGATCGCCGTCACCAACGACGGGACGCCGGAAGGCAAACTGGAAGGACTGGTCACGAGCCGTGACTACCGCGTGAGCCGTATGTCGGCGGACACACCGGTCCGGGACTTCATGACGCCCTTTGAGCGGCTGGTCTGGGCTCCGGAAGGCACGACGCTGAAGGATGCCAACGACATCATCTGGGAACATAAACTCAATCAGCTGCCGATCGTGGCGGCGGACGGCTCCCTGTGCTACATCGTTTTTCGCAAGGACTATGATCTGCACAAGCAGAATCCGAACGAACTGCTGGACGAATCCAAACGCTACGTCGTCGGCGCCGGCATCAATACGCGTGACTACGAGCAGCGTATCCCGGCCCTGATCGAAGCGGGCGCTGATGTGCTGTGCATCGACTCCTCCGAAGGATTTACGGAGTGGCAGAAGAGAACTCTGGCCTGGGCCCGCGGGAAGTACGGCGACAGCGTGAAGATCGGTGCCGGCAATGTGGTCGATGCCGAAGGCTTCCGCTTCCTGGCCGAGGCGGGCGCCGATTTCGTTAAAGTCGGTATCGGTGGAGGCTCCATCTGCATCACCCGAGAAACGAAGGGAATCGGCCGCGGGCAGGCTACGGCCGTGATCGATGTCTGCCAGGAGAGAGACCGGTATTTCCGGGAGACCGGCATCTATGTGCCTGTCTGTTCCGACGGCGGCATCGTATATGACCATCATATCACGCTGGCGCTGGCCATGGGCGCGGATTTCATCATGCTGGGCCGGTATTTTGCCCGCTTCGATGAAAGCCCGAGCAATAAAGTCAGCATCGGCGGCACCTATTATAAAGAATACTGGGGAGAAGGTTCGGCCCGCGCGCGCAACTGGCAGCGCTACGATCTGGGCGGCGCCAAGAAGCTTTCTTTCGAAGAGGGCGTGGATTCCTACGTGCCCTATGCCGGCTCGCTGAAGGACAACGTGCTGCTCACGCTCAGCAAGGTGCGGTCCACCATGTGCAACTGCGGGGCGCTGACGATACCGGAACTGCAGCAGAAGGCGAAACTGACCCTGGTCTCGTCCACGAGCATCGTCGAAGGGGGCGCGCATGACGTGCTCCTAAAAGATAAAAACGCGGCGGTCAAATGACCGACTGTACAGCCGGAATGCCTCTGGAAGGCCGAAATTTGGCCGTTAGAGGCATTTTGGCCGTTCCGGCGGGAATTCCTGTTATTTATCTTTATCCGGCCGGGATAAGGCCCGGAAGCCGGATGGGGAGCCTTACCGCGGAGCAGCGGCCCCAGGGGCGCCGTACGGCCATGATCATCAGGAAAAGGGAGGAGCAATATGACGGTTTCTCAGAACTTTCAGGGAAGCTCCGCAGGCAAAGCGTCCGGCGATTCCTGCGAGACCTGCCTGTATTACGAATACGATGAAGAATATGACTGCGACACCTGTCTGATGGATCTGGATGAAGACGAGATGCGGCTTTTTCTGATCGGACATACGCGCAGCTGTCCGTACTATAAATTCGGCGATGAATACAGTGTGGTGAGGCACCAGATCTGAACTTTTTCGGAAAAAGTGCTTGACATGTTCCATAGGAAAGAGTATCGTACAAACAGACCTATCTATTCGCAAAAGACGACTTTAACGAAGAAATAGGACTGTTTTTTCTTGTTTTGGAGGGTTTTTATGGATCTGCAGCGTCTGATGAGTTTAACTCGCAAAGCGATCGATGAGTACCGAATGATCAGCGACGACGATCATATCGCCATCGGTGTTTCCGGTGGCAAGGATTCGCTGACGCTTCTTTGCGCGCTAGCCGGTCTGCGGCGCTTTTATCCGCATCCGTTCCGGCTCACGGCCGTCACGGTCGATCTGGGCTATCCGCAGGCTGCCGAGGCGCTGCAACCCATCCGTGAACTGTGCGGATCTCTGGAGGTGCCATATTATGTGGTACCTTCTGAGATCGCCTCGGTGGTCTTTGATATCCGCCGGGAATCCAATCCCTGTTCGCTTTGCGCCAAACTGCGCAAGGGAGCCTTCAATACGGCGGCCAGGGAACTCGGCTGCAATAAGGTCGCCTACGCGCATCATAAGGACGATCTGGTGGAAACCATGCTGCTTTCCCTGATCTACGAAAGCCGGTTCTTTTGCTTTTCCCCGGTCACATATCTGGACCGCATGGATCTGACGGTCATCCGGCCTATGATGTACGTGGAGGAATCCGAGGTCATCGGCTTCCAAAAAGCCAATCAGCTGCCGGTCTTTCATAATCCCTGTCCGGCAGACGGCAATACGCGGCGGGCCTACGTAAAGGATCTGGTGCGACGTCTGACGAAAGAAAATCCCGGCGCCAAGGACAGGTTCTTTTCGGCGATTCTGAACGGGAATATCCCCGGGTGGCCCGAAAAAACGGAAATCGTCAGACATAATAGGCAGAATCTTTAAATTTTAATGCAATTATGATCAGAAAATATTGCATCTAAACCAGAAACAATTTACTTTGTATATAAAAATATTCAATTATGTCGGTTAAATGTATTTACATATAGGCTACACGTCTAATTTAGTCGGACAATTAAGCGGATCAGTACTTTGTGTCATACAGATCACAGCGTCTGCCGAAGCATGCAGGCCGGACGGCCGCTGATACGCACAAAATGCCCGAACTTTCCCGGAGGTGAACCGAACCCATGCCCAATCGTCCTTATCATGAACAGGTAGACATCCTGAATACGCAAAAGCTGCGTCAGCTTACGGCGGGTCTTCCGCCCTTTATCGCCTTCTTTTTCCGGGGCATCGAGCCGACCACATCTTCCCGCACACGGATCGCGTATGCATACGATCTGACGGTATTTTTCGATTATTTATATGCCTCTCATGAAGCGTTCCGTGGCCTGACCCCCTCTTCCACCACGGTCGAAATGCTTGACCGGGTCACTGCGCTGGATCTGGAAGCCTTCATTGATTACCTGAAATATTATCATTCCGAAGACCTGGAGCGTATCAATCATTCCCGCGGGATCATGCGCAAAATCAGCGCCCTCAAGACGCTGTACAATTACTTTTTCCGCAAAGAAATGATCAAAACGAATCCGGCTGCGCTGATCGTCATGCCCAAAGCTCCGCAGAAAGAGATCATCCGTCTGGATATCGACGAAGTGGCTGAACTGCTGGACCAGGTGGAGTCCGGCGAAAAACTGACCGAGCGCCAGCAGGTCTTTCACGAAAAGACCAAAGTCCGGGATCTGGCCATGCTGACGCTGCTGCTGGGCACGGGCATCCGGGTCTCGGAATGTGTGGGGCTGGATATCAAAGATGTGGATTTCCGCAGTATGGGCGTACACGTCCATCGGAAAGGCGGAAAGGAAGCGATCGTCTACTTCAGCGACGAGGTGGCCGACGCGCTGCAGCTGTATCTGGAGGAACGCCGGCTCCTCACGCCGGCTCCAGGCCATGAAGATGCGTTTTTCCTTTCGCTTCAGATGAAACGCATCAATGTGCGTTCCGTGGAGAATCTCGTGAAAAAATATGCCCGTACGGTAACGACGCTGAAAAACATCACGCCGCATAAACTGCGCAGTACGTACGGGACCAGCCTGTATCAGGAAACGAACGATATCTATCTGGTGGCCGACGTACTGGGCCATTCCGATATCAACACGACCAAACGGCATTATGCCGCTACGACGGAATACCGCCTGCGCGCCAGCCGCAATGCAGTAAAGCTGCGTGAAAACTACAGCGGAGGTCAGGGAGACGCCGGTGCGGAGACATCCGCCGGCGCGAAAACGGAAGCCGGTGCGGACGACCGTACAGAAAACGGCTGAACTTCCGCGCCCGGCCGAGGGCGGCTGTTTCTGACGGAGGAACGCATGGAGGTGTTGATCTGACTGTTGATCAAAAAATCAGGCTTCCGCCGGGCCGGGGGTGACCGCAGACAGAAGCCTGTTCCATTCGAAGTGTCGGCTTCGAAGTGGGCTGATCATATTCTCACTGAACGGTTCCGGCCTTACAACGCACCGCAGGGATCGCTCTCCCGCTTTCACCCGCCGGAGCCGTTTTTATGGTAAGAAGGACAGCCCGGTGAGAAAGCGGGATGTCCCGTGATGAGATGGTCCCGGATACCCGGGTCATTTCCGGTACGTGACGGTCAGATAGGAACCGCTCCGCACGCAGTCGGCATCCTTCAGGCCGTTGAGTTTTGTCAGCATACGGACGTACTCGGCAATGTCAGCAGCGGAATCCGATTCTGCATAGCGTTCGGCAATCTCCCAGAGCGTTTCGCCCTGTTCCACTTTGATGCTCGTATAATAGGTCTTTTTGCCGTCCGAGGCGCCGGCGCGGTACCCTCCGGCGATGCCCAGTGCAATCACAGCCGCCAGGATCAGCACGATGAGGGCCGCGGCCGCCTTTCTGAATTTTGTTTGTGAAACGGAACGCATTCTTCCGGTCATGGGATCTTCCTCCTTCTTGCAGAACATTTGTTCGCCCTGCATCGTCATCATAACACTCGAACAAATGTTTGTCAAGCGGTT
>JAGDDE010000065.1 GCA_017958185.1 Lachnospiraceae bacterium | reverse complement strand
CGTTCATCCTGAGCCAGGATCAAACTCTCATGTTGAAATTTGATCAGACCTAAGATGCCACTTGGCTTCTTTTGTCCGTTTTTACCTTGTTAAGGTCGTATTTTTGTTCACTTCTGAACTTTCCTCTCGCGCTGCCTTTCGGCCTCGCCGCGGAGTTCTCTCCGCTGTTTTAAGGAAATTTTCAGGGTTGGAATGCATCATTTAATTGTCAAGGTGCTCATCTGGACCGCAGATGTACGGCCGCCCGTTTTGCGCGGCGAATGATATACTACCACCTTCGACAGGGAATGTCAACCTTTTTTTGGATCGTTTTTTTGCCCGGCAGCAAAAAATAAGAAAGAAAAGCCCGGACGGGCAGCGGCGCTGCCCGTCCGGGCTTTTCTCTGTTTTGGTTTATTCGATGTTCTTGGCCCGGATGATCAGGCAGCCGTTCTTATCATAACGGCGGGTGAACAGGCCGGCCTTCTTCTCCGCACGGTCGGCCGCATCCTCGATCATCTGCTCGGCTTCTTCCTTCGTCAGGGCTTCGCCGGCTCTCAAACGGTCTTCGGCCGCTTCATACAGCGCCAGGACACCCAGTTCGTCGGTCACACAGTCGATACTGGCCATATACTCACGGGCCCAGGCCACAAAGCGTTCTTCCCGCGGGCTGACCTGAGGATATTCCACCTCCGGAGCCGGAACAGCGGCTTTTTCCGCGGCTTTCTGCGCTTTCCTGGCTTCCTTCTCGGCGGCCTTGCGGGCTTTTTCCTCTTCCCGCCCGGCGATGGCCGCCATGGCGGCCCTTTCTTTGGCGTCTCTGGCCGCGGCCGCTTCTGCTTCCTTCTGTGCCTTGGCCTCTTCCTCGGCGCGGCGTTTGGCCTGCGCTTCGGCAGCGGCCCGCGCAGCAGCCATTTCTTCCGCTGCGCGGCGCTCGGCCTCACGGCGTTCCGCTTCCAGGCGTTCCGCCTCGCGTTTGGCCTCTTCTTCCGCACGGATCCGGGCCTGCTCGGCCGCTTCCTGCTCCGCCTTCATTTCGGCGAGGATCCGCTCCGCTTCGGCCTGTTCGGCGGCACGGCGGGCTTCTTCTGCACGGATACGCTCTTCCAGGCGCTCGGCTGCGGTGGCCGCTTCCTTTTCAGCGGCAGCAGCGGCAGCGGCGGCTGCGGCGGCTGCGGCACGGGCCTCTTCTTCCGCAGAGCGGGCGCGTTCCGCATCCTTGCGGGCGGCATTCTCCCTGGCCTCCTGCTCGGCCTGCATGGCAACAGCCCGGGCTTTCCATTCGGCTTCCTGCTCGCGGCGGCGGGCTTCGGACTGCTCCTCCAGACTGGCCAGAGCGGCGCGGACTTCTTCATCCGTGATGATCACGCCGGTATTGGCCAGAGACTGACGGATCTTCTCCTCTTTCTGTTCAGGGGCTTTTTCTTCCTCTTTCCGGCTGAGACGTTCCGCTTCTGTGGCAGCCAGTGCGGCCAGAACGGCGGCCTGAATGGATTTTTTCTCTTCCTCCGCCTGCTTCGCGGCGGCACGGGCCTCTTCTTCTGCCTTCGCGGCGGCTTCCTCGGCTGCGCGGCGGGCTTCTTCCTCCGCCCGCTTTGCGGCGGCGCGGGCTTCTTCCTCCGCCCTGGCGGCGGCTTCCTCGGCCGCACGGCGGGCTTCTTCTTCCGCCCTGGCAGCAGCTTCGGCTGCCGCCTGTTTTTCCGCCTTCAGCTGTGCTTCATATTCTCTGGCTTCCGCCTCCCGGCGAGCGGCTTCCGCAGCCAGCGCTTCCTGCTGTGCCCGGAGTTCCGCCTGCGTCCTGGCTTCGGCCTCGGCAGCTTTCCTTGCCGCTTCGGCAGCCTTGGCATCGGCCTCTTCTTTCAGTTTGTTCCGGCGTTCCTCTTCGCCCCGCTTATTGGCGAAAGCCGTGCCGATCGCAGCCAGCAGAGCGGCGCCTTTGGCGCGGGCCGTTTCTTCCCGGCCGGCCGGCTGATCCTCTTCCCCGTTTACGATGCGCTCCGCCTCTTCCGTCCAGTCTTCATCTTCCGCCCCGGTCTTCCCGCCGTCTTCCTGCGTTTCCGCCGGAGTTCCTTCCGCCGCGTCATGATCCGCCGCGGGGATCTCCGTCTCCGCTTCGCCGGCGGCAGCCTTCACGGCCTCTGCCGGCACCTCGGCGGTGTGCGCCTCCTCCCGGATCCGGGAGACCGGAACGACCATGGTCGCACCGTCGCCGGCGGGAAGGACCTCATCGGAATCCTTATGCTCCAGGTTTTCCAGCACCTTGGTCGGCGCATCCATATCAAAATTGAAATTCTCTTCCGGCAATCCTTCCAGATGGATGACGATGTCTTCCTCGCCGCTCAGATCGATAGAGGGCAGGTCGTCCGCCGAAAGCTTGGCCTCCAGCCGGTTGATGCGGTCATCCAGATACGCCAGCTGGCCGGCCGTATCGGCAAATACGAAGATGCTGCCGGCCGGATCTTCCTTGGCCACACGGATGAAATCCTCCAGGACCTCGTCTTTCAGCGAGGAGGATTCCGTGATCAGCAGATCCTTGTCGCCGATGCGCACCAGCGCGCTCACCACGCCCATCATGTTCATTTTGCGGGCGGTGATGCTCGTCAGCTTGTTCATGGCCTCGCCGCGTTTTTCGTGCAGCTCGCTCAGTTTGCGCAGCGCTCCGCTGACGGCGCCCTGCAGTTCCGCTGCCTCTACATAACGGAAGCGGTCGGACCAGATCAGGGCCGGCGGCTCGCTGGCGGGGGCCTGAGAGGCGGCGGATTCTTCGACTCGCTCGGCCACACGGCCTTCGCCCTCTGCGTTCTCCGCCGCTTCGGCTTCCGGAGCCGGAGCATTCTGTTTGGTATACTCGCTGACGACATCGCGGTAGCGCTGTTCGTAGAATTCGCGGTTCTCGCGCCGCTCGATCTGGCTCTTGGAAAGCGGCGCGTACTTTTCCTTCAGCCGCATCGCTTCTTCGGCATTGGCGCCCACGCCGAACCACAGGATGATCTCGTCGCAGAGCTTCACGCAGGCATCGCCGTATCCTGCTTCATCGTACAACTCCGCCAGACGCATGGCCCACTGTTCGTCAAATTCATATTTCCGGTAGGTCTCCAGGATCGCGATGCGCTTGTCCAGGTCCTCGCCGCGCAGCTCCGCCAGAAGGTAGCGAAGGAGATACCGGCCGTTGTCGTCCGGAGCCTCCTGCAGGAACATCTCATAATACCGCTGGGCCAGCGCCTCATTGCCGTCGGCGATCGCCAGGCCGGTCAGTTTGTAAAGGATGCGCTTCCCAACCGGCGATTCCTCGTAAGCCATCTCCAGCAGTTCGATGGCTGTCTTAAAGTCGCGCGTGTGTTCATAGGCGGCGGCTGTGATGGTCAGCATCCGGCCGGAATGCACCTCTTCCCAGTCCACGGTATCCGCAATCTTTACGGCAGTGGCGTAGTCGCCCCGCTTCACCAGCTTCTGAATCTTGTCGGCTTTGATGTTGTACGTATACTTGTCCATGCTGCTCCTCCTGCCGTCACAGTGCTCTGCGCCCTTCCAGGGCGCGCAGAAGCGTGACTTCGTCGATGGATTCGAGATCCCCTCCCACCGGGATCCCGTTGGCGATCCGGCTGGTCAGAATGCCCAGCGGCCGGATCAGTTTGCTGAGATACGCCGCCGTCGTCTCGCCCTCCAGGGTGGAGTTGGTGGCAATGATCACTTCTTTCACCTGTTCGTCCTGCAGACGCATCATGAGTTCCTTCAGCTTGATGTCCGAAGGGCCGATGCCCAGCGCCGGGGATATGGCGCCGTGCAGCACGTGATACAGGCCGTTATACCGGCCCGTTTTTTCGTAAGCGGCCAGGTCGCGCGGGTTTTCCACCACCATGATGGTGCTGCGGTCCCGGGCGGTGCTGGCGCAGATCGGGCATTCCTCCCCGTCGGTGACGGTACAGCAGGTCCGGCAGAGCCTCACGCCGGCTCTGGCATCGCGGATCGCATCCGCCAGCCGGTCGGCGGTCTCCTGCGGCTGATTGATCAGATGGAAGGCCATCCGGGTCGCCGATTTGGCTCCGATCCCCGGCAGGCGGGACAGTTCCTCGATCAGTGTCCGGATCTTACTGCTGTAGTAGTCCATCAGAATCCCATGCCTCCCAGTCCGCCGGTCAGTCCGCTCATGGCATCCTGCGCCTCTTTGGCGACCTGGCGGTAGGCTTCGTTGACCGCGGCGACGATCAGATCCTGGAGCATCTCCACGTCATCCGGATCGACCGCTTCCGGGGCCAGCTGCAGGGACTTGATCTCTTTATTGCCGCCCATGACCACGGTCACGGCACCGCCGCCCGCCGTCACGGTATATTCCTTTTCTTCCAGTTCTTTGGTCTTTTCTTCCATCTGACGCTGCATGCGCTGTGCCTGCTTCATCAGATTGTTCATGTTCATCCCGCCGCCGTAGCCGCCAAATTTCGCCATGCTCATTCCTCCGTTTCTATTTCCATATGGATGGCCGACAATTCGTCATCCGTAACAAACTTCGGCTGTTCTTCCCTGTCCAGGGCCAGCCGGCAGTCAAACTGTATATCCCTTCCGTAGGCGTTTTTTACCGCCTCCCGGATCGCCTCCACCGCACCGAAGTGCTTGGCCATCGTGAATTCGAACTGCCGGGGGAAAACGAGGCCCATCACCCCGCCGTCCTTCGGTTCCAGCCAGACGTCCGAGAGCGCATTGGCCGTGATCCGGTCCATGGGCGCAAGCAGACGCTTCCAGTCTTTGCGGACGGTCTGCAGGTCTTCCCACTGCGCTCTGGTCACGACGCGGACCGGCGCCTGATCCGGCTGCTTCGCCGTTCCTGCCTGGGGGGCAGGCGCTCCTGCGGGGCGCTTTTCCAGCTGTTCGGTCCGTTTTTCCAGACGCTCCAGGCGCGCTTCCAGCGCCTCTGTCCCGGCCTCCGTCGCCGGACGGGTGGCCCGGATCACCGCCACTTCCAGCAGGACCCGCTTGTCGGCCGCCGTACGCATTTCATTGAAAAGCGAGGAAAACAGCCGTATGAAGCGCATGAGCTGCGCCGGAGCGGTCCGGAGCGATTCCTCCCGGAGCCGCAGCCAGTCTTCCCCGGAGATCTCCAGAACGTCCGGAGAAGCGCCCGAGGTCATTAGCAGAAGGAGGTTCCGCTGGTACCAGATCAGGTCCTGCACGAAGCGGGAAAGGTCCCGTCCCATGAGCCGTACGGTCTCCGTCACCGCCAGCGCCTCTGTCGTGTCCTCTGCGATCAGCGCCCGGAGCATGCGGCTTAAGATCTCGCTGTCGACGGTGCCGAGGCGCTGCAGGGCGTCCTCATACGTCAGACGGCGGCTGTCGTCCGCCGAGATGCACTGGTCGAACAGACTGATCGCGTCGCGCATCGCGCCGTCGGCCTTGCGCGCAATATAAGCCAGCGCCCGGTCCTCCGCCGCGACCTGCTCTCCCTCCGCCAGTTCCCGCAGCCGGCCGATGATATCCTCCGACGAAAGGCGCCGGAAATCATACCGCTGGCAGCGCGACAGCACGGTGAGAGGGATCTTGTGCGGCTCGGTGGTCGCCAGGATGAAGATCACATACGACGGAGGCTCCTCCAGCGTTTTCAGCAGCGCGTTGAAGGCGCCCGGCGAGAGCATATGGACTTCGTCTATGATGTATACGCGGTATCGGCCTTCCGCAGGACGGTACTGGACTTCGTCCCGGATCTCCCGGATGTTGTCCACGCCGTTGTTGGATGCCGCGTCGATCTCGATCACATTTACGGAACTGCCGGCTGCGATCGCCCGGCACATGGCGCAGTTCCCGCAGGCGTCTCCGTTCACCGGAGCCTCGCAGTTGACGGCTCTGGCAAAGATCTTGGCCACGGACGTCTTGCCGGTGCCGCGGGAGCCGCAGAACAGATACGCGTGCCCCACCCGCTCCGTCAGGATCTGGTTGCGGAGCGTCGTAACGACGGCGTCCTGTCCCCGGACCTCGTCGAACGAGGCGGGTCTCCATTTGCGGTACAGTGCAACGTAAGCCATAGTCTTCCTTCCGGCCGGCCGCGTGAGGGCCGGACCTTTGGATTTATCTTATCATATCAGCCAACTCTTTGCAATGAAAAAGGGCAACTCTTTGTAATGAAAAATCCGCCCGGCTCCGGTCAGGATCCCTGTGAAAACGCCAGACGGCGGTATTGTCCGGTTGGCTGCGGCACATACGGATTCCTGCTTAGTGCTGCTTCGTCCCCGACCTGACACGGTTCACCGGTCCGTATTGCGCAGGACCGGACAACCATTTCCGTCTGACGCTTTCACAGAAGTTCTGCCGGTCCTTTCCCGGAGGAAAGGGGGCTGTCTGCCCCGCCGCGCGGATCTTCTGCAGTGCGCAAGGGCTATTATAAACGCTTTTGTCCGATGTGTCAATCCGTTCGCGGCGCTCCGAAGAAAAAGGCCCCGCCGTCCGCCCGGATCCGGAGCCCGGGACGGTCTGAGATGAAGCGGCCTGTTTTCCTCCTCCCTGACCGCAGAAAGGCGGGACCGCCTGCGGTCCCGCCCCGATCCTTTGATCAATTCTACGGATAGATCCAGGTATAGTTGTACGGAGAAGCCAGCCGCTGCTCCGTTTCCGTTTCCGACAGACGGTACACCTGGCGGGTGTTCTCGTTCATCAGAACGGCCGCCTGCCATTCGTAGCCGACGATCCATACGGAGCCCAGTTCCGGGCTCACCCAGCGCACCGGGATGCCCCGGTCGATGAACCAGGTCAGATTCCGCAGCGACGCGCCCGTCGTCTCCAACCCCTCGCGGTCCTGAAGATTCGGCAGCTCGCCGAGCAGTGCTTCCTCCTTTTTTTCCTTCCAGGCCCAGAAGACCGAGCCGCTCGAATCGGTCACATAGGCGTAATCGGCCGCTGCGGCGGCGATCGCCTCGCCCGGCGTACGGAAGATCCCCCTGAGTTCGCCGCAGCCGTACGCGTACCACCGGTTCTGCCTCTCCGACTGGCCGTATGACGGCAGCTGAAGGATGTTCCCGTAGCGGACGCTCTCCGCGCTGCGCACGTCGATCCGGAGGAACGAAGGCATCTTGCTCAGCGGCAGCAGCAGCATGCGCAGCAGATCGGTATGCTGATAGTAGGAAAAGCGGCTCTCCGCCGAGGTATCGGTGCTTTCGCTGCGCAGCATCATATCGTCGCTGAGGGCACGGATGCCGAGCCCGCCGTCCGTCGTGAAGCGCCGGATGATCACTTTGTCGGAGTCGATGCGGATCGACGCGATCAGGATGTCCGGATAGGAGTAGGACAGCAGTTCTTCCTGGGAGGGACTGAGGATGCGCAGTCTGGTATACGGATGGATCACGCCGTCGCCGGTCTCGATCATCAGACCGTTCCGTTCCCCGCTGCCCAGGATCAGATCTTCGCGGATGTATCCGAGCGGCCTCAGGAAACAGCCCTCTTCCGCACGGATCGAAGCGCTTTCCCCGGTCTTCATGTTCAGTACCCGCACCGTATCGGCGGAGCTGCCGGACAGCCAGGCCAGCGTCGTCCCGTCTTCGCTGACGACCAGCGAGGCCGTCTCGTCCTCCGTCAGAAGCACCGATACTTCGCCGGAGGAGAAATCATACGCGCAGACCCGCCCGCCGTAGAGGAAATACAGCAGTTCCTCGCCGTTCTCATACAGGACCCGGTCCGCTTCCAGGCTCACCTGGCGGGCGCCGCCGCGCCCGGTCAGCACCAGACGCTCCTCGAGCCGGTGTTCCTCCGCCAGATACCGGAAGAAAAACAGGCCGTTTTCGCCCTCGCGCACGCCCCCGCCGCCGAAATAACCGCTGATCAGGAAGTCGACATTGCCCCGGCTGTCCACGTCCATGACGCGGATCCGGTAGTCGGGACAAAGCGTCCGAAGCGCATGCGCGCCGGCGGACTGGAAAGAGAAGATGCGGGTCAGCTGCTGGGAGGAAGCGGTGTAGGAATACAGTTCGCCGGCCACGGTAAAGGCGGTCACATCGCCGCCGGCACCGGTGACCGCTTCCACACGATCCTCTTCCTGCACGCCGAGAAGGATCCCGGAGGGCAGGATATTATCGGCGGAGAGCCGCCAGATCTGCTCCGTATGCCGCTCGTATCGCAGCAGGTAGGTGACGTCGTCGAACATCTGCAGACTGATGTATTCCTCAACGCGGAACGATGCGGACGTGTTTTCCCCCGTGGGCGCCTCGACCAGACAGCGGAAAGTGAAATGTCCGAAATTGCCGCCGAAGGAACGGATGGTGACAAAGGTATCGGACGTCTGGACCGCTCCGGAGGTCCCCCAGGCCACCTGCGGGAAGCCGCTGTGGATATTGACGTAGGCCAGTGTATTGCGGTCCGTGTTGTCTTCCGGTTCCAGTTTGGCGGCAAAGGGGAGCGCGGTCTCCCGGTCATAGAGACCGTTGTGCATGGAGACCGCGTACGCCAGCATCTCGTTCAGTTTGGCTTCGTCGACCTTTTTGACCTGCGCATAGTAATATGCGGTCCGTCCGCCTATTCGGACCTCCATCCGCATCCCGTAGACGGTCTCGTCGGCCAGAAGGTCCTGCAGGCGCACGGAAAAGCCGGCCAGCCGCCGGGTGCCCGTGAATTCGCTCACCGTTCCGCGCTGGATCAGGCGGCCGTCTGTCAGACTGCGCACTTCATACGAGAGGGATTCCGGCATCCCGGCTCCGTCCGCCAGATAAAACTGCGTGCTCAGATCGCCGGTGACGGGAAAAAGGACACCCTCGTAGCAGCTTTCATCCATCGTATGGGCATAACCATACAGAGGGCCGAGTTTCACCCCGCCCCTCTCTGCATAAAGGACCGGCAGCGAGGCCGCTTCCACCGTGCCTTCCGCGCCGGTCGCCGTCTGCCGGACTCTCCCGGCCAGAAGGCCCGCCGTGATGACGGCCAGAAACAGCAGTGCCAGGATAAGGATCCTCTTTCCGGTACTGATCATAAGGTCTGCGCTTTCACACCGCTTTTACAGGGTCAGATCGACCCGGCGGCCCGTTTCTTTGTATTGTCTGAATTCCACGCCCGCTGCGATCAGCATGCGCTTGGAGGCGCGGATGCCGGAGGTGGCGGCGTATTTGTCATCCCGGTAGATAATGGCTTTGATGCCCGCCTGAATGATTGCCTTGGCGCACTCGTTGCAGGGGAAAAGGGTCACATAAAGTTTGCTCCCTTCCAGACTGCCGCCGCGGTAATTCAGGATCGCGTTCAGTTCGCTGTGCGCGACGTAGTAATACTTGGTATTATACGGGTCGCCCTCGCGGCTCCAGGGGAATTCGTCGTCCGAACAGCCCACTGGCAGTCCGTTGTATCCCATGGACAGGATCTTGTTGTCCGCGCTGACGATGCAGGCGCCCACCTGCGTATTGGGATCCTTGGACCGTTTGGCGCTCAGTTCCGCCACGCCCATGAAATACTCATCCCAGCTGATGTAATCTTCTCTCTTATCCATTCTCTTCTCCTGCCTTTGCAAACTCCCACGCGTCCATCATCTGCAAGCGGTGCAGATGGCGTTCCTCTCCCGAAAAGGCCGTATCCAGAAACGTATCGACGATCTTCAGGGCGAGGCCGTCGCCGACCACGCGGCCGCCCAGGGCGAGCACGTTGGCGTCATTGTGGCGGCGGGTCTGCTGCGCCGTGTAGGTATCTGTACAGACGGCCGCACGGATGCCCGGCACGCGGTTGGCGGCCAGCGAGATCCCGATGCCGGTCCCGCACAGGACGATCCCTCGTTCGCAGGTGCCCGAGGCGACCGCTTCGCCGACGGCTCTGCCGTACACCGGGTAATCACACATTGCTTCGCTGTAGCAGCCCAGATCCAGGACCTCCAGTCCGCGGTCCCGCAGATGCTGCATGACAGTCTGTTTCAGCACGTATCCGCCGTGGTCGCAGCCGATCGCTATCATTTGTTTTCCTCCAACCTTTTCAACTCGGTAGCCGGCTGCCTTTCTGAGCCGGTTCATAATGGCCTCTCCCAGCGGGCCGCGGGAGAAAGTCTCCGAAAAAACGACGTCGAACCCTCTGTCATCGAGTTCCCGGAGCGCCTGGAACAGCCGGTGCGCCACAGTGATATCCCGGCTGCGGCGGCCGGCGGTCACGGTCTCCAGTCCCGAATAATACCTTTCGGTCTCCTCGCTGCACAGCACCCCGGCATGCAGTCCGCGGGACAGGGCTTCCTGCGCGCGGGCCCGGATCACGGCGGCTGCCACGCGCTCTTCCCCGTCGATCAGAGTCATCTTCGCGCGCGGCGCATAATGCCGGTATTTCATTCCGGGAGCGCGGGGGCGCAGACCTTCTTCGGGCGGCGCCAGCACGGCCGGGTCCAGCGCGGTCTCCGGGAGCAGTTCCCTGACCGCCTCTTCGCTGATGTAGCCGGGCCGCAGGATGAGGGGTTTATCGCCCGAAACGTCGATGATGGTCGACTCCAGTCCGATCTCCGAAGGGCCTCCGTCCAGGATCAGGTCTACGCGTCCGTCCAGATCTTCCAGGACCCGTTCCGCGGTCGTGGTGCTGGGCCGGCCCGAGCGGTTGGCGCTCGGCGCGGCGACCGGCACGCGCGCCGCGCGCAGAAACGCGCGCG
>JAGDDE010000064.1 GCA_017958185.1 Lachnospiraceae bacterium | reverse complement strand
TACAAAAAAACAGTCATTTTTGTACATGCATTGCGAAAAAAATGAAGAAGTCATTATATCAAAATTTTCATATTTATTTTCCATATAACTCATTGTTGGTTTTTACATGTTAATTCTGTGCTGCAATATTGAAACTGGCTGTCAGTCGTCTTAGCCTGCAACAGGCAGAACAAACGTCACCTTTTCACAAACATTATATCATACTTGCGAAAATAACAATACAGGCGTCTTTTTTTTAGTCGACCAGGTGCGACTTTAGGGGCTGTGATTATTGTACATGTCAGATGCCCTCCAAAGGATTATTGAAGTTAGTTCTCAAAAAAGTTCACAATTGAGCCAAGTGCTCGCCTCAGGTATAATGTAAGCGACCAAACTCAACATAATACCGAGGAGGACAAAGCAAATGGACATGATCGAGATAGACGTTCCTGTATAATAAAGACAGACGATCCTCCGACAGGACGCTCCGAAAGTATGGGAAACCTCGTAATATGGTGGTGGCATTTTTGCTGCATATTCGGCTCTACCGCTTAAGACACTGATGGATTTGATATCCTGTCTAAGGATCACGCCGGAACGCTTTTCGGAGATGGTGATCCATTCTGCACGCAAAGACAAATCAAGAAACTGAGGGACCTGCCTTTAGAGAAAAAAGAAAATCAGGCATTCTCTCAAAGAGATTGCCTGATTTTTCATAAACCACTTGACAAGTATTCCAGCCAATTGGCTATAGCGAAGCTACAGGATCTCTGCCTGCTGCCCTTGCTGGAAAACCGCCGTGGCGCGGCCATCAGTAATTGACCGCGTCCACCGGCGTCGGCCGGGCGGGATCGAACACGTCCTCCACCCGGAAGAAAACATCCAGGCGGCCGTCGGGATTCTTGCTCAGTTCCTTCCACATGGCATAACCGTCCAGATTGGCGCGGGCCTGGCGCAGGAACTGATAACTGCTGCTGAACTGCACCCAGGCGTTCGGGAGCTCATAGGTGGAAACGTTGCAGTAGTAATGGAACCCCTGCGAAGACAGATAGGCGAATTTCTCGTTTTCGTCCGTGTAGGGATGCCAGTCTGCCAGATCGCTGCCAAAGGCAAAAATGATGATATCCGTACCGCCCAGCAGCGAGCCCACCTCGAACTGCCAGCGTTCGTTGTCGGCGCGGATCGAGTCCAGGCTGTTGGTCTCCACGTTGATATGCCCCCAGGTATGGCTGGCGAATTCCCAGCCCAGCGACTTCAGGCGCATGACCACGCCCAGGGCCTGCTCCCTTTCCTTTTCACGGTCAAAACCGACATACATGCCGGGGTAATTGTTCCTTTCCCGCACGAAGTATGCCAGCGTCGCATCGGCAGTCCCGTCATTTTCGCCGAAAAAGGCGATCCAGTCCTTCAGATATTTCTCCCGGAAGGCCGGCGTATCCTCAAAGGCATAGATGGAATCCGTCCGGTAGCCGAGGATCCCGTTGTAACCGGTCAGGGCGATGCAGCCCTTCGCACCGCGGTAGGAAAAGTCCGGGTGAGCCTCGATGAAACTCTCCAGCAGCGGCACCGCGTCATAATCGCCCACGGCAACGGTCCCGTCCTGCTGCACGTATTCGCAGCGGGGACGGCCGTCCGCGTCGATCACGATCTTGCGGGCAAAGGCATTGACGTTCGGCCCGCCGGTCTCAAGCATGTAATGGTAGTAGGAAATGTCGTCGAGCGAAAGCACAAAGGCCTTTTTGCCCGGCGGCAGCTTGATGCTCCCCGGAACGAATTCGCCGGAGGCGCTAAACCCGGCGATGTCATGCAGGCGGACCAGTACCCAGCCGTTGTCGTACATCTGCTGCAGGATCGCGTTGAATTCCTTTACCGTCGTCATCGTCTCGTTAAAGGCTGCCCAGCTGCCGCTCCGCTTGAAAGCGACCTCCGAGTCCGCGATCAGCGTATGGAAAAAGACGTGATAGACCTGGCTGTAGGGGATCTCCACGAGCGTGGAGACCGTCGCCTCAATGGCGGCGATCTCTTCCACCGCTTCGGGGATCTGTTCGTAATCCGGGATCAGACGAAGGATGCGCAGCGCCTCGTCATAGTTATACCCGGCGCACAGGCGGCAGACCTCCTCCAGGATGCGCGGCTCCAGCCGGGCGGCCTGCGCGGTCGAAGGGACCGGCTGTGTGGCAGGCGGCTGCGTGACAGGCGGCTGCGTGGCAGGCGGCTGTGTTTCCGGCGGAGGGAGCGTCGCGCCGGTACCGGAAGGAAGGCTTTGCAGCACCTGACCGGTCTGGGACGGCGCGTCTGTGGCTGCGCCGGGATCCTTTTCGCCCGGGATGAGCACCCGGACAGCGGCCCAGATGCAGAGCCCGATCGCGGCAGCCAGCAGCACCACCGCCAGGGCAAAGAGGATGCGGTTGCGGATGGCCCGGCGTCTGCGCAGTTTCCTCAGCTGCGCCCGGGTCTGCGAGCGTTTTTCGGCTTCGTCACTCATCGTCTTCTCCTCCCTGCAGCTGCGCAGGATATCCCTCCGGGTACAGACGGATCTCTTTCAGGACCAGCCCCTGCGGGGGCACCTTGGGCCCGGCCGCCTGACGGTCGCGCGCTTCCAGGATCTGAAGGACCCTCTGCGGCTCCCACAGCCCGGTGCCGACGCGCAGCAGCGTCCCGACGATGATGCGGACCATATTGTAGAGGAAGCCGGTGCCTTCGATGTGAAAGACGATGCGCGGACCGTCCTCCCGGATCTCCAGACAGGTGACGTGCCTCACCGTGCTCTCCACCTGGGTCCGGGCCGAGCAGAAGCTTTTGAAATCGTGTTCCCCCACCAGATATGCTGCCGCCTTACGCATGCGCGCAACGTCCAGTCTCATATAAAAGAAATAGCTGGTCCGCCGCTCGATGGGATTGGGGAGACGGCTGTGCCAGACAGTATATTCATAGGTCTTGATACTGTCGCACTTGCGCGGGTGAAAATCGGCCGGGACTTCCTCGGAACGCAGGATCACGATATCGTCCGGCAGGCGTTCATTCAGCGCAAAGCAGATCTTTTCCGGGGGGATGCGCGTATCGGAATCGAACACGCAGAGATTCCCCAGCGAGTGGACGCCGGAATCGGTGCGGCTCGTGCCCAGCACCCGGATATCCTCGCCCAGAAGGCGGGTCAGCGCCCGGTTCAGGACCTCCTCGACGGAAAGTCCGGTCGGCTGGATCTGCCAGCCGCAGTAGTCGGTGCCGTCGTAGGCGACCGTCAGCATGATGCGTTTCATACGAACCTCCGGCTGAAGATCATGGCGATCAGGAGCAGAAACGCGGCCGCGTAGACCAGATAGTCCGCCCGCTGATACTTCAGGGGCTTCATGCGCGTGCGGCCGTCTCCGCCGTGATAACAGCGGGCTTCCATGGCCAGTGCCAGGTCGGAGGCACGGCGGAAGGCCGAAACAAAGAGCGGCACCAGAAGGGGGATCAGCGCCTTGGCGCGCGAGATAAGGCCCCCCGACTCAAAATCGGCGCCGCGCGCCATCTGCGCCTTGCGGATCTTGTCCGCTTCTTCCATCAGGATCGGGATGAAGCGCAGGGCGATGGACATCATCATGGCGATCTCATGGACCGGGAACCGGAAGACTTTCAGAAAGCCCAGTCCCTGTTCCATACCGTCCGTGAGCGCCGTGGGCGTGGTGGTAAAGGTCAGAAGCGACGAACCCATGACCAGCAGCGTGAGCCGGATGGCCATGCGCAGCGCCTGCAGCAGGCCCTCCCGGGTGATCTGCAGCACCCAGAACGAAAGGATGACCTCGCCGGGCGTCAGGAACATGTTAAAGGCCACACTGATGAGCAGAAGGAACAGGATGCCCCGCAGTCCGCGGAACATGTAGCCCAGCGGTACGGTGGAAAGGATCACGGCCGCCGCCATCCAGGCAGCGCCCAGGGCATAGCCGACGATCCCGTTCGCAACAAACAGTGACACGATGTACAGCAGTGTCACGGCCAGTTTCGTACGGGGATCCAGTCTGTGGACGAATGAGTCCGCCGGATAGTATTGTCCCAGGGTGATCTTGGTGAACATACCTTCTCCTCAGAAGCAGTGCAGGATCGAGGCGGCCGCCTCCTCGGGGCGGACCGCATCGGTATCGACGGGCAGGCCGCCGGCCGACAGTTTTCTCATCAGACGGGTGAGCTCCGGCACTTCCAGACCGGCGCCCCGCAGCAGTTCTTCGCAGCGGAACACTTCCCGGGGCGTGCCTTCCAGCACCAGTTTCCCGTGTTCCATGACCGCGGCTCTGTCCGCATAACGGCCCACATCGTCCATATTGTGGGAGACGATGACGATCCCCATCCCGCCGTCGCGCAGGGCGCACAGACGCGCCATGATCTCCTCGCGGCCGCCGGGATCCAGGCCCGCGGTCGGCTCGTCCAGGATCATGATGTCCGGCTGCATGGCCAGCACGCCGGCGATGGCGGCGCGGCGTTTTTCTCCGCCGGAGAGCTCAAAGGGCGAGCGTTTTTCGTAGGCTTCGGAAAGGCCGACGCTGCGCATCGCCTCGCGGGCCCTCTCCGTGCATTCCTCTTTCGAAAGCCCCTGGTTTTTGGGGCCGAAACAGACGTCCGTCAGCACGTCCGTCTCAAACAGCTGGTATTCCGGGTACTGGAAGACCAGGCCCACCCGGCCGCGAAAAGCGCGGCGGTCAAAGCCTTTTTCCGTGATATCCCGGCCGTTCCAGAATACTTTCCCCTCTGTCGGCAGAAGAAGCCCGTTCAGGTGCTGGATCAGCGTGGATTTCCCCGAGCCGGTATGTCCGATGATCGCCAGCATCTCGCCTTCCCGGACCGTAAGGCTCACGTCGGTGATACCGGGCGCCTCCATGGCGGTCCCGGGCTCATATACATAGGAAACGTGCGAAAGGATTATCGGCATGGCGGCTCCTTTCCGGCTTTCAGAAAAAACAGCGCCTCCGCCAGCTCGTCGCAGGTCAGGATCCCGGCCGGAAGAGGCAGCCCGCCTTCCCGCAGGCGCTCCGCCAGCTGTGTGGCCGCCGGCAGCGTAAGGCCCATCTCCCGCAGTCTGTCTGCCTGCGAGAACACCTCCCGGGGCGTGCCGCACAGACACAGCCGCCCCCGGTCCAGGACCAGGATGCGGTCGGCCTCCACCGTCTCCTCCATATAGTGGGTGATCAGGAGCACGGTGATCTTCAGCTCGCGGTTCAGGCGGCGGATGGTCTGCAGCACCTCGCGGCGTCCCTGCGGATCCAGCATGGCCGTCGCCTCATCCAGGATGATGCAGCGCGGGCGCATGGCCATGAC